>CAMWVE010000012.1 GCA_947177685.1 uncultured Porphyromonadaceae bacterium | reverse complement strand
CGCAAAAAGGAGCAACCCTTGCAGGTTGCTCCTTTCTGCGGAAAGAGAGGGATTCGAACCCCCGGAGCAGTTACCCGCTCACCGCATTTCGAGTGCGGCCCGTTCGTCCACTCCGGCATCTTTCCAAAATTAAAGCGCAATTTGTTACCAAAGTTGCGCTTTCTTACTATTTCTGCGGAGAGAGAGGGATTCGAACCCCCGGAGGTGTGACCCTCAACGGTTTTCAAGACCGCCGCAATCGACCACTCTGCCATCTCTCCTTGGCTTTGTTTCGGGTGCAAAGTTACGGTGTTTTTTTTTACTGTGCAAATGTTTTGATGTTTTTTTTCATTTTTCATGATAATTATCCCTAATTTTTTCTTTCTTCATCTCCTCTCCACTAAACGGCGAACTTTTGATGATGGTGTTTTGTTAAATTTATAAACATTATTTCACCACATTTAATTCATCCGGGAGGAAAGGCTTCCGTTATGCATCTGAATCATGAATCTGGTTTCACGTCTGAACAATATTTTCAATAAGGAGAAAATATATTTTATTCTCCATGTGATTGTACTGGTGCTGTCCATCTATCTGATATGGACTATTTCATGCGACACGTTTAATGGTATTTCGGCGTTTCAGCGACCTCGATTCATGAAAATCGAGTTCTGGATTTGCGTGGTGTTTATATTTGATTTCTTCATCGAACTTATTCTGTCGGAACGGAAATGGCATTATTTCCTGACTCACATTCTGTTCCTGATTGTTTCAGTCCCTTACGGCGCACTGATTGAGCACTACGGGTGGAACTTCGGTCCTGAAACGGGCTATCTGGTGCGCTACATTCCGCTTATCCGAAGCGGTTACGCGCTTGCCATTGTGGTGGGATGGTTCACTTACAACAAGGCTACGGGGCTGTTCGTGACTTATGTGGTGACGATGGTGGCAACGGTTTATTTCTCCAGTCTGGTGTTCTTTGTGTTTGAACATGGTGTTAACAGCGCTGTGGTCGACTATAACGACTCGCTGTGGTGGGCATGCATGGATGTGACAACCATAGGGTGCAACATCGAGGCTGTCACTCCGGTGGGTAAGGTGCTGTCGGTGTTGCTTGCTCTGATAGGTCTGATGCTGTTCCCTGTGTTCACGGTGTATGTGACGAGCCTTATCAACCAGACGCGCAACAACAATCAGATCAACACGGTTGTGGGGAAAAACCTCGGCGGCGGCTCCGACTCGGATTCTGCCGGCTCGCAGGTCAAGTAGTGTGATAGTCCACCAGTCCGGGCATCGACGAGGGTGCTATTTTCTCAACTTCCACATTAAAGTCTTGCGCCGCTTTGCGCAGGATTTCCGAGAAGTTGCATGCCACGGAGCCTACGAAACTTACGGGATGCTCCTTGTAGTCGTATGCAGCTATGTTGCGCTCGAAGAAGGTTATGAATGAGTCGTAGACCAGCTTATATACATAGCTGTTATCAAGGTGCTTGAGCAGAAAGCCTGAGTAGGATGAGAGGAGTACTGACGCAAGGGCATGGATATAGATTTCATCAAGCACATCCTCCATTTCAATTGAATATTCGCTGAAGAACTGCTCTGTCAGGTCAATGGGAGCAAGCCCTTTGAGGCAGTCGGCAATGAAGCGTTTGCCCAGATATGCGCCTGAACCTTCGTCGCCGAGGACATAGCCCAGCGGACGTATGTTCTTCACTATTTTCTCACCGTTGTAAACACATGAGTTTGAGCCGGTTCCGAGAATACACGCCAGACCGGGACGTCGCACGAGCAGTCCGCGCGCTGCACCCAAAAGGTCACTTTCCACGGTCACCGGTGTCTTGAACTGCGCCACCAGCGACGATTCCATGATTTTACATTTCTCAGGATTCGAGCAACCGGTACCATAATAATAGACATGTTCCCAGCGTTTCTTGAAGAAGAGCTCAGGCAACTCAAGGCGTATGCTGTGACTTATTTCACGTCGGGTCTGGAAGTACGGGTTCATACCTCCTGTGGTGGCTTTTTCGACTACCTTGTCTCCGTCCACCAGAGCCCACTCGGTGCGGGATGAGCTGCTGTCTGCTATTATTATCATTTTTTAGGGGCAAGAAATGGTGAATAATTGGCGCGTTTCAAACCATAATCAATTATGTGATAAAGGTTTGGTTGCAAAGTTACACATTTTTCTCGAATTAAAGAAATATTTCGTTAAATTTTTTACTCATTCTGCCTCTTCTGCCAACAAATATTAAAATTCCCCAAATAAATGTTAACAGTTTTGAAAATTCAAATTATTGTGGTAAATTTGTATTGCTGAAAGTGCGCGACGAAAGTCGCTATACATTATTATATTACTACGGCGCAAATAACGACAAAATATCATAAAACCAATCATGAGAAAAAACTTTTTGAAACTGCTTGTGGCTGTGGTAGCCATGCTGTTCTGGGCTGACGCGGTTCATGCGGCTGACCCCGCTGTCAAGCAAGAGTTCCGCAGCACATGGCTCGCAACCGTATGGCGACTTGACTGGCCGTCCACGACAATTTCATCTACCGGCAACGCCGCGCAGATTGCAACACAGAAACATGATCTGACAATAATTCTCGACTCCCTCAAAAACAACAACTTCAACGCAATTAACTTTCAGGTGCGCAGCCGAAGCGACGCCATGTACAAGTCAAGCTATGAACCTTGGTCGTCCGACTTAGTGTCACAGCGTGGCATGGATCCGGGCTGGGACCCTCTGGCTTTTGCTGTTGAGGAATGTCACAAACGCGGCATGGAATGTCACGCTTGGATCAACCCCTACCGCTACGAATCAGTAACCGGAGCATGGGGCAAAGATGATGTCTACCGAAAGGATCACCCCGAATGGCTTCTCGACATCAAAGGTGCGTCAATCCTCAATCCCGGTCTGCCGGAAGTGACACAGCGCATCTGTGACATCGTAAGGGAAATCGTGACCAACTACGACATCGACGGCATGCTCTTCGACGACTACTTCTATCTGTCAGGCGTAACCACAGCCGACGATGGCGAACTTTTTGAAAAGTGCAAAGCCAACGACAGTACAATCACAAACATCTACGACTGGCGTCGCGCCAATGTCAACAACATGGTAAAGCAGGTCTACAACACCATCCAAGAGGTTAAGCCTTGGGTACGATTCGGCGTCGGTCCTGCCGGCATCGCCTGCACTGACGGTCCTGTAGCCAGAAAATATGGCATCTCGATCTGTCCCACAGGCAGAGACTGGCAGTATGACGAAATTTTTTCCGATCCCATCGCATGGTATGCCGAGCAGTCAGTTGACTACATGGCTCCGCAGATCTACTGGACCATAGAGAACACATCGCCCAACTACGTCAAGGCAACCAAATGGTGGAGCGAAGTGGCAGCCAAATTCAACCGCCAGATGTATGTTTCGCACAGCATCTCAAGCCTCAACTCGCTCAGCGAGGCTACCCCCTTCGGCATGTCGCACACCGAGGCAGCTCTGAAAAGAAATAAAATAGCTCCTAAAGCTGACGGTCCCCACAACACCAACTTCTACGAATTCTCAAAAGAAGTGAAGGTTAACCGTGAGGAAAGCCTCGACGGCGCTCCCGGCTCAGTGTTCTACTCAACCAAATATCTTTATAGCAAAGCCATCGGCAAAGGTCTGTTAGCCAACCACCTGCGTCAAGAGGTGTTCACCACACCCGCGATTGTGCCCGCCATGACCCACAAGCGCAGCAACAACCCCGGTCTTGTCACCGAAATACGCAAAAACGGCAACACACTGACTTGGAAAGGCTTTGACAACATGCGTTACACCGTTTACGCAGTACCCGAAAGCGAAAAGAACTTCACCAAACAGGCTGAATACCTGCTCGGCATCACCTACGAAACCTCCTACGAAATTCCCGCATCAAAAACAGCCGGTTACCGTCTGGCGGTATGCCCCTACGACCGTTTGGGCTACGAATATTCAGCCGCATTCATGGGCGAAGCAACCAAGTCGCTCGATGCTCCCCGCCTGCTCTCACCTGTCGATGGAGTAGAGATTGAAGCACCCGTGACCTTCACATGGACTGAAGTAGCAGATGCAATCATCTACAATGTAGACCTTGCCTCAGACCCGCAGTTCAACGACCTGATTTGCTCCGTCGCCACCGAGTCATCAACCATCTCGTCAGCAGAGATGCACAACATGCCCATGGGACAGACACTTTACTGGCGCGTCCGTGCATCGGGCAACAACGCCAACGACGGCATCTCAGCCACCCAGAGCTTCCGCCCCGATCGCGCGCGCTTCACCTACCCTGCTCATCAGCAGAAAGATGTCGACATCCGACCCGAATTTACATGGACTCCCGAAGAGCATAACATCTCACTGGAAATAGCCACTACATCTGAATTCGACCGTATATTCTACACTGCCGAACTGCAAGGTGGCAAACATGCCCTTCCCTTCTGGCTCGCAGCCGGCACCGAATATCACGCCCGCTTCCACTATGTCAAGGATGGCGCCACACTCACTTCACCCGTGGTATCATTCACCACCAAACTGACAGAAGCCACCACCCCTGAAGTGATCTCACCCATTGACGGAGGCACATTCTACGGCGACGAAACCATAAAGCTGAAAAATATAGAAGGCTCAAATCAGGTAATCTACTATATTGCCACTTCCGCATCAGGCTTGTCACGAGGCTCATCCTACAAAGGCAGCGTAGGCAGCTCGGAATCATGTCCAATCGGCGAAATACCCTCGTCAAAAACATTCTTCAAAGACGGCAAGACCTACTACTTCAAAGTCACTGCCACCTACCAGACCGTCAATGGTGTTGAAAAACGCGAATCGCCGGTGTTCAGCGCCACCTATCTCGGCGCCTCAGGCGTGGAAGCCATTGAAGGCGACGCTGCGGTAAGCATTGAAGATAACAAACTGATTCTCGGCGGTAAAGCAGCCACTGTGAACATCTACAGTGTTGACGGACGCCTAATCAAATCAGTGACCTCCGCAGGCGAAGATGTTCAGCTCGACGGACTTGCCTCAGGCATCTACCTGATAAAACTGACAGGTGACATAACCGCAACCCTGAAACACCAAATTCTATAAATACCTAACCAACCCTTTTACCTAATTAACACGGCGAGACCACGCAATAGCGTGGTCTCGTTTTATATCGCCGGAATCAGCATGACGGTGAGCGCCAATGAATAGTATGTTTAGGGGAAAGGAACGGATAAAAAAGTAAGGCACCTCAGACCTAAGTCGGGTGCCTTAACATCCTTATTAAAGTGCAGATACAGCGACATTCTCAAAAAGAAGCCTATATGGGCACTATTTAAGATGCAAATTTAATGCATTTATGTTAACTCACAAAATTTCAAATTGAAAAATTTGTGCAAGTATTGATAATTTTATTAGTTACATCCTCTCTTGGATTGTTCAATAAAGCTCTTAGATTATCTTCAAGTTCAATTTTTCTCGTTTGAGATATTGTTCCAATCATATACTTTATAACGGAATAAGCCCCCTTAATGTTGTGTCTATCTGCTGGTTCAACTCCGGCAGGGATTGATTTTATACCCTTAGCCAACTCCATATTATATAGGCAACTTCCGTGAGCACATTTATTACGAATAACACGTATGGTTTCAAGATAATTGACAAATACTTTGAGTGAACACCCATATTCGGCGGCTATCCTCTTTTTTACCTCTACATCTTTAATCGCTTGAAATAACGCTGTCAGGTTGCCGAGAGTCATGAATTCCAAAGTCTTCCATGCAGGAGCAAATCTATCATTTATGTATTTCGAATGATGGCGCTTGATGATAGGATTTTCAAGAAGTGATGAATAAACCTTCTTGGGAAAACTCTCCACAAAATCTGACTTCATAATTGATTTATCTACGAACCATGTAGGTGAATTTTCATAGTGATTGGAAACAATATATGTTATTCGTGAACGAAGATTTACCTCTATTCTATCAAGCGCATTCAGCAACAATCTGCGTAATTGTGTGTCAAAAAAATAAAGGTCGTAGACAGATTGGAATGTCGTTCCCAAAACATATTCGTGAGTACGATTATGAATATTCGGAAATGATTTCTCAAACGGAAAAGCATAGAAGCCAAGACGGTAATAACCTACATCGAGCAAGATTTCCTTTGCCTTTAATTTATTGTCAAATACAATTCCTCTCCTTTCAAGAAGCTGCATTTGCTTATTTATATCAAGAGCTTTTTTCATTGACTGCTATTTTATATTCCAAAATTAATTATTTTTCGGCTCATGTGGAATAAATATTTACGATATTCCGCACAAAATAATTAAAATGCACTGTGGATCGGATTCATTTCCGGAACACTATCGACAGAATCACCATGACGGTTAGCGCCCAAGGATAGTACATATAGGGGAAGGGGGCGAGGGGTGAGATGCCGGCAAGGGAGGTTGCAAGAAGGGTCTGAGCGCCGTAAGGGATAAGTGACTGGATTATGCAGGAGGAGGTGTCGAGCAGCGAAGCTGTCTTGCGTGGCGTGATGCCGAATTTTTCGGATATGCGGCGTGAAATCTCACCAACGGTGATAATTGCCACGGTATTGTTGGCTGTGCAGAGGTTCACCACTCCGGTGAGGATGCAGATTACACCCTGCGCCCCACGCGAACCGTTGATGCGGGCTGTCATCAACTGCAGGATGTAGGCAATTCCGTCCATGGCACGGATCACTCCTAGCATACCTGCTGCAAGCAGGGTGATAATAATCAGCTCACCCATGGAATCAATGCCCCCACCCATGTAGAGCGTCATGTCGAGCAACGAAATGTCACCCGACAATCCTATTACCATGGCAGTCAGGATGCCGGTAGTCAACACTATGGTAACATTTATTCCGGCTATTGCGGCTACAATAACAACCAGATACGGCAAAACCAGCCACGGGTTACTCTCAGCCGGAACTGCCAGTGCAGGCGTATTGAGGCTCATCGCTATATAGATGGCAAGCGTAACCAGCGCCGCCGGGAGAACTATCCTGAGGTTAGCCTTGAACTTCTCGTTCATGCCGCAACCCTGCGAGCGGGTAGCCGCGATGGTGGTGTCAGAGATTATCGAAAGGTTATCGCCAAAAAAAGCGCCGCCTATGATAAGGGCGACGTAGAACGCCACATTGCCTCCGGACTGCTCGGCAAGCTCCACGGCTATGGGGGTGAGCGCCACAACCGTTCCAACCGAGGTGCCGATGGATAGCGAGATGAAACAGGCGGCAATGAACAGCGTGGGCACGATGAATCCTGCCGGGAAGAAGCGCAGAGTCAGCTTCACGGCAGCATCCACAGCTCCCATCTCGCGGGCAAGCGCCGAGAATGCACCTGCAAGCACAAACACCCAGATCATGTAGAGAATGGAGGTGTGTCCTGCCGCCTTCGAGAACAGATCGATGCGGTCAGTCAGCGGATGCCCGCGGTAGATGATCATGCTCCACACCGAGGCTGCCAGCAGAGCCACACTGATGGGCATTTTATAGAAATCGCCGGCAATGACACCGGTGACTACATAACTCAGCAGAAACACTGCCATGGGTGAGAGCGCCAACAGTCCGCGTCGGCTTGAGATTGGTTTATCGCTATCCATATCTGATTTGAGGGAAGAACCGGATCAAAAACGAAATCCCGCTACTTTCACAAGCGGCGGGACTCTAACCTATGATTCACTTATAATTGTAATTTGATGGTTTGTTTGGTTCTTCGGGTATTTATTAAAGTATTTATTATCTGATGGGATGATATTGCACAAATGCCTCCATTGCTTCGTAAGAAGCGAGACCCAAGCTCTGATAGAGCATTGCGGTGGCGCGGTTACGCTCTTCGGCGCGCTGCCAGAAGAGGCGGTCGTCATCGCCGAGGAAGGGAGCGTTTTCCATCTGTGACTGGTGTTTGAGAATGGAGTTGCGTTTTGAGCGGAGCTGTTCGGGGCTCATGGGTACTGCCATTTCAATGTGGTCGATTTCCCATTCAGCCCATGCGCCGCGGTACATCCAGATTCTGCAATCCTGCATCCAAGGTTCATCTTTCAGCTCATCGATGGCAGCGAAAACGGCATCGGTGCAGACACGGTGTGTGCCGTGGGGGTCAGCGAGGTCGCCGGCAACGAAAATCTGCTGCGGTTTCACCTTCTCGATCAGTTCTTTGACGATGTTGACGTCACGCTCGGTGAGTTCACCTTTCTTGATTGTTCCGGTTTCGTAGAACGGCAGACGGAGGAAGTGGATGTTTTCGGGTTTTACGCCGATATAGTTGCAGGCGATGGTTGCTTCAGCCTGACGGATCATTGTCTTGATTTCGCGGATTTCCTTGGTGTCCATTTCACCCGGCTTCTTTGAGTTGACAAATGTTTTGATGTCATCAGAAAGAATGCGGTATGAGGGGGTGTTGAAGTCGAACATGGGGGCAATCTTGTCCATCATCATGAAGTAGCGCATCATGTCCTCGTCACCTACGGCAATGTTGCCTGAGGTTTCGTAAGCCACATGAACGTCATGATTCTGGTCGACAAGGCGCTGCAGAGTGCCGCCCATAGAAATCACGTCGTCATCGGGGTGCGGGCTGAACACAATCACGCGCTTGGGATAGGGGTTGGCACGTTCCGGACGGTAGGTGTCGTCGGCATCGGGTTTGCCGCCGGGCCAGCCGGTGATGGTGTGCTGCAGTTCGTTGAACACCTTGATGTTGACATTGTATGCTGAGCCGAAGAGTGCGATGAGTTCGCCCAGACCCCAGTCAGTGTAGTCCTTGTTGGTAAGTTTCAGGATAGGTTTGCCTGTTTTCTTGCAGAGCCAAACGATGGCGCGACGGATAAGTTTGTCATCCCATTCGCAGTCAGTCACTTTCCAAGGATGTGACAGGCGGGTGAGGCTTTCAGCTGCGGGGAGGTCGAGAGCCAGACGGGTGTGATTGTGGATCTGGAGATATGAAGCGGGCACGTTTTCGGTCACCGGGCCTTCAACAGCCTGCTTGATCTTGCGGGCTTTGTGTTCACCCCATGCCACAGCCATGATGCGTGACGATTTCAGGATGTTGCCGATGCCGAGGGTGATGGCTGTTGCGGGCACCGATTTGGCACCATAGCGTTTTGCGAGCTTACGGCGGGTCTCGGAATTGAGAAGCACCAGTCGGCAAGTGCTTGTAGCCAGCGAACCGGGTTCGTTGAACGCCAGAGCGCCAGACTCGCTGACTGCCAGAATGGTCAGGTCAATAGAGCCGCAGCGGTCAATCTGCTGCTGATATTCGAGGCAAGTGTCGTAGATTTCACCTTTAGTGATGTTGGTGTCGAAGCTGTGGATGTTCTCCGGTTTGATGTTCACATGGTTGAGGAACACATTCTTGAGGGTTTCAAGAGTGCCGTTGCCTTCAGCCACAGCAGGATAGAATTCAGCGACATTGAAAACAATGACATTCTGGAACGAAATCTCACCGGCTTTGTAAAGTTTGATGATCGATTCGTAAACCGGAGTGAGGTCGGCGCCGGTGCCGAGAGCCAGCACGCATAAGCCTTTTTCCTTCAGTTTGCGGTTAATCAGCTCAACTGCATGACGGGCAATGTATTCGCTGCCCTCAGGCATGGTTTCAAAAATGCGGGTGTACACTTTTTCCTCGCGTGTGAGAGCCGCTCTTTCCACATCGCCTTCAGGCGCATAATAGCGGCGAGGAATCCTCTCAAGCTTTATCTGTGAACTTAAATTAGTTTTCATCAGTAAACGTATTTTTTCTTGTGATGCAAATGTAATCATTATTTTTTAAAACCTATACTAATATTTTGATATTTTAACTTTTATAAGCAATTATTCAGAGTTTAATCAGTCGACCGAACCGGTCATGACAAGCGCCTCGACGAGATTTTGACCCTTCAACAATCAGGCTCTTGCTTAGTTTGTTATAATATAGTAGATTTGTAATCTAATACAGTTCCGAAAT
The DNA here is from genome assembly GCA_947177685.1 of uncultured Porphyromonadaceae bacterium. Lineage (GTDB taxonomy): Bacteria > Bacteroidota > Bacteroidia > Bacteroidales > Muribaculaceae > CAJUPY01. The sequence continues at coordinate 56,146 of CAMWVE010000012.1, read as the reverse complement.
GGCAATGACAATAAACTCATCACCTGTACTGACAGGTGAATCGGCAAAAGCATTTATTGAGAAATCCGAGCGCAACAGTAAACTGCCAATCCCGCGTCTATCACCCGAACGCGAGGCGCAGCTGCGTGAGATGGATCGCCATTCGCGGGAATTATTCTCAACTCTTTTTAAACGGAAGAATGAATAAATTTTCCCATTTCTGTTTGGCAAGCAACAAAATAAATATGTTAAATTTTCGGCTTCTATTCGCTGTTTGATACCTAATTTTGGTTTAAAACTACTTTTTTCAAAAAAAATCACTACATTTTTGGGTGTAGAAACGATTTTTTTCTTAATTTTGTCAACATAAACTTTAATTCAAAAACTATGTCGGACAAAATTGATAAACTCGATAGAAAAATACTGCAGCTGATCATGCTCAATGCCCGCACACCGTCAAAAGATATAGCGCTGGAATGTGGTGTGTCGCGTGCTGCAATCCATCAGCGCATCCAGCGACTTATTGAACTGGGCATCATAACCGGGTCAGGCTACAACGTGAACAAGAAGGCGCTCGGCTTCCACACATGTACATATATAGGTGTAAACCTTGAACGTGGCGCCATGTACCGTCAGGTGGTCGATGAGCTTGAAAAAATCCCCGAAGTGGTGGAGTGCCATTTCACCACCGGTCCTTACACCATGTTCATCAAGCTTTACGCCAAGGACAACGAGCACCTGATGGACCTGCTCAACAACAAGATTCAGAGCATCCACGGCGTAACCGGCACAGAGACCCTCATTTCTCTTGACCGCAGTATCAAACGAAACATCCCTGTTTATGACCCGGAAATGTAATTCATTCGCAAGCAACTGCAACGAGATTTTCGACCGCTCGACTGCTGACTATCACATCCACGACAACGTTGACACCCCCATAAGCAACCCTTATGCCGCCGGCACCATCGAGCATACGCTCTACGCCAAAAACTGGATCGACGCCGTGCAGTGGCACCTCGAGGATATCATCCGCGACCCGCAGATCGACCCCGTGGAGGCTCTGGCGCTCAAACGCCGCATCGACCGCTCGAATCAGGACCGCACTGACATGGTGGAGGAAATCGACTCGTATTTCCGCGACAAATTCGCCGACGTGACGGTGCTTCCTGACGCCACCATCAACACCGAGAGTCCGGCATGGGCGCTCGACCGCCTTTCAATCCTCGCCCTGAAAATCTACCACATGCAGGCTGAGCTTCAACGCACCGACGCATCGGCTGAACACATAGCCCGCTGCCGTGCTAAACTCGACATACTGCTGCAGCAGCGTGTCGACCTCACCACAGCCATCGGTCAGCTTCTGGATGACATCGCCGCCGGTCGCAAATACATGAAGGTCTACCGCCAGATGAAGATGTACAACGACCCTGACACCAACCCGGTGTTGTATGGCGGAAAGAAATAGCAACACGGCAAAAAACAGCAACCCGCGCGGTCTGAAGCGGGTGATGGTGGCGCGTTTCTCAGCCTTGGGCGACGTAGCGATGGTCATACCTGTGCTTTACAGTGCTGCCCGGTGCTACCCCGATGTCACCTTCTATTTCATCACCCGTCCGCCGCTGACCGCACTGTTCATCAATCACCCCGACAATCTAATACCCATAGGGGTTGACCTTAAGAAAAAATACAAGGGTGTCACCGCCATGTGGCACCTTTTCAACGACCTTTACAAGGAATACCGGTTCGATGCGTTCGTGGACCTGCACGACGTGATCCGCACCAAACTGTTCCGTTTTTTCTGCCGCCTGCGGGGAATACCTGTCCGCATAATCAACAAAGGGCGTAGTGGCAAACGCGCCCTGACCCGCAAGCGCAACAAAATCATGCTCCCCATGATCACCTCGCGCGCACGCTACCGCGAAGTGTTCTACTCCTTCGGTCTGCCGCTTGAACCGCGCTTCGACGGACTATTCGGCAAAGGGAGCGCACCACAGCAGATGCTCCCCGATTTCATTGAGCCGCTAACAGAAGGTGTGCGCCGCATAGCCATAGCACCATTCGCAGCCCATCGTGGCAAAATCTATCCGCCTGAACTGATGGAGAAAGTTGTAGCCTCACTCTCAGCCGACCCCCGCAACCGCCTTATCTTCTTCGGCGGAGGAGCCGAGGAAGAGGCTATCCTCAACAACTGGACCGAAAGATATCCGGGGTGCATATCGCTGGCAGGGCGCAAATCGGGCTTTCCCACTGAGCTTGCCATCATGAGCCACTGCGATGTGATGATTTCGATGGATTCAGGCAACATGCACCTTGCCTCACTGGTCAACCTTCCGGTTGTCAGCGTGTGGGGCGCCACCCACCCTTTCTGCGGTTTCATCGGGTGGCATCAGGAGGAGCGCAACACGGTTCAGCTACCGCTGACCTGCCGACCCTGTTCGGTTTTCGGCGACAAGCCGTGCTACCGTGGCGACTACCTATGCCTCAACGGCATCACCCCCCAGATGATACTCGAAAAGGTGAACGCCCTGCTCGGGTGACAACACGTTTCCAGTCAATCAATGTCGGCTCCAACGCCTAAATGGACCGGAGCAAGACCCTTTATAGAAAATTCTGCAGATAGCCCGAGAGCCTTAAGAACTCTCACAATCGTAGCAATAGTGAGGTTTCTGCCACTTTCAATTTTAGAAATCTGTGCCGTCTGCACTCCAACTTTCTCTCCAAGCTCTTTCTGAGTCATATTCTGTGCCTTTCGTGCAGCTTTTATTGACGCACCGATTAATGCCGCTTCCACATCAGCTTCGAAGCTCTCTCGTTCCGGAGTGCCCCGCTTGCCTATGTGCTTGTCAGTCATTTCTTCCAAGGTGTAAAATTTCATCGCCATATTACTTTTGAGAAAAATATTCTGTTCTAATTGCTTTTGCCCTGTCAATCTCTTTTTGGGGAGTTTTCTGCGTCTTTTTTATAAATCCATGAGTTGTAATGATTAACGCATGCTCTCTACTATCAAAAAATGCCAATAACCTGTAAGCTAAACCGGCAAACATGGTTCTGAATTCCCAAATGTCAGTACCCTCAAGCTTCTTAAATATCTCTTTATCCATTCTACCGGCGGCAACAAGATTTATATTATAAAAAATTTTTGCTTTCGCCTTTGGAGAAACCGTTTGGAGAAACTTATCGACTTCTTCTGATATTAATACTTTGAATTTATCTCGCTCACCCATTATGATGACTACTTTTTGGGATCATTGCAAATGGAAGTTGTCAGGTTATTCCCTCTCCCCGTAGGGACGCTTCGTGGAGCGTCCGATATAGGATAGTTTTTTGACTTTACAGCGGACGCACCACGGTGCGTCCCTACAAAAGGCACATTCGGGATAAACAATTTTCCGGGTTTTGCTCGTGACCCATATTTTCGACACAAAGATATAAAAAAAGTTTCCATATATGGAAATATATTATAAATTTTTCTGCTCGGATGAATGTTTTATTATTAGGCTTTATGACATATATGGCGGAATCCGGAGAGTTCTTACTTCGCAAGCGCTGCGCGATGTCCGCTCCACAACGCATTGTCAGTTATTGCAATATAAAAGAAGCTGCCTAAAACTTGTTAGGCAGCTTCGTTAGCTTATTCATGCCTCTGATGGAGAGGAATCACGGCGTTGTGATTCGCATATCAGAGCATTGATTACAAAGTATCAGGGGTTTTACTCACCTTCATTATCATCAGGGAAGGGATCTTCATCGTCAGCAATGTCAACTCTGACGGTGTTGTCATGTTCGATGGATTCAAGACCACCTTGGTTCCAGCCGTTGGTTCCGCTGGTACCAACAGACACTGTGAAGGTTACTTCGGTTCCGAGGATGGGTTTGAGAACATGGTCCTCAGCACCGGGAGCTACAAAGCCCACACCTTTAGAGAAATCCACCAGATAATCTACATAAAGTCCGGGTGCCCAGAGAGATGCAACGGGGAATGCAGCCCATGCGTATTTAACGCCACCGATTTCCTCTGTGATATTTGTCACACCTTCAGCGAAGGGATAGATAACTTTGTCGTTGCTTACGGTGGTGACACGGATCAGGAATGCGATATATGAGTCAGTTTCGTAGAATTTCTGAATTTCAGTTCCTTCTTCATTCTCTTCGAGAGTAGCCTTGAGCTGCTGAGGAATCATCATGAAAGCTTCTTTATGAGTAGCGTTTTCAGTCGCTGCATCGTCACCGCTCATGATTGCTGCCGAGGTGTTATCCTTGTCGAGAACCACGGGAGCGTCAAGCAGATATACAAAAGAGCTTGTCTGCTCGCCGGCAGGTTTCCAGAAAATACGACCGTCACCGTCAGCAATGTAACCATCTTCTCCAAACACTTCATTCTGACCTTCATGACTGAAAGCCTTCTCACCGCAGAACAGGAGTTCACCTGCTGCATCGATGTTACCGAATTTCACACCTACAACTTCAATCTTAAGGTTTTCGTTGCTGCAACGGAGCTCTGAGATGTAGACTTTAGAAAGGGCGTGACGGAATGTGATTTCATTATCGGCTGCAGCGCTTTCAGAGTCGCTGATAGTCTCAGCCAGAATAATATCTTCCTGCTTGGTGATGTCAGCGTTTACGGTGTACTCGTCAATCTTGAAGCCGCCATAAGGGGTGGGCACGGGGTCAAGTGTGGTGGGAGCGAATGCTGCGAAGTAGAGCATAGAACCGTCGCCGGGATAATAATAAGGAGTAGCAGAGGTAAAGATGCCATCCTCGCCGCGGGTGAAGGTTTCTGCCAGACCACCCTTGAAGAAGGGAACGAGGTTATCAGCGCCATTCTCATAAGCTTCATCGGGCCAGCCTATGTAGCCGAAAACTTTAAAATCCTGAAGATTTTCAGTGTTGTACTCAACTGAACGGGCAGCATTGCGTGAACGAACACGGAATGAAACCAGATTGTCGTCCGCATTACCGGTGTTTACTTTCAACACCTCTTCCTGAGAGCATGATGCCAGAGTCATCGCTGCGATCCCTGCAAAAAATAAAGCTTTTTTCATTGATGTTGTTAATTAGTGATTAAAATGTGATTAATTAAGTTATATGTGTTATTGTCAAATATTTACATCCCAATAGGCTCACGGTGACCACCTCCCCAGTCATCAACCGAGGGTGCCCATCCTCCTCCGCTACCTGTATGTTGTGGGAAAGACACGGAGTCGAGACGCACCACGCAGTCAAGAGAAACAGAGGAGTGGAGTTGCGTGGTGACATCGTGAACCGATGTCCACTCCTTGCCGTCAGGCATGGTGGCGTACACGGACAATATGTGCAGTTCCTTCTCATCGTCACTTCCACGAGATGACAGCGGATTGCCGCCGCAGTGCCCGAAGGTAAGGAAGTCAGCGCGAAGATTACCGTCCGATGTGGGCTGCATGGTGAAGTGGTGGGTCACGGTTTCATCGCCGGTGACAGCCTTGCCGGGATGCACCGTAGATGCCATGCCCGATATTGTGGCATGCACCTCCACAGACTTGTTGAAATTAATAGGATTGGTGATATGCACGGTGTAATGGTGGACCACCGGCTGCATATCGAACCGGAGTACCACCGGAGTGCGGCTTTTCACATCGGGGTTATCTGACGGTTCAATAACGAACACAGGTATGCTCGAAACCCACATCAGGTCAGGAGTGTAGGCTATGCGCTCATCCACCCCGTCAGCCCTTTGAGCGGGGAAGCTCTGGGCGTTGCCGGCAGTGCGATGGTCGTTAAGGCGCAGACCGAATTCGTCGAAAGAGTGATAGCCCACGAATCCGTGCACATCAGAATCATTGTTATGGCAAATGGCACTGTATGTGCCCGGAAGCAGTGTCAGCGAGCCTCCATCCCTACCGTTGAAATCGTAAGCAATGGCACGGCTGGAGCCGGAACGGTAGAAATAGACCGTCATACCTTCAGGGGCGGCATCCTGATCCAGTTCCCAGTTGAATTCCACCACCACCGGCACACGCGCCGACGGCAGCTGATAATCGAACTCACGATGGTTGCAGGCGGCGGTCAACAGCACCAAAACCGCACACACAAACAGGCGCACGATGCCACTACGGTTCACTTCCTGCCTCCTTTCCCTGCATTGACATTACCGTTTCCCAAGAGCCACACGAGCGACACTTCAGCCTTTGACGGACCTATCCATGAGCGATGCGTTGTCGACTCCCAGACATAGGTACCATCAGCGGGACTGAATTTCTCCACTGTGCCTCCTATATATCCCACCCCAATGGTGAAATCAATGTTCAGATGACGGGCTACGGGCAATGAGTAACCATATTCCAAGCCCACATTGACCATGGGGCGCTTCCAGAGGTTATGTCCGGGGCTACCACCCATGTAGGCGGTTCCGCCCCATTCAAAGTCGAAAGTAAACAAACCGGCATACACTCCGGCATGATGTCCGCTCAGAGGTTTCTCCTTGGCAGCGGATCCGAACCAGTATCGCGCATTGATGTCACCGCCATAGATGCGCCAGTAGCGGCTGCGGTTCTTTTTGCTCCACCACGCATACATCCAGTCTATGCCAACCGTGATGTTACGACCGGCATAGAACTCGGCGCCTATGTTGGGCACCAGTGCCGCATCGTAGAGCATGTTGGTTTTCACGCCTACATAGAGCGGTTTCTTTTCCTGAGCCGTTTCCTGAGCCGACGCAGCAAACGACAACACGCACAGGACTGCCAACATCAGATAGATGTTGACAAGCCGGGCTAACGTTTTGGATGTCATCAGTCGATGGAAACGCATGGAGAACTTGAGCGATTGGTTAGCATGAAAGTTTGTAAGCGCAAAATTAATAAAAAATTTCTTACTTACAAATTTTTAACACTCTTCTATCGCTCTGATGGTGTCGCTGAAATTTTCAAGAGGGAGGTTACTCCCACTCGGTAATATGGAAGTGTTGATTATCCGGACTATATGCTGTTCTAATCATTGGCAGGGTACATTTTTAGGGTACAATTATTAAAAACTGGTTGAGGCTAACATTCTGTAGATTAGCTTCATTTCTGAGATTTGAAATGAATTAATCTGAAATGGTACCTCAATTACGATAGTGCAAAGGTAGTGATTTTTACTGGATATATTGCTATGTTAGAGAGTTTTCAATATTCACTTTTGTCTGATTTATTATAAAAATGAAAGTCGTTGAGGCTGTTTTTTACCTCAACGACTCTTAAATATAATGTATAATGCGTTATTTCAGCAAATTACGATATTTTTTCAATATTCACTTTTGTATCTTAGTGAATATTATCATTCTAATGCTTTTATTGCTTTCTCGTTTCCTTGTTTAGCTGCTAGAGTATAATATTTCAACGCCAGTTCTGTATTTTGTTCTATGCCTCTTCCTTTGGAATAGCATAACCCTAAACTATATTGTGCTTTATCATACCCTTGTTCTGCAGAAAGATTAAACCATTTTACGGCTTCTTTATAATCTTGATTGATTCCATCTCCAAAGTAGTAAGACATTCCCATACAGTATTGAGCCATTGCGTACCCTTGTTCTGCTGATTTCAGATACCATTTATTTGCAGTTCTGTAATCTTCAGCAATACCGTCACCAAAAAAATAACAATTTCCAAGATTATATTGACCTCTCATATCACCTTGTTCTGCACTTTTCTTATACCATTCAACAGCCTTCTGTAAATCTATGTCTGTACCTTCTCCAAACTGATAGCATATACCTAGGCTTGCTTGTGCAACTGGCAAACCTGCTTGGGCAGCTTTGTTATACCATTCAAACGCTTTGGAATAATCTTGTACTACTCCAATACCTTCTGAGTACATAACTCCCAAATCGTTCATAGCTTCTGCATTTCCCATTTCAGATGCTTTTATGAACAGTGTTAAAGCTTGTTCATAATTTTGTTGATTAAGAGCATCAACCCCCTTTTTATAAAACTCAGAGGCTTCTGCGGAGTCTTCTGTTTTAGTTGGGTTATTTGTATGCTTTGAGTTGCAAGCAACAACGAGAACAAAGCAGACACAGAACAATAAACTGATATATTTCTTCATTTTTATTTGTAGTATTGAGGTGGGTGATTTCGGCAAACATAGTTTGCCGGAACCACACACCTTTAAAATTTATTTTACTTTTGTAATGGGTAGTCGCATGCGTGGGTTCTTTGATTTTGACGCTGTGCCATCAAAATAGATGAAGCCATCATTTATAAACAGAGATGTTTTTTCACGACCATCGCCTTTTATATTCAATCTAGGCGCGTCATCATAAGGAAGTCGAATCCAAACTATCTCATCAATCCACTTTTCCCAAGTTCCATAATACTCTCTGCCGTTTTTTATGTGTAAATTAGCTGTTTCATCTCCGTTTAATATTAGAACCCATGTGTCGTTGTCAGAATCTACAAACTCGTACTCTCCTATGGTAGAATTGATTGAATTATCACTTGGATTATTCTCAATATTTTCATTGTAAGAGAAGTAATCATCTTTCAACTTTACACCATGACAAAGCATATTGATAGCGGTTCCTAAAATTGCAATTCCGATGAATATAAGTACAATTTTGTTCGTTTGAGATGTGTATCGTTTGAAAAATTTGCATCCAAAGAAAAAAAGAATACATGACCCCACGACTTCCAATATTCCGTACCAAAAGTCATCTTCCGTTAGGTATATTTCCGAACTCATACTGAACCCACTCATGGTAGGCATTGCTAATATAAGTAAACCTAAAGATATGACGGAAAGGAGCAACCCAATATAGAGATTCTTGAAGCCCTTGTATTGGAATATATTGGGTTGTTTGTACCCACAGTTGGGGCATTTCTTTACTGTGTCAGACATCTGATGTCCACACTCAGGACAGTTGATCAGTGCCATAACTTAATCGTTTAATCGTTTTTTATTAGGTTGATTCTGAATAGGAAGAACTGGTTTTGCGGGAGCGGTCAGTGGCTTCTTTTGTGGTGGTGTGATAAGAGGTTTCTTTCGTTCAACCTGCTCGTTTACTTTATTTGCCATAGGCGTTTTCTTCTGCATCTATGGCTCTGCGATGCGTTTTGATTGTGAATGATTGGAAGCCACACAAGAAAGTGGAGCCAGTATTTCCACCTATCTTACTGGAGTGGCCCTAGGATAGCCAAGAATACAGATAAGTGAAACGGACTCCACTTTGACCGTATATCATAGGGTATGATAATACAAGCCAAAGAGAGCATCTTTCACCTTCATTCTGTATTACATGGTTGAAATTTCCTAGGTTTCTCCAGTAGAATGAAGCGAAAACGCTTTCTATGTATGTCTGCTCACCCTAATGGGTTTGCAGGTGCAAAGTTAGCAATTTTCTTTGAAAGATACCCTCTGTTTATGGCGATTATTTAATAGCTGTATTAAAAATCCAGTAGATCGTATGTTTCTAACAGTTCTTTTTCCCTCAATCCCAAGTAAATTTTGGTTATGGCTACACTAGAATGATTAAATAATTCTGAAAGTTTTACAAGTGCCATTTGTGCATTTTCGCCACTTGATTCAAAAACTTTTCTTCCAAAAGCCTTACGCAAACTGTGGCAAGAGAAGTTATCAATTTTCACGTTATAACGCTTCTTAATCTCTTTCAACTTCACATTGATTCGTTGAGTTGACATCACCATATTTTTACGAGATAAGAAACAAGCCTCATACATATTGGTGATTTTAAGAGCCTCGTAGCACTGTTTAATATGTTTCTGAAAGTCTGAGTTTATTTTAACAATTCTACGCTTGCCAGTTTTCTGCTCATTGATAATAAACTTATCATCACTCAACAACATAGACCATGTGAGTTTTCGTAAATCACTAACTCTTATACCAAAGAAACACCCTGCTCCAATGAATAAACTCATACGATAGTCCCCGTCTCTATATAATTTTCTGATAAGGTTAAGCATTGTATTCCATTCTAAGTAATCAGCGGTTGTATGTGAGTTAAGTACGCTCATTTTCGTGGATTTTTAATATTAGTGAATGATTCTGTTGTTATACTTTTAATAAGAGTTTGATTTTGAGATTATATTCAAATTTATGAATTTGTGAATATTTGAGGGAGGCAGTTTTACCTCCCTCTTTTCACTATTAGAAAACTTGTACTAAATTTTCCCAGCGAAATGAACGCCAAGCCCCACACTCAACGTCAAAATATGCTGTTGTTTTATAGGCTTCCCTGCTGATACCTCTGCCATTAGTTTTGGCATTTGCTATGTTGGTTTGAGTTGTACCCCACACCTCACGATAACAACCATCTTTCTTTTTGAAAATGAAGTGAGCGATACCATTAGCCAGTTTTACTTTTAGAGTGTCAATCAGCATTGCTTTCATTACACCCATTTCAGTTGATTGGGTACGTACTGCGATAACATTAGCACGATTGGCAGTTGAATTGTTGATGACGATAGCGTTTATCATATCTGAGAATTTTAAGAGTTTTTGTTTTCGTTTGACAATGCAAAGGTATTACATATATTTAATACCTGCAACTTTTAACAGCTAAAGAATCTTAAAAAGATGACATTATTTTATTTGGTGTAATATTAGTTGTATCTTTGCACTCAAATATAAATAAACTATGCCAACCACATCAACATTAGAAAAAGTAGAACGTACTGTTATACACCTTGAAATTAATGGAGAGCATCATTATTTTGGAAGTATAGCAAATATGTATGAATATTTTACACCTCAACAACTGGGTATCTCTTATGGTGCATTGAGAAATTTTGGATTATCTCCAGAAAAACCTTATAAGAATTTTAAATGTACTATTCGCAAAGGTCAGTTGTTATCAAAAAGTGGAGGTAGAGGTCGTAAGAAACAAGCTGATTAACTTGCCAATTTGGAATATATTTTATCTATATATTCTAGTTGGAGATCATAACTAATAATACACCTTTCCCATTGGTGTATAATCCACTTTTCTATGCTTGCTGTTAGTTCTTCCCAGTACTCAGAACTGATATAGAGGTCTGTTTTTCCTAGCAGATCGTTGAGGATTATTTTAAACTGTTGAGGGTTAGATGGAGTTCTAACATTGTGTATATTGGTGATATGGTATCGTTGCATCATATCGTCTGTTATATTATCTAGTAATACATTCCAACCTCTACGTTCATGTGCTATTGATGCTTTTGATAGTTGAGAGTTATAAACTTCAATTTCTGACATTGGAACATGTTTCGTTGCTAGTTTTAAGATACTCTCAATATTTGAGAATTTATCCAGTGCAACGATGTAATCTGACTCTTGTTGATAGTCTAATAACAGTTCTTCAACTCGTTTCTTATACTCATCGTAAAGTGGAGATTTCGTAATTTCACTGTTATCTATAGTAATATTGTTATTTTTATTTAAAATGTTATCTATAGTTGTGGTACAGTTTTGTACTATCAAATCTCTATCTTGTTGGTACGATGTTGTACTATCATTTTTGCTTTGCTGATACGAAACTGTACTATCTTTAATCTTCTTTTTACTGGTTCTTTTCGCAGTTTCTATCATTGGGGATTCTGTGAGTTCTTGAATAGGTATATCGTTATATTCTGCAATTTTATTCCAACATATACGATAGTAGTTAGGTTGGTTTTTGTTCTCGTTGGGTATAATCTCAATAAAATTATAACGTTGGAGTGTCTGTAGCATTAGTCTAACATCTTGCTTGTTTGGCCTTCTGAACACCTGTGCAAACTCATCCATTGACTTGTAATAACTGTCATTTTTAGATAATTGCTTTTTATTTTTCCATAAACTCTCTTGTTGTATCAATAGAGCTAACATCTTTACTAAATCACTATCAAGAGCAAATATTAGTTTGGTGGGTAATCTTGTAAAAGGTATTTCATTCATATTCATTTCAAATTAAGTTAAACATTTTATTTCAAGTCTTTAGGCTTATTGGGTATGGTTTCCCAGTATTTTTTCATACCACTGCTGATATTCTCCTTGTGGGTAGTCGCTTTGCTTCTACCTTTTAATTTTTGACTGATTTTCTGTTTTGTAACAGCATCTAATTCTCTGTACTGTCTTTTGTTATTATTCATGATTTCAATATTTTATAAAATTATTTTTTACATATATACAATAAATATCAGTAAGTCCAAAAAGATTAGATGACTTAGTAGGATTATTTTAAAATTTCTCAGAAAAAATTTTGCATCTCACGACGATCCATATATACCCTTTCAAACCTACTTTAAGTAAGTTCTCAAAGCGTGGATACATGGATAGTGAGTACATTGAGTGTGTGGGCGTTATATAACATAACACCCACAAAAAATAACACTGAATGTTTTTTGCTAAAGCAATGATAAAGCCTAAATGGTTTGTCTAGGCAGATTTTAAGGAATTGGAGTAGTAATTGTTATACACACCTTCCTCACACTCAAGAAATTCACAAATATCGTCCTTGTCGAAATTTACAAAAAAGTCCTGCGTCTCCCTCTTGGCAATATCATCGAGAGAAAGAGCTTTTTCTTTTACAAATTCAGCAAAATCAGCCTCTATCGCCTTTTCAATTTCAACTGAAATATCACACTCTTTATCTTGTAACATAGACAGACGAAGAGCTTGTTTAAGTTTGCCAATTCGAGTCATAATTGGGTTCAAACTGTTGGAAACTTTGTATTTGTGAATTATGAAGTCAATTAAATATCGCTTTTTAATGAACGAATCTATAAACCCCATCCACCGCAACGATTTGTAAAGTTTTATTGCTCTGATTGGGTCTGCATTGCGAAATACGACCTTGCCATTGCTATTTGTGTAATCCGCCAGTGATTTGTTTGTAATCGCCTTTGAATCAAAACAAATAAATCTACTTATAGTGCTGATAGAGAAGCCGTGCATTTTGAACTGATTCACAGTCTTTATTAGCAAATCTTCTTCCATTTGCTCGGTAGCATTTTCAATATAATCTCCCGATTTCCAGTTTTTGGAGCAACTATTCAACTCAATGATGTATTCATTGACATTGCCCACCTCATCCCTGCTAACAATAAGGCAGTTGAATGTCGTTTTAAGGTCTCTATAAGCAGTTCCAAGCTCTTTGATTAAGTTGAGGTGTCGCAATTCAGAATAACGGTGTTGCCCCTCAATAATGGCAAAACCACCAAGGGCTTCAGCCTTAGTTATAGGCTGTTTTGTAGAGGCATCTTTAAGTTTTACTTCGTCATCCAGTTCCTCAACTGGAATGACTGTAAGGGGCATTAGCACCCCTCTCTTTGCGATAGACTCACGAAGGGTTTTGTTGCCAACTACACTACGATTGATAGAAAGAAATACGAATTTAACCGTTGAATCCGCAAGGTCGAAACTCTTTAAAATCATACTTTTATATTGTGGAGTTAGACCATCGTACAGTATGAACGCCTGGTGTTGCCTATATTAAATAGGTACGTCTCTCCCTACGTGGGAGGCGGTGCACTCCTTTTACCGCTATACGAAATTACGAAAATTTTGCGAGAATGAGAAATATTTTTAGTTAAGAAATGTAATCAATCAAAATATTCTCGTGCCATATCAACGTATTCTTTTCTGTCAACACAGATATATTTTTTGAAATTTTCCTCAGTAGTGTGACCAGTAAAATTCATTACTAAACGTGCATCCTTACAACGTAAATAAAGATTAGTTGCAAAAGATCGGCGTGCTGTATGGCTACTTATCAACTCATACTTTTTCTTTTCTTCAATCACAATCTTGCCACCAACATTCTTTTTGATATAGATGGTTTGGTCTATCCCTGCCAACTTGCCTATTTTTTGAAGCTGTGCATTGAATTTCCCTTTTTCTCGTGGTATGGGGAATTTGCCTTTATACTTTTTATATATTTCAATAACTGTTGAGGTAAGAGGTACTAATACAGTTGCTCCAGTCTTGTGGGTGTGTACCTCAACCGTTTTATTTACTAAATCCCAGTTGGATTTATTGAGCGATGCGAGGTCTCCATATCTGATACCTATATGAGCTGCCACTATGAAAATATCTCTGGTTTCTTCATACTTTGCATTTGGATGGAGTTTTAATATTTCTTCAAAATTGAGATTATATATGGCTTTGAGTTCTTCTTCATTCAAATATATGTGTTGAACGTCTGAGCCTTTTGATTTCCACGAATGGAACGATTTGTCAGTTATTAAGCCATCCTCTTCAGCCTGCTTCAACCATATTTTCATGACAGAAAATGTAGCAGCTACAGTATTGGCTGAGTATTCTTCAACGCCTAACATCCAATGTTCCATGTCAGACTCAAAATTCTTGTTGAAGATAGAGAATGATGATGCTACCCAATGTTTATAGTTGAAAAATCTTTCAACTCTTTTCAACACTATCCTGTGGTGCCCGACTGTCTTATCTTCAATTATCTTACTGGTTCTTCTGATAACCTTTTTAGGCATTTCATCCACTACCTTATGAAAGTATTCCAGTGGGGTGATATTCTTCTTTTCTTCTTCTGTCTCCACCCCTTTGATTTTTTCAATGGCTTGTTTAAGGGTTGCAACGATACCATATTTTTCAGTGGTGCCAGCACGTTCTACCTGCGTTTCGTAATCTGCAAGATAATTGGCATCAATCATCGTTGAAACGTAATGCTCAAATTGCGTTAAGAATTTGTTTATACGTTTCATTTCTCTCTGTTGGAGTTGTGTCTGCTTAGATGATATAAATACTCTGTTTGTTTCAGAATCCCAAAACTCAGGTACGATTTTGTAGCCTAAGCTGATTTTCTTTCTTTTGCCACCAAGCGTAAACATAACATAAAGTAAAGCAGGCTGAGTTTTATCTGCTTCACTTTTGAGTGCGTAGTTTAGTTTAATATTTTTCTTAGCCATTGAGTTAGACGCTTTTCTAATTCACTGGCTAAATTACTCAAAATAATTGTATCCTACAAGTGTAGGGTACAATTTTAGGGCACAATTTTGGAAAACTGGTTGAAAAATCAACCACTTAGCATTCAGTGTGTTCAGCGCTAAGTGGTTGATTTATACTAATTAAAATAACTTTTAATCTGAGGGTCAGAGTGGGTAAATTATTCCCACTCTATTGTTGCCGGCGGTTTAGAGGAGATATCGTAGGTTACGCGATTGACACCGCGCACTTTGTTGATGATTTCGTTTGACACCTTGGCGAGGAATTCGTAGGGGAGACGCGCCCAGTCGGCAGTCATGGCGTCGGTGGAGGTCACCGCACGCAGGGCAACAGCCTGTTCGTAGGTACGCTCGTCACCCATCACGCCCACGCTCTGCACGGGCAGCAGTATGGTGCCTGCCTGCCACACCTTGTCATATAAGCCCCAGTCACGCAGACCCTGAATGAAAATATGGTCGGCATGCTGGAGAATCTGCACCTTCTCAGGGGTAATGTCACCGAGAATACGCACCGCCAGTCCGGGTCCGGGGAAGGGATGACGACCAATAAGGCGTTCGGGCACTCCGAGCGCACGACCCACCGCTCTGACCTCATCCTTGAACAGAAGGCGCAGCGGCTCGCACAGCTTCAGGTGCATCTTTTCGGGGAGCCCGCCCACGTTGTGGTGGCTCTTGATGACGGTGCCGGTTATCGACAGCGACTCTATGCAGTCAGGATAGATGGTGCCCTGTGCAAGCCACTTGACATCGGTGAGTTTCGATGCCTCGCGGTCAAACACGTCAATGAAACCTTTGCCTATGATTTTGCGTTTGCGCTCAGGCTCGGTCACACCTTTCAGCTCCGAGAAGAATTTCTCCGAAGCATCCACACCTATCACATTGAGTCCCAGACCTTTGTAGTCCTCCATCACCTCATTGAATTCATTGAGGCGGAGCAGACCGTGGTCCACGAATATGCAGGTCAGATTCTTGCCTATGGCTTTGTTGAGCAGCACGCCTGCCACGGTCGAGTCCACGCCGCCGCTGAGCCCGAGCACCACCTTGTCGTCGCCGAGCTGCTCCTTGAGCTGAGCCACGGTTGTTTCTATGAACGACTCAGGGTTCCACTGCTGACGGCTGCCGCAGATGCCGACCACGAAGTTTTTCAGCAGCTGCAGCCCATCCTCGGTGTGATACACTTCGGGGTGGAACTGTACGCCGTAGGTCTGCTCGCCGTCAGCCTGAAATGCCGCGAATCTGACGCTGTCAGTAGAGGCGGTCACATGGAAGTCAGCCGGGAGTTCGGTGATGGTGTCGCCATGGCTCATCCACACCTGTGTGCCCTTGGGAATATCCGCGAACAGGCGGCACTCCGGGTCTATTTCAGTCAGATGGGCACGTCCGTACTCACGCGAGGGGGCACCCTCCACATTGCCGCCGTTCTGATAGGCGAGCAGCTGTGCGCCGAAGCAGATGCCCAGCACCGGCAGTTTGCCGCGGAGCTCCTTGGTGTTGATTTTGAACGCCTTTTCATCGTAGACCGAGAAGGGGGAACCTGACAGAATCACCCCTATCACCGAGGGGTCGTTCTCCGGAAACTTATTGTAAGGGAGAATTTCGCAATAAGTGTTCAGTTCGCGCACACGTCGCCCTATGAGCTGTGTGGTCTGCGAGCCGAAGTCAAGAATAATGATTTTTTCCTGCATTGACAATGATGTATGAAAATTTTATGCAAAAATAGCAAATTTTATGCACTCCGCTATAATTATTTTCACAGAAAAGCAATTTGCTGCCGAATAATGATTAATTTTGTGATAAATTTAGGTCATCATCCATGCGGCACAGATTTTTTTTCATCATATTAGCATTATTTACCCTCACTGCCGGCGCGCAGCAAAAGCAGCAGAAGCATCAGCTGCGCAAACCGGTCGATATTCCGGCGCTGTTGGCAGGTAACTTCGGCGAGCTTCGCCCCAACCATTTCCATGCCGGTGTCGACTTCAAGACTCAGGGACGCACCGGATGGGATGTGCACAGCGCCGACGACGGCTACATCTCCCGGATATCCGTTTCACCGTGGGGCTACGGGCGCGCTGTCTATGTCACACATCCTCACCTCAACTACACAACGGTCTACGGTCACCTCGAAGCCTTCACCCCGGCAGTCGACAAGGTTGTCAAGGCGCGCCAGTATGAGCTGGAGCAGTTCGCCGTCGACATGGAATTTCCGCCGGAGCAGTTTCCCGTGAAGCGGGGCGATGTAATAGCCCTGAGCGGCAATGCCGGACACTCGTTCGGTCCGCACGTCCACTTCGAGCTGCGCGACAATCTCACCGGACACGCCCTCGACCCCATCCCCTACATGCGCGACATCTTCAATGACCGCACCGCGCCTGAAGTGCGCCACATAGGGCTGTATCCCCACGGCGACTCAGGCATGGTCAACGGCACTGCCAAGGGCGCACTCCTCGGCGCCGCAGAAACCCGGAAAGGATTCACCGCATGGGGCAAGGTGATCCCTGCCATCAACGCTTTCGACCGCATGACCGGCACCGCCAACATCTACGGCGTAAAGTATATGACCCTTTCGGTCGACGGCAAAGTCATCTACGAGCGGGTCATCGACAGCTATGAGATGGACGAGACACGCGCAGTCAACACCGTCGCCTACTACGGCGACGTGGTCAACCACGGCAGGTGGATGATGTGGACCTATGTGCCCCCCACCCAACCGCTCGGCTTCATGATAAAAGCCACTGACAGCGGCATCATCGACATTGCCGAGGAGCGCCCCTACAAATGCGTGTTCACCCTCACCGACGAGTTCGGCAACACCCGCGAGGTGCCGTTCACCATCCGCGGCAAAAAGCAGGAGATAGCACCGCGCGAGCACGACGCATGGCGCCTCGACTATCGCGGCTACCATTATTATAATGTCGACGACATAAAGGTGGAGCTCCCCTCCGGAGTGCTCTATGACGACATCTGGTTTAACGTAACCTCCACCCCTGCCGAGGGCTACCTCTCGCCCATCGTGAAGATAGGCGATCCGGAGGTGCCCCTCGCCAACAACATCACCATCGAACTG
The DNA here is from genome assembly GCA_947177685.1 of uncultured Porphyromonadaceae bacterium. Classification (GTDB taxonomy): domain Bacteria; phylum Bacteroidota; class Bacteroidia; order Bacteroidales; family Muribaculaceae; genus CAJUPY01. Next base: position 38,197 of record CAMWVE010000012.1, on the reverse strand, counting down.
CCTGTCAGCGGCAAAGTCACTGACCCGTCGAAGTTATGCATGGTTCGTCTGAGCGGCAACTCGCGCAGCACCGTCAGCGCCGAATACACCCCTGAGGGACGACTGCGAGCCGACGTGAACCGCTTCGGACGATATGCCGTAGCCACCGACGCCACCGCCCCCACCGTGCGCCCAGTCAATCAGCAGCAGTGGGCGCGTAACAACAAAGTGGCAGTCAAGATTTCGGACAATCTCAGCGGTGTGGAAACCTACCGCGGCGAAATCGACGGCAACTTCGTGCTGATGGAGCTTGACGGCAAGTCAGGTACCCTCACCTACGACCTGCGTGCCGGCAAAGTGAAGCGCGGAGCCGATCACAAGCTCCGTGTCACCGTCACTGACGCATGCGGCAACCGAACCGATTACACCCAAAACTTCCGCTGGTGATGATACGATCTGCAGCCAAACGCCACCGCCCCGGAATCAACATACTGATGGTGCTTCGCATCATCGGGCTGCTGCTACTCGTCGAGAGCGGGTTCACGCTGCTGCCGTTGCTCACCTCCGTCATCTACGGCGAGAGCGACACCCTCTGCTTTGCCATTACCGCCTGCATCACCTTTGCAGCCGGACTCGCCATGACCTATTTCATCAAGCCGCGGTTCCCTGACATGGGCAAGCGCGAAGGGGTGTTGCTCACCTCGCTGGTGTGGCTTGTGTTCTCGCTGTTCGGGCTGATACCGTTCATGGCAGGCTCGCCACACCTCAGTTTCACCGATGCCTTCTTCGACTCCATGAGCGGCTTCACCACCACAGGCGCATCGGTCCTGACGGATATTTCCGATGTGAGCCACGGCATACTGCTGTGGCGGTCGCTGATGCAGTGGATAGGCGGCATGGGAATCATACTGTTCACGCTCGCCATTCTCCCCATGCTCAACTCCTCCGGCGGCATGCAGATGTTCAACGCCGAGGTCACCGGCATCACCCACGAGAAGATACGTCCGCGCGTCAGCCAGACCGCCATGACGCTCTGGCTCTGCTACATCATTCTCACCGTTGTGCTGACGCTGCTGCTGTGGGCAGGTCCCATGAACCTGTTCGACGCCCTGTGCCACTCGTTCAGCACCATGAGCACCGGCGGCTTCACCACCAATCCTGACGGCATCAACCACTGGCACTCGGACTATGTCAAGTGCATCCTCACCCTGTTCATGTTCATCGGCGGCGTCAACTTCGGCACCATCTACAAGCTCAGCACCGGTCATTTCCGCGCCACATGGCAGAGCGAGGCATTCCGATCCTACGTCAAGGTTGTGGCATGGGCTACGGCTGCCGTCACCATCATCATGCTGTTCAGCGGTCAGTTCCGCATGCTCGGCTCCGGAGTCATCGACACCCTGTTTCAGGTTGTGTCAGTCATCTCCTCAACCGGCTTCACTGTCAGCGGTGTAGAACAGTGGGGTACCCCGGTCATGCTCATCATTTTCCTGCTGATGTTCACCGGCGCCTGCAGCGGCTCCACCAGCGGCGGTTCCAAACTTGACCGCGGCATCTTTGTTTTCAAGAACATCGGCAACGAAATCTACCGCGTACTTCACCCCAACGCCGTGCGCTCGGTGACCTATAATAACAAGGTGGTGCCCCCGGAACTTGTCAACAAAGTGATGGTGTTCATGGTCATCTACATAGCATCAATAGTCTTGGGCGGATTTGTGCTGATGTTGTTCGGCGACAGCATGCTTGACTCCATCCTCACCTCGCTGGCATGCATCAGCAATGCTGACATAGGCATAGGGCTTGAGGGATTCGGCGGCAACTATGCCTCAATCGCAGCCCCCGCAAAATATGCCATGGCACTGCTCATGCTCATAGGGCGTCTGGAACTCTTCACCGTGCTCGTGCTTTTCACCTCCTCGTTCTGGAAGAGGTGATAGTTGTAGGGAAGCTTCGTGGAGCGTCCGAGTTTTTAGTCGGTAGTTAATAGTCGTTTGTGAAAAATTACAAATTTTAGTTGAAAATCCTAAAATTACAGATGTTTGCTTTGGTTTTTCATTTAAAAGGTGTAAATTTGGAAAGATTTTCAAGCACCTTACAATCTGCTCCTTAAAACAGACAATAATATACATTAATAAACACTAAATTAATCATTAAAAACAATCAGTATCATGAAACTGACTTTACGCAAACTTGCACTTGGATTAGCCATCTTGGCTGCCGGTGCCATGACCGCGCAGGATGTGGTAGTGACTCAGAACTGGATTAAGCAGGGCTTGCCCGGTGCGGATAAAGCGGTCCGCTCTGGTAGCGGCGTTAACGGTAAATGCTATCTCCCTGCAGGTTCAGAGCTTTACACCATGGATGGATCCGGTTATAAAAAAGTAACATTACCAAAGACATTCACCATGAACAAAGGTCTGGCGGTTGACGACAAAGGGAACATAATTGTTGCACCGGCATTCCCCACAAGCGCAACTAACTGGACTAAAGTTAAATTAATTTCTGCCGACTTCAAAACTGTGACAGATATTACATTGGCTGCCCCGACTAACAGCGATTGGGCAAGTGGAAGATATGATAATGTTGGCAGCGCTATCGGTGACTTTATGAGCGAGGAAGGCGGTCTGTTCTATTTAGTAACCAGTGGTGATACATATCCCGTTCCCATCTGGATAAAAAACGGCAAACAGCATGTCACAGCAAATGCCCCTTCTGCAACTAATTTCCCTGCTGCCAACAATATGGCAACCGCGATTCCCTCAGTGAGCAGCATGGCTGATATAACGGACGCTAATGTTGCGAATCTGTTCTATTATCGCACAGGTAGTGATTATACCAAAATCGGTTATGTAAACGAAAGCGGAGAAGCTGCATATCTGCCTGTTCCAAAGAACTTGCCCACCGGATGGACTGAGAGAAGCCAGAACGGTTTCGCCGTATTCACCCTCGGTGGAAAAATCATGCAGGTGCGCATGGCAGGTCCTGCAGTTTGGACTAACTGCTGGGTTTTGACCGATGAACAAGGAAATGTTCTCCATGCTCAGGATTATACCGGTGATTATGCTTCCAATGGTAAAACAGGTGACGGATGTAACATTATCGCCCGCCAGATTGACCCCTACAAAGTCGAGCTTTATCAGATTTACAACACCAATACTATCACTGCTCCTTTCAAGACCAGTGCTGCAAGGGGCTTCTGCGCGATGTACACCATCGAGATCCCTTACATAGAGCTGGACAAAACCGAATTGGATTTAATCGTAGGCGATTCACAGAAGCTTGCCGCTTCTGTAGGCATCTCCACAATGACTGACAAATCAGTAACTTGGACCTCAAGCAACCCCGATGTTGCCACAGTTGACGCCGAAGGCAACGTTACCGCTGTAGCTCCCGGCAAAGCAACCATCACTGCCAAATCAAACGGCAACGGACTGACTGCCACCTGCGAGGTAAACGTAAGCTTCCACAATCCTGTTACAGCAGTATCATTCGAGCAGTCTGAGATTTCAATCATTCGCGGTGAAACAGCTACACTGACAGCAATCATCACCCCTGCTGATGCTACTGACAAGACTCTGACATGGAGTTCAAGCAATCCTGAAATAGCCACCGTTGACAGCAAAGGTGTGGTGACCGCGATTGCCGACGGTGTGACCACAATCACAGCCACAGCCCACACCGGTGTATCAGGTTCTTGCACAGTAACAGTAGTTCCTCCGGTTGAGGTTTCTGAAATCAAACTTGACAACACCGAGTTGAGCATAATCCGCGGCGAGTCAGAGACCCTGACAGCTACCGTACTCCCCGAAAATGCAACATATCCCGCTATTACATTCAGCTCTTCTGACAAAAACATCGCCACTGTAACCAATGATGGTGTCATTACCGCTCATCAGCTCGGCACCGCAACAATCACCGTTACAGCCACCAACGGAGTCACCGCAACCTGCACTGTGACCGTAGAGCCGAATGATTTTGACATATATAAAGCAGATTTCTGCGTAACTCAGGACTGGATCAAACAGGGTTTGCCCGGTGGTAACGGCGTAGTTCGTTCAGGAAGCGCGCTTAACGGCAAATGCTATCTCCCTGCAGGAAATATTCTTTACACCATGGATGAAAGCGGTTATCATGACGTTACACTCCCTGAGTCATTCACCATGAACAAAGGTCTGGCTATCGACGACAAAGGTAACATAATCATCGCTCCCATATTCCCCACAACTACTGATGCTTTAGGTGAACATTGGGATAGTGTTAAGTTGATTTCAGCTGACTTCTCAACAATAACAGATCTGACATTACATACGCCTACCAACAGCAACTGGACCGGCGACCGATATGACATGGTCGGTAACGCCATCGGCGACTTCATGAGCGAGGAAGGTGGTCTGTTCTACCTCACATCCACTGCTGAAAAGGCTCCCATACCCATCTGGATAAAGAATGGCGAACAGCATGTCACTGCAAATGCCACCGCAGCCCAGTTCAGCCAAGCCAACTCTACTGCAACTGCAATTCCTTCAGTGAGCAGCATGGAAGATGTAACTGACAGCAATGTGGCAAATCTGTTCTACTATCGTACAGGTAGCATGTACACTGAAATCGGTTATGTAAATAAGGGCAAAGCTGCCTATCTGACTGTACCTTCAAAAGATATGCCTTCAGGTTGGGCAGAAAAAAGCCAGAATGGTTTTGCAGTATTCAACCTCGGCGAACACCGCATGCAGGTGCGCATGGCAGGTCCTGCAAACTGGACCAACTTCTGGGTTATGAGCGATGATGAAGGGAATGTTCTTCATGCTCAGGATTATACCGGTGATTATGCACCCACAGGCAAGACCGGTAACGGATGTAACCTGATTGCCCGCCAGATCAACCCCTACAAAGTTGAGCTCTATCAGATTTACACCACCAACACACCTGACAAAGGCTTCTGCGCACAGTACACCATCGAAGTGCCTCACATTGTGCTTGACAAGACTGAGATTACTCTCGAAACAGATGATTCAGAGCAACTTATAGCCTCGGTCGGCACTGCCAAGATGGAGGACAAGAGCGTTACATGGAGCTCAAGCGACCCGGAAGTAGCCACCGTGGATGACGAGGGCTTGGTTACCGCCGTTGCTCCCGGAACAGCCACCATCGAAGCCATATCTAACGGCAACGGACTCGAGGCTCACTGCGATGTGACAGTCAAAGTGTCAACCGGCGTTGAAACCATTGCCATCGGCGATGAAATCAGTTTCGAAGGCGGCGACATCATTGTAGCTCCCGGTGTTGAAGTAAGCGTTTACGACATCTCCGGTCGCCTCGTAGCAACCGCCATGGGTGGCAAGATTTCCGGTCTGGCTAAAGGTATCTATCTGATTACCGCTCCCGGCAAGACTCCCGTCAAAGTTGCCCTCTAAATTGTAATACAAAACTAACAAAACTGCCCCCGGCTTGCATAACCGCCTGCCGGGGGCTTTCATATTTTCGATTGGATTTATAATTGTTTTAAATATTGTTCTTCTGAATTTATTTTGTAATTTTGTATTCTATCTATAGAGGCAAAAATAATGGTTACACCGAATTTGAAGATATAATTTCTACAGACAGGATGAGGAGGTATCTCGCAGCTTGTAATTCTAATACTCGTAAAGCCATGACTTTATATAGGTATAACATCAGGCTTTCGCAAGAATTATTAGCTGTTGTCGGATGTTTTGAAGTGGCTTTGCGTAATAAAATTAACCGACATTATGTTGCTCAGGACGGAAGTGATTGGCTAAGGGATTTGATTTTACCAAACGGAAAGTTCTATTCAGACATAGGGTTGAAAAAACTACACGAATAATTAAGAAAGCATACGAAGGATTGCTGAGATCGTATACATATAGCCATAACAAACTACTTTCAGAAATGGAGTTTGGCGTATAGAAGTATATGTTTTCAAATGTCCAGTATAATCTTATGGGACAAAACCTTCTGTCGGTTTTTCCGAACAAGCCTCGTTCAACCAGATTTCATCAATACGATAACACTTATATATTTCAAGAACTTGACTACATTAATAATCTTCGTAACCGAATAGCCCACCATGAGCCGATCTGTTTTGGGAAGGGTATCAATAGAAACGTTATTGATACATCGTATGCTCTTAACCGATACTCTCGTATATTAACTCTCTTAACGTGGCTTGACATTGATGGAGTATCACTATTGTATGGTTTAGGTGACGTTACCGGTGTTTGCAATAAGATAAGTTCTCTCTAAAATCTAACTAATCAAAAATCATAGGGCTTACATCAATTTTTTACCATAAATATTTGTTTACCACAAAAAAAACATTATATTTGCAATGTTTATTCCCGGTAGCCTCTGGTTTCAAGCTATCGGGTTTGGTTTTTTATGTGGAGTAATCAGTTCAGCCGTCAGATTTAGATGTGTAGTCTTTCCTTTTCCCAATCAAGGCATAAAGAAGATATATGTCGTAACATATTGTCGGCTCTATTCATTTTTTTTAACAAATTATTTGTCCGATTGGATTATTTTCTCTAAATTTGGCTCGCGTTTCAATCCGTCACGGCGGAGTGGGCGCACCATCATTGTGAAACTTAACCCCGCTTGCCGGTTGCTTTGTTCTGCGGCATCGGAAACCAACCATTTAACCCTTGATTATGGAAACTTCCCATCAGCCGGAAAATCTCATTGAAAATGATGCCGAAATGGTCATCACCGTTGAGAACGGCACATCCGAGACAGAAGTTCACGCCACCCGCGCCGAACTGACTAAATCTGAAGTATTGGAAAAACTGCAGGCTCTCTCTGAAGTCGCGCCCGAAGAAATTTCACGCGACGAAGTGGGTATGCTCAAACAGGTGTTCTACAACATCCGTCGCCACGAAACCGAAGCCGAGCGCAAGGCGTGGACCGAGGCTGGCAACGACCCTGAAACGTTCACCGTGCAGCCTGACCCCGATGAGGAGAAACTCAAGGAAATTCTTGGCATCATCAAGGAGAAAAAGAATCAGCTCGCCGCCCGGATCGAGGCTGAACAGGAGAAGAACCTCGCCAAAAAGAAAGCGCTCATTGAGGAAATCCAGGCCCTTAGCGCCGACACTGACAACATAAACCGCAACTTCCCCCGATTCCGCGAAATTCAGCAGGAATTCAAGACCGTGGGCAACGTGGCGCCACAGCATGTCACTGACATCTGGAAACAATATCAGGATGCCGTGGAGCTTTTCTACGATCAGCTGAAAGTGAATCAGGAACTGCGTGACTACGACTTCCGCAAGAATCTGGAGTCGAAGGAGCATATCATCGCCGAGGCTCAGCGCCTCACCGAGGAGACGGATGTCATCACAGCCTTCCGCCGCCTGCAGGAGCTGCATGAAAAATGGCGCGAGATAGGTCCGGTGGCTAAGGATGTCCGCGAAGAAGTGTGGGCACGGTTCAAGGATGCGTCAGCAATCATCAACAAGAAATATCAGACTTTCTTTGAGGAACGCAAACAGGTGGAACAGCAGAACGAGGAGGCAAAACGCGCCATCATAGAGGAACTCGGCGCCTTAGCCACCGACCAGCTTGCCAACCATGCCGCATGGGAAAACGCCACCAAGCAGATTCTGGACGCTCAGGCACGCTGGAAAAAGATTGGTTTCGCAGCTAAGAAAGTCAACAACGAACTCTACGAAAGCTTCCGTGCCATCTGCGACAAATTCTTCGAGCAGAAAGCGGCATATTTCAAAGGTGTCAAAGATGAATTCGACGAGAACTACCGCAAGAAGGTGGCTATCTGCGAAAAAGCCGAAAAACTGGCTGAAAGCACTGACTGGCGCGCCGCTTCAGATGCCCTGATAAACTTGCAGAAGGAGTGGAAAACCATAGGCTCGGTGCCCAAACGCCTGAGCGATGCCGTGTGGAAACGTTTCCGCGCCGCATGCGACCTCTTCTTCGACCGCAAAAAGGCGGCTGTCAGCGGCACCCGTCAGCTCGAACAGGAGAACCTGCGTGCCAAACGCGAACTGATTGAATCGCTCGCCGCAATTCCTGACGGAACCGAACGCGGCGAAGTGCTCAAAGCCATCAAGACGGCTCAGGAAACATGGGGCACCATAGGTCATGTGCCGTTCGCCGAGAAAGATAAGCTCTACGAGTCGTTCCGCGGCGAAATCAACAAGCTCTACGAACGTTTCAGCCTGCGCGAGAACCGCAACCGCAACAACAACTTCGAGGCTACGCTGACTGAAATGGCAGGTGACAGCAACAAACTGATGCGCGAGCGCGACCGCCTGATGCGCGCCTACGAAGCCCGCAAGTCGGAACTCGCCACCTGTGAGAACAACCTCGGCTTCTTCAGTTCCAAATCGAAATCGGGCGACTCCATGTTGCGCGAAATGAACCGCCGCATAGCCCGCCTGAAAGAGGACATAGTTTCTATAGAGCAGAAAATCAACCTGATAGACTCACACCTCTGATAAATGGACGCACCCCCGGTGCGTCCATCTATTGCTTGCGCTAATAACGATTGCCCATGTAGGGACGCTTCGTGGAGCGTCCGGGCTTCGTTGGGCGTCCGCAAACTCCCAACTGTAAACCAACGGAATTTTGACACGAATATCACGTTACGGCAAATTCATTGTCCCATCACTCATCATAGCTGACTTCCTCATCATCAACATACTGTTCATGATGATAATGCGCTATTACCCCGGCGAGCAGACCAATCTGACCACGCGCGTGATGCTGCTGTGTGTCAATGTGGCTTATCTGCCCGTGCCGGTGTTCTTCACGCGCCATGTGCTGGCAAACCGCTCCATCCACACTGACCGCATAATAGCCAAGGCGTTGACAGCTGTGGTGCTGACAGCTTGCTCCTTCTCAGCCATCCTCCTTTACCTGAACATACAGCCGGTTCCTATCCACCAGATATTCTCTTTCTTCATCTCCTATCTGGTTCTGCTGCCCATCAGCTGGGTGGTGTTCCGCGAGATAATGAAATACTTCCGCCGAAAGGGCTACAACTACCTGAAAGTCATCATCATAGGCACCGGCTCCACGGCTGCCAAACTGGTGTCGAACATGGAGGAGAACACTGCCTACGGCTACCGTATCACCGGCTTCTTCGCCCCTTACAAGCCTGCCGATTTCACCGGCAACTACCGAGGCAACATCGATGCACTGGAGGATTTCGTCCGTGAAAACGGCGCCGATGAAATTTACTACACCCTGTCAGGCGAGGATCGTGAGAGCCTTGCCAAAGTGTTGAAAATCAGTGAGGACAACATGATCCGGTTCTACTACGTTCCGCAGATCAACCGCTATTTCAACCGCATTTTCGACCTGACCTCCGTGGGCACCACGCCTGTGCTCGCCACCCATCCGTCGCCGGTCAGCAAATGGTATAACCGCATGCTTAAGCGCGGTTTCGACATCGCATTCTCCGGCGCGTTCCTGATTTTCTTCCCCATCATCTACATTCCGGTGGCTATTGCAGTGAAACTCAGTTCGCCCGGTCCGGTATTCTTCAAGCAGAAACGTACCGGCTATTTCGGCAAGGAGTTTGTCTGCTACAAATTCCGCACCATGAAGGTCAACAAACAGTCTGACACACTGCAGGCTACCAAAAACGACCCGCGCAAGACCCGCGTCGGCGAGTTCCTCCGCAAGACCAACATCGACGAACTGCCGCAGTTCATCAACGTGTTCAAGGGCGACATGAGTGTTGTGGGTCCCCGACCCCACATGCTTAAACACACCGAGAAATACACCGAACTGATTGACCAGTACATGGTGCGCCACATTGTTCTGCCGGGAATTACCGGCTGGGCGCAGGTGACCGGTTTCCGCGGTGAAACCAAGGAGCTGTGGCAGATGCAGGGCAGAGTGGAGCGCGACGTGTGGTATATCGAGCACTGGACTTTCCTGCTCGACCTCAAAATCATTGTCAAAACCGTGGTTAACGCCATCAAAGGGGAGAAGAACGCATTCTGACCTTTGCAGATTTGCATAACACACAGAGTTTTTATAACTTTGTAAAAAAATTTACCAAAATGAACACAAAATCAAATCGCCCCGTCAGAGTGCGTTTCGCACCCTCCCCCACGGGTCCGCTCCACATAGGCGGCGTCAGAACCGCCCTTTACAACTATCTTTTCGCCCGCCAGAACGGCGGAACAATGATTCTCCGCATCGAGGACACTGACTCTCAGCGCTTTGTGCCCGGTGCCGAGGACTACATCAACGAAGCTCTCGCATGGCTCGGCATAACCATCGACGAGGGTGTGCGCGAAGGTGGTTCTTACGGTCCTTACAAACAGAGTCAGCGCCGCGACATCTATCGCCAATATGTCAAACAACTGCTTGACAACAGCAAAGCCTATATTGCTTTCGATACCCCGGAAGAACTGGAGAAAGCGCGCGCCGCTCAGCCCAACTTCCAGTATGACGCCTCGACCAGAGGACAGATGCGCAACTCGCTGACTATGCCCCGCGAGGAGGTAGACCGCCTGATTGCCGAAGGCACTCCCTATGTGGTCCGTTTCCTCATTGAGCCGGGACGTGACGTGGAAGTGAACGACCTTATCCGCGGCAAAGTTGTGATCAACTCCTCGATTCTCGATGACAAAGTGCTCTACAAGAGCGCGGACGACCTGCCCACATATCACCTCGCCAACATCGTTGACGACCACCTGATGGAAGTGACCCACGTCATCCGCGGCGAAGAATGGCTCCCCTCGGCTCCGCTCCATGTGCTTCTCTATGAAGCTTTCGGATGGGCTGATACCAGACCTGAATTCGTGCATCTGCCGCTGTTGCTCAAGCCCGACGGCAAAGGGAAACTGAGCAAACGCGACGGCGACCGCCTCGGTTTCCCCGTGTTCCCGCTTGAATGGCATGACCCCAAATCGGGCGACATATCGTCAGGCTACCGCGAAGCAGGCTATCTGCCTGAGGCGGTGATAAACTTCCTCGCACTGCTCGGATGGAATCCCGGCGACGACACCGAAATCATGAACATGGACGAGCTGATTCAGAAATTCTCCTTCAGCCACTGCTCGAAATCCGGTGCCAAATTTGACTTCGAGAAAGGTAAATGGTTCAACCACAAATATCTGCAGGAGCTCCCTGATGAAAAACTCGCCGAGCTTTTCATACCCGTTCTGGAACAGCATGGTGTCAATCCCGCCGATTTCTCCAAAGAATATATCACACGCGCGGTCGCCATGGTCAAAGGTCGCATCAACTTTGTGTCAGACCTCTGGGATCATGCCAAATTCTTCTTCGTGGCTCCTGACAGCTATGAACCGAAGGCGGTGAAAAAACGCTGGAGCGCCGAAACACCCGCGCTCATGCAGCAGCTGATAGGTGTGCTTGAAGGTCTGGAAGATTTCAGCAGTGCCGCAGCCGAGCCTGTTGTACTCGGATGGATTACTGACAACGGCTATCACATGGGCAACGTCATGAACGCCTTCCGTCTGACGGTAGTGGGCGAATGTAAAGGTCCCCACATGTTTGACATCACCGAGCTGATGGGCAAAGAAGAAACAGTGCGCCGAATAAAGGCAGGCATCGAAAACATCAAACCTGAGTAATCCTCCCCATGCCATGAACTGGCTTTACAACACCGGCATCCGCCTCTATTCAGCAGCGGCGGCACTTGCATCTGTGCGCTCCCGCAAAATAAAAACCATGCTCGCCGGTCAGCAGACCACGCTGAACCGGCTGTTGCCTGAACTGCGCCAACTCGACCGCCCGCTGTGGGTCCACGCAGCCTCGCTTGGCGAGTTCGAGCAAGGTCGAACGCTGATTGAGCGACTGCGCCGTGAATATCCTGACCGCCGGATAGTTCTGAGCTTCTTCTCACCCTCAGGCTATGAGGTGCGCAAAAACTACGACAAAGTCGACAAGGTGCTCTACCTCCCCTTCGACACCCCTGCCAACGCCCGGTTGCTTGTCGAAGCCATGAATCCGTCGGCTGCCATTTTTGTGAAATATGAGTTCTGGGGGAACTACATCGAACAGCTCCACGCTCGTCACATTCCGGTCTATCTGATTTCAGCCATCTTCCGCAAAGGGCAGATATTCTTCCGCCCGTGGGGAGGGTTCATGCGCCACATCCTCACACTCTACACCCGCATATATGTGCAGGATGAGAACTCGGCGCGCCTGCTCGCCTCCATAGGAATAGAAAATGTCACCGTAGCCGGCGACACACGCTTCGACCGCGTCACCGAAATCATGAAAACCACCGCGCACATCAACGGCATAGACCGTTTCAACGGTGGCAAAGGGGCAGACATAATAGTGGGCAGTTCTTGGGAGGCAGACGAAGAGAAATATATCCCTTGGCTCAACGCCAATCCCGGCGTAACCTTCATCATAGCACCGCATGAATTCAACGACAAGCGGCTCGCACTGCTCCGCAAATCGATTGCCGGCAACGTCGTTTACCTCTCGGAATGGGAGAAAATGCACGCCGACGGAACCACACCTGCCGACGATTCAGCCATCCGCGGCATAATAGTGGACTGTTTCGGCAAGCTCTCCACCCTCTACCGCTACGCCCGCATGGCATACATCGGCGGCGGATTCGGCGCCGGCATCCACAACATCAACGAGGCAGCCGTCTACGGCATCCCCGTCATTTTCGGTCCCAACCACAAGAAATTCAAGGAAGCCGCCGACCTCATAGCACTCGGCGGCGGATTCAGCTGCCATAATGCCGCTGAAGTCACAGCCACCCTCAACCGCCTTCACACCACCCCCGACGCCCTCCACACCGCCGGCACTGCCGCCGGCGACTACATCAAGCGCAACCTCGGCGCCACTGACATCATCTATGCCGACATAATCGGCTGACTTAGAGCGCATTCCCCCAACATTTGTTAAGACTGGGGAATGGGGACCTTAGAGCGCGGGGCGGAAGCCGGGCAGGTCAAGGTCCTCGATGAAGATGAAAAGGCTGTCGATAACCTCCTGTGAGTGAGCTTCGTAAGCCCGGGCTTTGTCCGATTCGAGTTCAGCTGCTAATTGCTCGCGGACTTCAATGAGATTATAGAAGGCATAGCGGACTTCGTTCCACATGGGATTGTAATAATCCGGGAAATCGTCAGAGTGGAAACCATAGAAAAGCGAGTCGTAATCTGCCTCGGTGTGGAAAGATTTTCCCTGAGGGACGGTATATCCTCGTTTTCCGGCAATTATTTCACCACCGGTCAGCGTGGACTGAAGGCGATGGTCAAGCCATTTGATCACCTGATTGTTGCGCGATGCCACAGAGTCGGATTCCACAATGGGAAAGGTGTACATGTAGTCGAGATAGCGCGTCATCGCCTCCGTGAGATTGTGCCATGCCACATATTCCTCTTTCACAGGTAAAAAATAGGGCGACACAAGATATAGTGAATCTGATGCGAGTGAAAGCTTCGCCGACGTACACAGCAATCGGATTGCGGAACTTTCAGACTCATCGCCATACTCTATTTCAGAAATCATATCACCTATGCGTGTCACATCGTCAAGAGCCTTGGCTATATTGCCGCGATAATGGGGATTCTCTTCTATTATCATTTCGAGGGCACGCGAGAAATGTATGTCACTTTGAGGCGAACACGCCTCGGTGCCCATGTTTATCATCTGCCTATAGAGCTTATATGCATGAGGAATGGAGTCTAATAATTTTTCGTCAGTTTCATTAAAAGGCTCGGTTTCAGCTGTATGAGCCATTCCTAAAAATTCCACTACTGACACTTCACTATCACTGAAATAGGGTACTATCCGCGCATCTTCGCTGTAGCCACCGGGCAGACGCAGGGTTGCGAAATACCTTCCATCGGAGTTGAAAAGCCTGAAATCAGAGCTGTTAATCTGCTCCACATCAATCACATAGGATGTTTCATAAGCCGGATTGACAACAAACTTTTTCTTTTCAAGATCATAAACGCCTATTCGTTGACCATTTGGATAGTTTTCGCTTACGAGCAGCACGAACCGTCCGTCAGGATCCATAACCTTTATGTCGGAATACTCCATGGGCACGATGAGTCCGAGACGGTCGCGGAGTCCATATTTATATATCTGATTCCCATAATCATTATACTCCGGTTTTTTCACAATGAAAACACCTTGATAGACGGGAAGCGGCGATGAGCTGCCTCCATCGGTCACCGCATAGGGATTCATGCCGATTGTCAACGGCAGTATCACACCGGGCAACAGTGTCGCCACCAACACCGGCGCCACCCACTTTCGGATCTTGACAAACATTGTGACGGCGGCAAAAAGAATCAGCAGGGCTGCCAGTATCAGCAACACAAGCGTCAGTCTGCCTCCTACGGTGACACTTGACGCCACCAGTAATCCGGCAACCGAAAGTGACACGCAACAGCGTTTATAGACTTTGCCATGTTGCATCGACTTGGTCAGGAATATGTAGAACAACGGAGGCAGAATCATAGCCCACACTGTAATCAGGACTTTAAAACTGCACAATCCCACCACCAAGGCAGTGAACAGAATCAGCAATAATCCGCCGACAAGTTTAGACCAATTTTTCATGACAATAGCTTTAAAAAAATTTAGAGTTGAACAGCGGACTAAATATATCATTCACGGGGCGAAATTGCCGCTGTTGATGAAAAACAAAAAAGGTCAAGCGTGTGCTTGACCTTTTTGTTGCCTTGGAGGGATTCGAACCCCCGCAGGCGGAACCAGAATCCGACGTGCTACCATTACACCACAAGGCAATGTTGATTTACGGATGCAAAGTTACGTCGTTTTTTCCGAGTATGCAAGTTTTTTGGAAAGTTTTTTACAATCTTTTTTGTAAAACGCTGTAAGATACAATATTAATTATTCGTAATCCTGCTGAATTTCAGCCGGTTCTTTACGGAACATCCAGATGACGGTGAGCAGAATAGTCACGAATGAGAGAATCAGAGAGAGCACATTCAATATGCCGTTTGGAACTTGTAGGAACATAAATGGCATATCCGGGTTTACAAAGTATCCTATAACACCTATCACACTGACACAAGCCAATATGGCAAGTGTGACCGTCGCCGAGATTTTTACCGGCATCCAGCTTTTTGACAACAATATGAACACGGCTATAGTCAGTGAAAGAGCCAATCCAAGCATCGATCCTAATAAATGAGTGTTAGTCATAAACATAGCGATTATGTTGAAGGCAATCACAACTAATGAAATCAGTATCGCAATGCCCACGAATACTTTACCTATGACTGAATTGAATGTATCTTTTACAAACAACGGCACAAGGAGCATAAATATCATTATCAGGGATGTGAGAACACAAGTAATATTGTATCCGATTGTAAAGAATTGCCACCCTTCGATATCCCCGTCATTGATGAGTGGAACAATCATACTTAAAAGTTGAAAAAAGGCATAATTGAGAATTAATCTGCCAAATATTCCAAAATTGGCAATTCCGAGGGCTGTTTTCGGTTTCATAAGAGATTGATTTTGTGATTGATAATTTATTTTCCAAACAGGGCGCGGAAGGCTTCCTCAACCTTGCCGACTTCAATGATTTTTATGTTTCGGGAGGCTGTGTCGATACCCTTCAGGTTGTTTTTGGGTATGATGATGGTTGTCATGCCTAATTTCTCAGCTTCAAGAATACGCTGCTCCATGCGGGTTACCGGACGTATCTCGCCGCTCAGTCCCACCTCACCTGCCATGCAGACTCCGTGCGGTATGACCATGTCGACGTTGCTCGACAGGATGGCACAGATGACCGGCAGGTCAAGCGCCGGGTCGTTCACCTTCAGTCCGCCGGCTATGTTGAGAAACACATCTTTCTGCAACAGCTTGAACCCCACACGCTTCTCAAGCACGGCGAGCAGCATGTTCATGCGCTTGGAATCGAATCCGGTGACCGATCGCTGCGGAGTGCCGTAGGCTGCCGTGCTGACAAGTGCCTGTGTCTCGATCAGGAACGGGCGCGCCCCCTCCAAAGTCACTCCGATGGCAGTACCGCTAAGGTCCTCGTCGCCACGACTTATAAGCATCTCCGACGGATTGCTGACCTCGCGCAACCCGCGGCGGCACATTTCATAAATACCAATCTCGTTTGTACTTCCGAATCGGTTCTTGATTGAGCGCAATATGCGGTACATGTAGTTGCTGTCGCCCTCGAACTGCAGGACCACGTCGACTATATGCTCCAGCACTTTGGGTCCGGCAATGCTGCCCTCCTTGTTTATATGACCTATCAGCAGAACCGGCACAGAGCTTTCCTTGGCATACTTAAGCAGTTGCACGGCTGACTCGCGCACCTGACTGACCGACCCTGCGGCTGACTCGATGGCATCGGAGGCAATGGTCTGTATGGAGTCGATGACGAGCAGTCCGGGCTGCAGGTCGCTGATGTGCCGGAAGATGTTTTCAAGCGATGTTTCAGTGACTATGAAACAGTTGTCGCTGACGCGCCCCAACCGGTTGGCACGCAGCTTGAGCTGGGTGGCACTTTCCTCGCCTGACACATATAATATAGTACGCGAGCGGATGGACAGGATGTTCTGGAGCACGAGGGTCGACTTGCCTATGCCGGGTTCGCCACCAATCAGCACCATCGAGCCGGGTACCAATCCGCCGCCGAGCACCCGGTTCAGTTCTTCGCTCGGCATGGTTATGCGGGGCTCATCGACCGTGCTTATTTCCGATACGCGTCGCGGAACCGATTTCATCGCCCCTTTGCCCACGCTGACTATCGCTTTACTTTTGGCAGGAACGCGCTCCTCCACCATGCTGTTCCATGCGCCGCACGACGGGCATCGCCCCTCCCACTTGGGTGATTCGGCACCACATTCATTACAAAACCATACTGTTTTAACACTCTTTGCCATAGGAAATTACATTTTTGTGCGACGACGGAATTCAGCCACGGTCACTGCTGTTGCCACCCCCACGTTGAGCGACTCCACGGTGTCAGCACCCACAGGAAACGGCGGTATGAACAGCGGAGCGGTGACACAGCGAGCCACCTCGGCACTGATGCCGTTACCCTCGTTACCCATCACAATGATTCCGGAAGATTTCAGCGGCGTATCATAGATATTCTTGCCATCAAGGAAAGTGCCGTAGACCGGAACATGCTCCGGCAAAGCCGCGAGAGTTTCGGCGAGAGGGGTGTAGATTACCTTCACGCGGGCAATCGCGCCCATTGTAGCCTGCACCACCTTGGGGTTATAGATGTCGACGGTGTCAGGCGATGCGAGAATCAGGCGGATGCCGAACCAGTCGGCTACCCTCATGATTGTGCCCATGTTGCCGGGGTCCTGAATGCGGTCAAGCGCCAGCGTCAACTGCTCGCCAACGCCGGCAGGTACGGGCTCAGGGTCAGGAATATGGTAAACCGCAATGACCTGCTGCGGAGTCTGCAGTTGTGACATCCGCTGAATGTCAGCCGCGGTGACCTGCGTGGGGTTCACACCCGGCGTAGGATGCTGCTGAATCCACTGTGCCGTGGCAAAGAGATGAGCCGTGCGGAAGGCGCCGAGCGTTTCCAGCACACACTTCGTACCCTCAGCCACGAACCATCCGGTCAGCCGGCGGTTACGCGCCTGTCCCAGCGATGCCACTGTCTTGCGGAGATTGTTTGTCAGTTCTGTCATATAATAAATAGCCGCTGATTCAAATTTGTTTTGATTAGCGACTCTAAAGGTACAAAAAAAACAGATACCGACCCACAAATGGCAGAAAAATTTGTAACTTTGCACTGCAAAAGCAGCCGGGCGGCTCGTCGCTGACACCCTCAGGGTGTTTGAGGAAAGTCCGGGCAACACAGAGCACCATATTTCTTAACGGGAAGCTATCGGCGACGGTAGAGAAGTGTGACAGAAAATAACCGCCCTCCGTCCGCGGAGGGTAAGGGTGAAAAGGCGGGGTAAGAGCCCACCGGACCGCACAGCGATATGCGGTGCCGCACGCCTTATGGGTTGCAAGGTCAAGTATACCGGCATTTAAGGGTTGCTCGCCCATTGCCGGGGGGTAGACTGCTATAGAGTGTCGGCAACGGCACTCACAGATAAATGACGGGCAGGCAACGTAACTCCCTCCCAGTGCGGGAAAGTGCGAGGCTTACATAACCCGGCTTACAGCCCGACTGCTTTTGTTTTTACATTCTTTAACACTGCCGGCTGCAACTTTTTCTTCCTCGGGTGAGTCTAATGATAAAAACCACAAAGATTATGAAAAAGATTACCCTACTTTCACTTTTTGCCGCCGTGGCTTTCGCAGCAATGGCAGTTTCATGTAAAACGGTTATAAAAAAATCAGCCAACCACGGCAGTGGCTTGGAGGCATCAGAAAAATTCATATCGAAAAAGCTTGATGTAAAAACTGTTGATGAAATCGACATCTCAGGCGTGGTCGACGTCATCTACATTCAGGACGGCACCACCTCGGCAGAGATTGTAGTTCCGGACAACGTGATTGAAATGTATCGCTACAGCGCCAAAGGAGGCAAGCTGAAAGTGTGGAAAGAAAGCAAGGAGAACATCCGCTTCAAGGAGACAAACCACCCGAAACTCATTCTCCACTCACCCGGTCTCAAGGAAATTGAGCTCAGTGGCATGACATCATTCACCACCAAAAGCCTCATGACTGATGGAGCAGGCACCGAATTCGATGTTTCAGGCGCATCATCGATCAACATTGCCCAGTTAGGCGGCGAAAAAATAAGCATGGATCTTTCAGGGGCATCATCAATGAAAGTAGCGTCAGTAAAGGTGACTAACCTGTATCTTGAATGTTCCGGCGCATCGTCAGCAGCCATGGTTGTTGACTCAGCCCAGCTGATTGACGTGGATTGTAGCGGAGCCTCTAACGTAGAACTCACCGGAACTGCCAACACCCTGATACTTGAGTGTTCCGGAGCATCGAAAATCAATGCCGACAAGTTAGTGGCTGAAACAGGCAAACTCGACGCATCAGGTGCATCGAAAATCAATGCCAACATCAAGAACCCGCGCTCCAAGGAAGCATCAGGAATGAGCAAGGTGTCAAATAAAAGCAAATAAATGATAGTAACAATAATTGATAAATGATAGAAACCGCCACGACACAGTCAAAACGGTATCAAGTCAAACCCACAGCACAGCACGGATTGCGGTGTTGAAAGAAAAAACTCCGAGAAAAACTTCAAAAAACTTTTGGAAATCCGAAAATAATGCGTAACTTTGCACCGCAAAACCCACAAAACGGTTTATGGCGGGATAGCTCAGTTGGTTAGAGCGTCGGATTCATAACCCGGAGGTCTCGAGTTCAATTCTCGATCCCGCTACCAGAAAAAATGTATCAGTGATGATACATTTTTTTGTTTATATATCATTACGGGTTCAAAAACTTTCATTAACTTTGTATCCCGTATATGAAGTACGGATTTGACAATAATAAGTATCTGAAGATTCAGTCGGAGCATATCCGCGAACGAATCTCGCAGTTTGGCAACAAACTTTATCTTGAATTAGGCGGCAAGCTGTTTGACGATTATCACGCCAGCAGGGTGCTACCCGGTTTCCAACCTGACTCAAAGCTCCGCATGCTAAAGCAATTGGCTGACACGGCGGAGATTATAATAGTCATCAGCGCTCTTGACATTGACAAGAACAAGGTAAGGCATGACCTTGGCATCACCTACGATGCCGACGTGGTGCGCTTGCGCAACGAGTTCACCAACCGCGGGTTCATGGTCAGCAGCGTGGTGGTCACTCACTACAACGGTCAGAAAAGCGCCGATGCCTTCCGCGCCCGCATGGAGCGTCTGGGCGTCAAGACTTACTACCACTATCTTATCGACGGCTATCCCACCAATGTCAACCTCATTGTCTCCGATGAAGGGTTCGGGCGTAACGACTATGTCGAGACCACACGTCCGCTGGTGATTGTCACGGCTCCCGGTCCGGGTAGCGGCAAGATGGCGGTGTGTCTGAGTCAGCTCTACAACGAGCACAAGCGCGGCGTGGTGGCAGGATATGCCAAATTCGAGACTTTCCCGGTGTGGAACCTGCCGCTGAAGCATCCGGTCAATATTGCCTACGAGGCAGCTACGGCTGACTTGAACGACATCAACATGATTGACCCGTTCCATCTGGAAGCATATCAGAAAACAGCCATCAACTACAACCGCGATATAGAGATTTTCCCCGTTCTGAACGCCATTTTCGAGGGCATCTACGGCACCAACCCTTACAAGTCGCCTACCGACATGGGGGTTAACATGGTTGGATTCTGCATCTCGGATGACGATGTATGTTGTCAGGCATCGAACAACGAAATCATCCGCCGGTACTTCACCGCCGTCAACAACCTCGCTAAAAACGATGGCAACGATAAGGAAGTCAACAAGATAGCACTGTTGTTCAATCAGGCTAAAATCGATGTGTCATACAGGCGCACGGTTGCAGTGGCACGTCAGCGCGCCGAAATGTCGGGTCACGCGGCTGCAGCCATTGAAATCGCTGACGGAACCATCATCACCGCCGAAGCCGGCGAACTGTTAGGCTCATCGGCTGCGCTGATACTGAACGCGCTGAAGCATCTTGCCCGGATTGACCACAGCGTCAAACTGATTCCCACCGGCATCATCGAACCTATCCAGCACACCAAAACAGAATATCTGCGCAGCCGCAACCCGCGCCTGCACACTGACGAGGTCATACTCGCCCTGTCGGTACTCTCGCCGCATGATCCCCTGTGCCATGCAGCCCTTGAACAGCTGCCCAATCTGTTCGGTTGTCAGGTGCACTCCACAGTGATGCTCGGCGAAGTCGACCAGAAGATTTTCAAAAAATTAGGCGTAGGTCTGACCTGCGACCCAAACACCGATTGACACCATGGAGCAGCTGTCATTGCAAGAGGATATTCGCCGCGCCACAGAGGTTCTGCGCAACGGAGGTGTGATACTCTACCCCACCGACACGGTGTGGGGACTTGGGTGCGACGCCACCTGCTCTGCCGCCGTGAAACGCATCTTTGAAATCAAGCAACGCTCTGACAGCAAAGCGCTTATAATGTTAGTAGGCAATGCCGGCACACTCCAGCGCTATGTCAACGACATTCCTGACGTGGCATGGGAACTGATTGAGGCGGCTGTAAACCCGCTGACCATCATCTACGACCACCCTGCCGGAATAGCACCCGAAGCGAAGGCTGCCGACGGTTCGGCAGGATTCCGCATCACCGGCGAAACAGTGTCGCAACGGCTGTGCAACTCGTTCCGCAAGCCGCTGGTATCCACATCGGCTAACATCAGCGGCAAGCCGGCGCCACGCGTTTTCAGTGAAATTGACCGCCGGATAATCGATGCTGTCGACTATGTCATGACAGCACGGCGCAACGACACCTCCGCTTCTAATCCATCATCGATTATAAAGGTGGGCGCCGGCGGTCTGTTCAAAATAATACGATAACACCAATATGGCATATAAACCCGATTCCCCGAAAACCACCAAGCTCCAGAAGTTTTGGCTGAACTTTCTCCTTTGGCGTGAGACCCACATCAAGGAGAAAAGTTTCGTCATAATACTGGCTCTGCTGACCGGTATTTTCGGCGGGTTCATGGCTATATTGCTGAAGTTCCTCATAACCCTGATTTCCGGACTGCTCTCCAAGGGCATCAACATCACGGAGGCAAACTACCTCTACTTGATTTATCCCCTACTGGGCATCCTGCTCTGCACCATTTTTGTCCGCTTTCTGGTCAAGGACAACATATCGCATGGTGTCACGCGCGTGCTCTATGCCATCTCGCAGAACAAATCGCGCCTGAAGCCGCATAACATCTACTCCTCGGTTATCGCCAGTTCCATGACCATAGGCTTCGGCGGTTCGGTGGGAGCCGAGGGTCCTATAGTGGCAACCGGCTCAGCCATAGGGTCGAATTTAGGGCAGCTGTTCAAGATGTCGCCCCGAATACTGATGATTCTGGTGGGATGCGGCGCGGCAGCCGGCATTGCGGGTATCTTCAAGGCGCCCATAGCCGGGATGCTTTTCACACTGGAGGTGCTGATGCTCGACCTGACCACCGTGTCAGTGATGCCGCTTATCATCTCCTCCGTGACAGCAGCCACCATCTCCTACATCTTCACCGGCTACGATGTGGAGTTCCACTTCGTGCAGAGCGAGGCGTTCTCCATGGGGCGCATACCGTTGGTGATAATTTTGGGTGTGTTCTGCGGACTGGTGTCAGCCTACTTCACCAAAGTGATGTTGATGATGGAGCGATTCTTCGGCAAAGTGCTTCACCGGCAGTGGCACCGTGCGGTAATAGGCGGCATCATTCTTGCGCTGCTGATTTTCCTTTTTCCGCCACTCTACGGCGAAGGCTACAGCTCGATCAACGACCTTTTAGGCAGCAACCCCGGCTCGATTGTTGACAGCTCGCTGTTTTACTCCGACTCAGGCAACCGCCACTTCATATTGACCTTCATAGGGTGCATCATCATTTTCAAGGCGTTCGCCACCTCAGCCACCAACGGTGCGGGCGGCGTGGGCGGAACGTTCGCCCCCTCGCTTTATGTGGGGTGCATGACCGGATTTTTCTTCGCGTTCCTGATTAACAACTACTTCGGCGCCGACATGCCGCTGTCAACCAAAAACTTCGCACTGATGGGTATGGCTGGAGTGATGGCAGGGGTCATGCATGCTCCGCTGATGGCTATCTTCCTCACGGCGGAGATGACCGGCGGTTACGAACTGTTCCTGCCGCTGCTGATTGTATCAGCCATCTCCTACGGTACGGTTAAATTCTTCGAGCCTTACAGCATCTACACCATCCGTCTGGCACAGAAAGGTGAACTGCTCACCCACCACAAGGACAAGAACGTGCTGACACTGCTGAAAATGGACAGCGTCATAGAGCAGGATTTCATTTGCGTCAATCCCGACATGAGCCTCAAGGAGATGGTCGACGTCATATCGCGCAGTAACCGCAATCTCTTCCCCGTGACTGATGACAAAGGCACGCTGCTGGGCATTGTGCTGCTCGACGACATACGCAACATCATGTTCCGCCCCGACCTCTACCGCAAGATGTTCGTGCGACGCTTCATGAGCATGCCGCCTGCAAAAATAGAGGTGGGACAGCCCATGGATGCCGTCATGAAAACATTCGACAGCACCGGTGCGTGGAACCTTCCGGTGGTGGAAAACGGCAAATATGTGGGATTCGTTTCCAAATCAAAGATATTCAACTCCTACCGTCGCGTGCTCCGTCACTACTCCGACGACTAATTCTCCATTCACAGCCATGACCGCAGCACTTATCATAGTTGGGTGCGCCCTGCTCGGCGCCCTGTTCTTCATCAATTCACTCTACCGCAAAAACTCGGCATCCATGCGCCAATGCTCCGAAGCAGAGGCAGAGTGCAAACTGTTGCAACAGCGGTTACAGCTGCTTGACAGTGAACTGCAAACGCAGAAAACCGTTGCTGCCGAACAGAAAAGCGAGCTTATGACTGAAAACAAAAAGCTTGGTGACCGACTCTCTGAAACCACTGCTGAAAACAGCGTGCTTCAGGAACGGCTGCGCATGATCGAGGTGGAACAGCAACGCCGGCAGAAAGAAAACGAACTGGAGCAGCAGCGCCTGCAGAAAGAGAACGAGCTGAAATTCAAAAACCTGTCAAACGAGATTCTCACCCAGCAGACCGCCCTATTCCGGTCACAGCAAGAATCGCGGCTGGCTGAGATACTGACACCGCTGCAACAGAATCTGGAGACATTTCACAAAACATTGGCTGACAACTTCAACCTTGAAGCGCGCGAGCGAGTGGCACTTGGCGTGCGCATCGAGGAGCTGCGTCAGCTGCAGCAATCCATAGGCAAAGAAGCGCGCGAACTGACCACGGCACTGCGTGGCAACTCCAAGATTCAGGGAGACTGGGGCGAAATGATTCTTGAGTCTATTCTGGAACGGTCGGGGTTGGAAAAGGATGTCCACTATCAGATACAGCTCGGAAAGCAGGATGGTCAGGCAATAACCTCGGACAGCGGCGGCAACCTGCGCCCCGACGTGGTGATAAACTACCCGGACGGCAAAAAAATGATTATCGACTCGAAGGTTTCGCTGACTGCGTTCGTGCGACTGGTTAACGCATCGGAGCCCGACGAGGAGGCTTCAGCGCGCGCCGAGCATCTGAAATCAGTGAAAAAGCATGTGCGCGAACTTGCCGAGAAGCGTTATCAGGACTATATAGGCGACTCAGGCAAAGCTGACTTCGTGATGATGTTCATACCTAACGAGCCGGCATATATCGCTGCCATGCAAGCCGATAACGAGTTGTGGCAGTTTGCTTTCGACAGGCGCGTGATTATTCTCTCTCCCACCCATCTGCTGACCACGCTAAGTCTGGTGGCTCAGATGTGGCGACAGGACAAAATCACCCGCAACATCATCGACATTGCCACTGAAAGCGGCAAGATGTACGACAAATTCGTGGCTTTCGTAGAGGACCTGCAGAAAATCGACAAAGCGCTGAACTCAGCCCACGATGCCTATGCCAAGGCACTGAACAAACTCACCACCGGGACAGGAAACCTTGTCACCCGCGCCGAAAAACTGAAAAGCATGGGCGCAAAAGCCTCCAAGAATCTCCCCCCGCTGCTTCAGGAGTAAAGTCTGTTACTGGGGTAAGGTCTGTTACAGGAGTAAGGAGCGTAAAACTTATCGCCACACGAATATCGTTTTAGAACAAAAGAAAAAGAGGGGCTCTCACGAGTGCCTCTCTCTCCATTCATCACATTATGCTTACAATTAAGTGCTATTTCTTATAATTCAATTCTGCTTATGGTTAAGCGTTAAAACTTTCTATTCAAATCATCAATATCTGCTGCCTACGATGTCCCAGTCCACGATGTCCCAGAGTTTGTTGAGAGCATCGGCGCGACGGTTCTGGTAATCCAGATAGTAGGCATGTTCCCAAACGTCGAATACGAGAATGGGGGTCAGTCCGTCAGTCAGGGGGTTACCGGCATTTGTCTTGGGTACAATGAACAGGTCCCCTTTTTCATCGCGTGCCAGCCAAATCCAACCTGAGCCGAAAATGCCTACGCCGGCATCGACAAAATCTTTTTTGAAACGCTCGAACGAACCGAATTTTTCCTTGATTGCTTCGGCAAGTTCGCCGTCGGGTTCGCCTCCGCCGTAGGGCGAGAAGGAGAAGAAGTAGAAGATGTGGTTCCACGCCTGCGAAGCGTTGTTGAACAGCGCACCTTCAGAAGTGCAAATAATCTCTTCGAGTTCCTTATCCTCATATTCAGTGCCCTGAATCAGACGGTTAAGGTTGTCGATATATGCTTTTTCATGTTTTCCGTAGTGGTAATCCACCGTCATTTCACTGATGGCAGGTGCCAGTGCGTCATTAGAGTAAGGTAGTTTAGGCTGAGTGTATGTCATAAGTCTAAATTTTAATCTGTTTCTACTCTTAGAACACCAATGATGAGAATTGGTTCAGCAAACCGCCGGTTTTAACGGATTTTTGCAAGCTACGATTAACGCGCTTGTTTTTGTTGTGGCAAATTAGTAATTTTGCAGAAACAACATCAAAGGATATTGCCATGAACAATTTCACATATTATGCGCCTACGCGATACATTTTCGGTCGCGATACAGAGAAGGAAACAGGTCGCCTTGCAGTGGAAAACGGAATGAAGAAAGTACTTGTCACCTATGGTGGCGGGTCAGTTGTACGCAGCGGTCTGCTTGACCGCGTGAAGGAGTCGCTGGAGGACGCCGGAGTGAAATATGTGGAGTTCGGCGGCATCAAGCCTAATCCTACGGATGACCGCGTGTATGAAGGAATAGAGATGGTTCGCCACGAGCAGATCGACGGGCTGATAGCCGTGGGTGGCGGCTCGGTAATCGATACTGCCAAAGCTATTGCCTTGGGTGCGCTCTACGACGGTGACTTCTGGGATTTCTATGCCGGGAAACGTGTACCTGAACAGGCATTGCCGGTGGGTGTGGTCCTGACTATTCCGGCTGCCGGCAGCGAGGGATCGGGCAATTCCGTGATAACGAAACTCGACGGTCTGCACAAGATTTCGCTTCGCACGGACTATGTCATCCGACCCAAGTTCGCCATACTGAATCCGGTGCTGACATTCACGCTGCCTCCCTACCAGACGGCATGCGGAGTGGCTGACATGATGGCACACATAATGGAGCGCTACTTCTCGCCGACCGAGGATGTGGCTGTGACGGATCACCTTTGCCAAGGGTTGTTGCGCGCAATCGTAGAGGTTGCGCCGCGGGTAATGGCTGACCCTGAGGATTATCAGGCACGCGCCAACATAATGTGGGCAGGAACGCTCGCACATAACGGCATCTGCGGATGCGGACGTGTGGAGGACTGGGTGTCACACTTCATGGAGCATGAAATCAGTGCGGTTTACGGTGTCACTCACGGTGCGGGACTGGCAGTGGTCTATCCTGCTTTCCTGTTGTTTATGGCAGAACATAAGCCAGCGAAACCGGCTCAATTGGCACGCACAGTGTTCAACATTGATGAAAAAGATGACAGCGCGGCAGCCCGCAAAGGAGTGGAGGCCATGAAACATTTCTTCGGTTCATTAGGACTACCCCTGACATTCAAAGAGTTAGGCATTGAGAATCCTGACATTGACCTGCTTGTCAGCAAACTGATTGAAAACAAGGGTGAAGTGGTAGGCGGATACTATCGTCTGGATGCCGCGGACCTGCACTCCATATATGAGCTGATGAAGTAGAGGGGGGGGGAAGTCAAAAGTCAGAGTTATGACGTCAGAGTTATGAGGTCAGAGTTATGAAGTCATAGGTAGGAAGGCTGAGAGGATATTTAACTGGATTCAAGGTTGTTTTGTAATTAACATTTATTGCCCTAAGTGATAGGGTATCAGTTGTAAATCACAAGTTTACCGTTTTCGAGAGCCTCCTCTTTCAACTGATTACGGAGCGAACGGTCATACTCCTTTCGGTGTTCGTAAAGGATTGTGCTGCGTATCTGCTCGCGGGCATATTCGTATGGAATCTGCTCACCTACCCCTTTGCAGTCAGTGATGTTGAGCAGATAGGTGAAACCGTCAGCCGAAATATCCATGTAGCGGTTCAGCAAGGGGAACGACATAGGATCTGAACCGAAGTCTGACGGTATCAGCGCCATCATCTTCTGCCAGTCAACCCAGCGGTCGCGGAAATAGTCGTAGTTGACCGCATTGTCGTAAGCGATTTTCTCCAGCTTGTCAACATCGTCCTGCGTTGACGATTTAATCAGTTTACGCGCTTCCTTGAGCGCTTTTGAATCATCGGGAAACTTGAGATAAACACCCTTTACAATGGGCGATTTCAGGCGGAATTTGTCCTTATACTTGTCGTAATATGCCCGAAGCGAGTCCTCCGGGATGTTGTCATCGCCATTCTTGCGATACATTCTGGTGCGATAGGCGTCCTCAATCAGCGAGAGTCGATACTGCTCCGTGAGCCTGTTGATTTCATCGATGTCAGGCATGGAGGGTGCCACAACATCAGTAATAAGGTGAGTGTCAATCCATTGGTCAATATAGCGTTGCGCCAGTCGCAACGAGTCGGCAGACTCCGTACCGGCAGGGATTGAAGCACGCACCTCGGTGGCAGTCAGCGTGGAATTGCCTAACCTTACCAACACATTTCCGCCATCACTACCCTCGTTTGTGTTGTTGCAAGCTGTTAGGAAGGCGAGGACAGTGATGGCGGAAACAATATGTAGCAGGAGATGTCTCACTTGCTGAAAGTGTTATTTCAGTGAGTTAACCACCTCTTTATTAGGCTTAACCTTATGTTTTGACTTAAGCGATTTGACCCATTGTTTTTCAAGCAATGTCTGATAGTCGGCAGTGACAGCACCACGGACATCGGCAGCTTCTTCAGGCTGTTCGAGAATCTTGCCGTCGTAAGGGAAGAAGAACCCCCATCGACCGAGTTTACCCGGTTTTTCACCGTCGAACACTGCTGCGTCGACAATGTTGTTCTCACCTTTAGCCGCAAGAACTTTTTCTGCTTTCACATCCTTGCCGAACTGTTTGCGGAGCGTGGTCACCAGTTCCGCGGGGGCGATTTTGTTCTCTCCGAGATAGGACTGCACGGCAGTCAGCAGAGAGTCAGATGTGGTGAAGATGATGTAACCTTTGTATTTTGGTACATTCCACTGATAGTCTTTCTTGTGGGCACGGAAGAATTTTTCCAGACCCTCTTTATCCTTCGATGAACGTTCCCACACGTTGCGGTTGCTGATTTCAAAGAGCAGGATGCCGTCGTGGTACTCGTTGACCAGATTGCGGTATTCCTCGTTCTGGGAAGGGAGTTTGTCAACGGCATAGTTGAACAGGGCGGTTTCAAGCGCGCGTTCAGTTGTGCTCTTGATATAAGGCATGATAGCTTCCGCTGACACACGGGCAATCTTGCCTACATTGCTTACAGCATCGGCAACCGTAACCGCACCGAAATCAGTGGTAGCCAGCGGGGTATCCATCTGAAGCAGCTTCACAATAACCACGGAGTCATATCCACCGTTGGCAGTGATGAGAGCAGCAACTTCATCGAAACCTTTGTCAGAGAGCTGTGCGTTATATTTTTTACGCAGTTTGGCAAGCATGGCTTTGCGGGGGCGATCGCCGCGCTCGTCGTTGTTGATTTCATTTTTCAGGCGGGGGAGCGCTTCCTCAAACGAGGGCACACCGCGATGAGCCTCCCGCAGGATGATGTGGTAGCCGAAAGGCGATTCAAACGGTTCCGATATGGCTCCGTCAGCTATTTCAAAAGCCACATTTTCAAATTCAGGCACCATCATTCCACGACCGAAATAGCCCAGATCGCCACCATTTGCAGCAGAGCCGGGATCCTCGCTTTCAACGCGAGCTACATCGGCGAACGACTCACCTTTGAGCAACACCTTATATATACTGTCAATCTCAGCCTTCTTCTGTGCTTTCTGAGCCTCGTCAAGACCACGGGTAAGCTTGAGAATATGACTCGCCTTAACCTCGCCGTCGTTAGCCACGCGCTTTTCAGGGCGAACAATGTGATAACCGAAACCTGAGTCGATCACCGGCGAAATGTCGCCTACTTTTGTGGTGTAAGACGCCTCAACAAATGGATAAGGATAAGTAGCGGTTCCGCGAACCAGACCCATGTGGGCATTACCGGTGCGTTTTACCATCTGATCCACTGAGAACTGACGTGCCATCTCGTCGAAATCGGCTCGACCGGCAAGCACTTCGTTGCGTATGCTGTCGAGACGCAGACGGTTAGCTGTGTCAGCGCCGGGGTCGTTGCTATGCGGAAGCATGATGTGGCTCACATCCACATATTCCTTCAACATTTCGTAACTGAGGTCAATCATCTGCTGTTCAGCCTCCTTGTCAAGAAGATAAGGCACAGCTAAATCGCGGCGGTACTGGTTGAACTCCTTGCGGAAAGTTTCGGTGGTATCCATGCCGTTAGCGACTGCGTCAGCCACTTTGAGCTTGTAAAGAAGGAACATGTCGTAATACTGTCCGCGAGTCTGAGGTTCAGTCTGTTGAGAGTTATTTTTATTATACAGATATTCAAATTCGCTAAGCATCACATCATTGCCGTCAACATTGAAGAGAACGGTATCTGCAGGGGCGTTCTGCGCGAAAACCGAGGTGAAAGCCATGGCAGCAACTGCCAAAGAAAGGAATTTCTTATTCATGGATTATACATTATATTACTATTTAATAACGGAGCGGTAGCGCATATTATTGTACCTCCACCGAAATTCTATCTATATTTCAGGATCAACAGACCGGCTAACCGTATGGCAACAAGCTTATTATCAGCGGATAATAACTTTTTCAGCTTTATTACCCCATTTCCTGATATACAGTCCTTCCGAGGGATTCTGCACACGGATTCCCTGAAGGTTGTAGTATTCTTCGGCTCCTTCAGTCAGCATTTCTACATCATCGAAGATTTCACCTACGCCACCTTCCACGCCGTAGACCGCGTTAAACTCAGGGAACACCACCTTTCCCTCGTTCCCGGATTTGGGCTGAAGCCCGAAATTCAATGAAATCAGTCTGATGGGGTAGATTAGCAGGTCGTCAGCATTGGTAATATCGGACATATTGACTCTGAGAGTCTCCTGCGAACCGGCTTCTACTGCCGGGAGAGTGGCGCTGAGTCGCACACCGTTGGCAGTGATAAGCTTCACGGTGGTGGCAGTGACCGGCGCTCCTTCAGCAGTTATGTTCAGTTCCAGAGCATCAGGTATGCTCCAGAACTGCAACTGCGGATTTGGGGTTAGAGTCAGTGACGCGCTTCGTGCCGAAGTGACGGTATATGGGATTTCAATGCCGGTGCCGGCAACGTTGACCGCTGTGGTCGCGCCGCATCCGCTCTTGGAAAATTTCCATTTGGTGGTGTCGTAATTTTCAAGAATATTGATGGCAGGGGTCTTTGCCACTTCCACGGTTACGTTCAGCACAGCCTCCTTATCACCGACCTTGCCGGTGATGACAGCTTTTCCGTCAGCCACACCCTTGATGACACCGTTATCTGAAACTGTGGCTACGGCAACATCGGAGCTGTTCCATGTCAGCGCTTCGGGAGCCACATTGGTTGTCTTGATGCCGTCAGAGGCAATCAGCTCCACGGTGTATTCGCGGATGCCGTCGATGAGCAGGTCGGGAATACGGGTTGAAAACTCCACGTTGTTGTCAACAGTAACCGGAACGGTTGCCTTCACGCCGTTGACATCGGCGCTCAGTGCATGTGTGCCGGCGCCTGAGGCGAGAATGTAATTGCCACGGACCTCGCCAAGCTCGGCAGGACAAGTGAGTGTGTAGTCGGTGATACTGTCGTTGACTACCAGACCATAGCGGTTATAACCGATCAGGTGAGGGGTATAGCGCGCATACTGCGGCAGTTTCACATGCCACTCGGCAAAGCGCACTTCGGTGATGGTATTGTCTATTTCATCAGGCAGATCCACGGTGGCGAAGATGCCGTTGCCCACAGCGCGTTCCGAACCGTCACTGCAGTAGTTGCGTATGCCGAAAGCCGACGTGTAGAGGGTCGAAGAGCCGCCGCCGTCAAGGTTCACACCTTCGTAAGCACCGGCATAGCGCAAGATGTCGGCAAGCTGCGATGTGCGCACACCAACCGAGCCACTGTGTCTGCCTTCGACAACCATCATGATGATGGTGTTGCCATCCTCGCTGACACCGATGCCGGTGCGCGGATGCAGAGCCGAAGCGTCGCCTCGTTCACTTTCCGTGTCAAGAGTCTCTCCGTTGCCTACGTTCTTCGGGTTGCCCGATACAATCTGCGTGGGATAGATTCGTTCGTTGCCGAACAGCACCACGTTGTCAAGGGTGACGATGTCGCCCGGTTTCAGCGCCTTCACGAAGTCGATGGCGCCGGTGTTGCAGCCCGAAGTCGATGTTCCGCGACCGTGAATCACAAACTGACCGTCAGGGATGGCAGTGTCACCGTCAGTGTTCGGCTCGCTCATGACCTCCATGCGATATTTTCCACCGCACACGAACTCGTCTCCTTCAACAAGGCGTGCTACCACTTCGGCACATGCTCCAGCCTTATCGTTCTGGTTGGTGCTACCCCAGTAGCGTGAGGTGTAAACGGTTATGCCGTTTGAAGGCGATGCTACGTTCACCCCTTTGTAAAGTGTCACCTTGTCGCCCAAAGTGGCAGTTCCGGTGTAATAGTTCAGGCGTCCTATGCGAGCCACCTCATCGCGGTCAATGGTGAACTGATACTGTGAGTTCGAAGTCTTGTAGATTTCACCGTCGACAGTACATGATGTGGTGGGGCTGCCCACTTTCGACGAACCGTTGGTGGCGTTGCCCGATGTGGTGAAGAAGTCGGCGTTTGAGCCTGCGAAATAAAGGCGGTTGGGAGTTGACTTGCGTTTCGCCATGCTCGACGTGCGCTCGCAACCGGCAACCTTATCGGTGCCGCATACGGCATGGATCGACACCTCGGGAAGCGATTTGTCGATTGTAAGGTAATGAGCCTGCAGAAGATTCGGTCCTGACAGACGCAGGTGAGTGGTGGTAGTGCCGGGACCCACCTTCAGGTGCGACACGGTGTCGACCTGATATTCCACGCCGAGGATTGAGATTTTCCCTGCCGCTCCAAGCGAGAGCGATGAACAGAGCAGGGCAGATGTGGTAAACAGGTGTAGCAGTTTTTTCATGTATGTGATAAAATTAGTTAAACTTCAATGGCAGCGGTCAGTAGCTGATGACCGCACAGGGTTATTTTCTGCAAATCTAACACTTTTTCCGCAAAATTCAAAGAACCTTTTCCCAAATTTACATGTTAAGATAAATATATTGAATTTTAATTAAGAAAAGATGCAGAAAACGTTTCAACTGATACTGCTATTCGTCACAGTCACAGTGCTAACCTCATCAGCGAAAGGGGTTTCCAAAGCGGATTCGATACCCGAACGGTGGCTCTACACCGGCGAGAATTTCCAGACTGATCCCACCGAGGACAAGTGGTGGACTCTGTTCGGCGACACTTTGCTGAACAACCTTATTTCGGAATGTGAGGAGCATAACAGCAACCTTATAGTGGCTATGCGCAACATAGAAATTGCGCGTCAGAGCCTCAACATAGCCCGCTCGCAATATTTTCCTCAACTGGGCTTGAGCGCCTCGTGGGAGAAGAGCCGCTCGACGGGCTACGCTGATTCTCGCGTATCGACCGGTGCGCCCACATCGAGCCAGTTCACCGGCTCGGTCGACATGAGTTGGCAGATTGACCTGTTCGGCAAAGTCACTGCCAAAGCGAAGCAGCAGAAGGAATATCTGAACGCGTCACGCGCCGAGCGCGCCGGAATGATGGTTTCCGTAGCAGCCGAACTTGCCACGAACTATCTGCAGTTGCGTGCCACCCAAGCCAAGCTGAATCTCGCCAAGGAACACATTGCATCGCAGGAGCATGTGCTGAACATAGCCAAGGCGCGTCATGAAGCCGGACTGGCATCGAAGCTCGACGTTGCACAGGCTCAGACCATCTACAACTCCACGCTTGCCAGCATGCCTATGCTTGAGGCTGACGCCCGCGCCTATATCGACGCCATAGCGCTGCTGACCGGTGCATATCCGGACCAGCTCATAGAGCGGCTGTCACGTCCGCGACTGATGCCGAGCTACAACCATGTGATTTCCACCGGAATACCCATGGACCTGTTGCGCCGCCGACCTGATGTGATTCAGGCTGAACATCAGCTTGCCGCATCAGCCATAGCACTCGGAATTGCCAAAAAGGATTTCCTGCCCACTCTCACGCTGAACGGCAGCATCGGCACACAGGCGCACAATGCAGGCGACCTGTTCAAAAACCAGAGTTTCACCTACTCCATCACCCCCACCCTGTCATGGACCATATTCTCAGGCATGTCACGCAGCTACGCCGTGCGGTCGGCAAGGGCGCAGATGGAAGCTGACATAGAAAACTACAACTACGCCATTCGTGCTGCCATCGAGGAAGTTGACAACGCCATGAGCCGCTATCAGGGCGAGCTTCACCAGATTGAACGTCTCACTTTGGTGGTGGGAAGTTCGCGCGAAACATTCGACCTCTCGCTCGATCTCTACAAGCAGGGACTGAGCGGATTCCTCAATGTGGCTAACGCACAGATTGATTATCTGAATTACTCCACCAATCTTATTTCAGCGCGCGAAGATGCGCTGCTCACCATGGTGTCGCTCTACAAAGCGCTCGGCGGCGGATGGGAATAACAAACTTATTGACAAACAATTAACTGACATACAGGCATGTTCACACACAATTATTCAAAGTACATACAAGCGGCAAACCTGCTGATGGCGGCAGTGATTCTGGCAGGTCTGGCATCTTGCGGCAACGGTAAGTCAACTACGGAAACCGGTGAGATTCCGGAAATAGCCGTGGCACCGGTAATCACCGACTCCATAACCATCTACAAAACTTATCCGGGCACGGTGACGGCATCGAGCAGCGTAGACTTGGTTCCGCGTGCATCAGGCAATCTGGTAAAGGTTTATTTCAAGGGAGGTGACTTTGTCAGAAAAGGACAGGTGCTGTTCTCGATCGAGGACACACAGTATCGTAACGCCGTCCAGCAGGCAAGCGCGCAGCTTGCCACTGCACAGAGCAATCTGGAATATGCCCGGACCCACTATGAGGCTATGGCTAAAGCCCTTCTGAGCGATGCCGTGGCGCAAATCGAGGTGGCACAGGCTAAAAACGCACTTCAGGAGTGCGAGGCTGCCGTGAACAATGCCAAGGCACAACTGGAAACAGCCCGCACCAATCTGAGCTACTGCACCATAACAGCTCCCATCGATGGTCACATAACTTCAAGCTCACCATCGGCAGGAAGTTATCTGAGCGCAGGCAGCGGTGAAGTTCTCGCCACCATCTATGAGGACAGCAGCATGAACGCCAACTTTTTCATTGAGGATGCAGCCGTTCTGCGCATGTTCAACAATCAGAACGGACGTGACAAGATTGACTACACCGCGATTCCGGTGGCGTTTGCCGACACTCTGCCCCACAAATACACCGGCAACCTGACCTACATGTCGCCGAATGTGGACGAAAGCACCGGTACGCTGAAGCTTCAGGCAAAGGTGAACAATCCTTATGGTGAACTGCGTAACGGCATGTATGCCTCCATCTCCCTCCCCTACAAATTCGACCCCGAAGCGATGCTGGTAAAGGATGCAGCCATTGGCAGCAATCAGCTTGGCAAATATCTCTACATCGTCAATGATTCCGACGAGGTTATCTACACCCCCATAACCGTGGGCGACCTCTACGCCGACACTCTCAGAGTGGTCACTTCCGGCATAAAACCGGGTCAGCGCTACGTCACCAAGGCTCTGCTGAAGGTGCGCGACGGAATGAAAGTAAAACCTGTCAACGAATAAGCAGCCATGTTCTCACGATTTTTCATCAACCGCCCGATTTTCGCTATTGTCATAGCGATTGCCATGGTCATGGCAGGTCTGCTGACACTGACATCGCTGCCCGTGGCACAGTTTCCTGACATCACACCCCCGACGGTGCGTGTGTCAGCCACTTATCCCGGCGCCGATGCCGAAACGGTAGCCAAAACCATAGGCATACCCATCGAGGAGCAGGTCAACGGGGTGGAAAACATGATGTATATGAGTTCCACTGCCAACTCCGACGGCACCTATTCACTGACTATCACCTTTGAGGTCGGCACCGATCTTGACATGGCTGCCGTGAAGGTGCAGAACCGAATTTCAATGGCTGAGGCTTCGCTGCCGTCAGCCGTAAAACAGCAGGGTGTGTCGGTGATGTCAGAATCTACCAACACCATCCTGTTCATAGCGCTGGAGTCCGATGACCCGGACCGCTACAACTCGCTCTACCTGACCAACTATGCCAAGCTCAACATTGTCGACGAGCTCTCGCGTGTGGAGGGTGTTGGCGGTGTAAGTGCTTTCGGTGCAGGAGAATACAGCATGCGCGTATGGCTCGACCCTGAGATGATGCGTGTGCGTAACATCACTCCTGAGGATGTAATGTCAGCCATCCGATCACAGAACATGGAGGTGTCGGCAGGCAGTGTGGGCGCACCTCCGGTGGCAAGCGATCAGGAGTTTCAGATGACACTGACCACTCAGGGACGTCTGCAAACCGCCGATCAGTTCGGCAACATTGTTATCCGCGCCGAGCAGGACGGGTCGATGCTCCGTCTGCGCGACGTGGCGCATGTCGAACTGGGTTCCGACAGCTATTCGCAGGTTTCACGCGTCAATGGCGAGGAGGCAGGTCTGATAGGGATAAACCAGCTGCCGGGTGCCAATGCGCTCGATGTGGCGAAACGTGTTGAAAAACGTCTGGATGAACTGGCAGAATATTTCCCTAACGGAGTGCACTACCGCATCATACTCAACACCACTGACTTCGTGTCGAGTTCTATTGACGAGCTGCTTGTTACTTTCCTCGAAACCACTCTCATAGTAATGGTGGTGATACTGCTGTTCCTCCAGAGCTGGCGTGCGGTGATCATACCGATGCTGACAATTCCGGTGTCGCTGATTGCTACTTTCGCAGTGATGAAACTGCTCGGATTTTCGCTTAACACACTGACCTTGTTCGGATTGGTGCTCGCCATAGCCATTGTGGTCGATGACGCCATAGTGGTGGTGGAGAACTGTTCGCGAATACTCGACGAAGGGAAAATCAAGGGGCGGCAAGCCATTTATGAGTCCATGAAGGAGATTCAGGGACCGGTCATCGGCGAGGTGCTTGTGTTGCTGTCAGTATTCATCCCCACCGCATTCATCAGCGGTATCACTGGCGAGCTTTACAAACAGTTCGCGCTGACAATCGCCGTCAGCACTGCCTTCTCAGGCTTCAACGCATTGACATTCACTCCGGCTATGTGCGCACTGTTCCTCCGACCCACCAAACCAAGTAACTTTGTGGTTTACAGGTGGTTCAACAAAGGATTCGGCAAAACCGTGTCATTGTATCTGAAAATCGTAGGCAGCTTCCTGAAACGTCCGGTTGTAGCCATAGGCATCTATGTGGCTCTGACTGCACTTGCGTTCTGGGGCTTCATGAAATGGCCTACTTCCTACCTTCCTCAGGAGGACATGGGGTACTTCATGACATCGATTCAGCTCCCCACCGGGGCGGCTCTGGACCGAACCGACAAAATCACCGATGCGCTGTCAAGCAAAATCATGGAACTGCCTGAAGTAAAAGATGTTATTTCGGTAGCCGGCGTGTCAATGATGGGCGGCGGATCGGGAAGCGACGGTGCCTCCATGTTCGTGGTACTCAAACCGTGGAGCGAGCGCAAAGGAAAAGATCATGATGTGGACGTCGTGATGGCAAAAGTTGACGAAATCGCCGCACAGTTCCAAGAAGCGATCATATTCTCGGTCAATCCGCCTGCTATTCCCGGCTTGGGCAACTCCTCCGGTCTGGAAATGCAGTTGCTCGACATTCAGAACCTCGGTGCCGAACAGATTCAGACGGCACTGACCGAAATTCAGGATGCTGCTGCCAAAGACCCACGGATTGCCTCTGTCACAACCCTTTATCGTGGCACTGTTCCTCAGTTCAATCTTCAAGTGGACCGCGACAAAGTGAAGCTCCACGGGCTTACGCTTGAAAACGTTTACAGCACGCTGTCATCGTTCATGGGCACAAGCTATGTCAATGACTTCGTGGAATTTAACCGAGTTTATCAGGTCAATCTCAGCGGTTCAGGCTCAGCCCGCGCCAACCCCGACGATGTGATGAAGCTGAGCGTCCGCAACAATCAGGGCGACATGGTTCCATTCTCGGCGTTCAGCCGTGTGGTGCCCTCCATGGGAGAACCTTCGGTCAGCCGCTATAACATGTATAACACCGCTGCCCTGACTGCCAATCCTGCTAAAGGAGTAAGCTCCACGCAAGGCATCGAGGCTATGGAAGAAATTGTCAATCAAACACTTGGGCAAAACTTCTCATACGCATGGACCGGCGAGGCTTATCAGGAAACCGAATCGGGAACCACGGTGAGTCTGGTGATGATTTTCGCCGTCATAGTGACCATACTCGTGCTTGCCGCTCAATATGAAAGCTGGACCGACCCCATAGCGGTTGTCGTATCCATGACCACCGCCATCCTCGGAGCCATTATCGGTTGCATATTCATGTCGCAAAGCATAAGCATTTACACCCAGATAGGTATAATACTGCTTCTTGGTCTGTCGGCGAAAAACGCCATCCTCATTGTGGAATATGCCATGGACTACCGCAAGCAGGGACAATCGATACGCGATGCGGCGCTGCATGCCGGTGAAGTACGATTCCGACCCATCATGATGACCGCGCTTGCCTTCGTGTTCGGCGTCATGCCCATGCTTTTCGCCACCGGAGCAGGTGCAGGCAGCCGACTCGCCTTAGGCACTGCCGTTGTATTCGGCATGTTTGTCAACGCCATTGTCGGCACACTGTTCGTTCCCAACTTCTGGGAGCTCCTGCAGCGCTTCGGCGAAAAATATCTCAACAACTTCTTCAACGGCGGACAATCCTCTACCCCCGCCCCGGACACTGCATCCGAGCAACAGCCACAGAAAGAATAATATAGTAGGTGTGTCATAATACAATTTATACGGTAAACGAATATGTCAACCATGTAGGGACGCTTCGTGGAGCGTCCGATAAGCAGCTGATATA
>CAMWVE010000011.1 GCA_947177685.1 uncultured Porphyromonadaceae bacterium | reverse complement strand
CTTTATCTGTTGTTGGAGATAACGAGAGTCCCATTTATTATCAAGAGACAGTTTGATGTATTTCCATCTTTTGGTTACATCTTTTTCTCCGTTAAGGATTCTGATATGGTGGGTAAAGCTTAGATTGCAAAATAACTCTAAATCGTCAACCGTGATTGGCGATTTAGATGAGAGTAGTGATGTCGTTTCTATTTCGCCAATCATGATTGGCGAAATAGATGATGTCGTATCCGAAGATTCCAAGACTGGAGACCATTCTTCATAAAACATTCTCATGTTTTTTAGGCTACTCTCCGAGAAGCCTTTCAGCCCCGGCATTTCCTTACGCAACCTCTCTGAGATTGTTTTAATGGCTCCGGTTCCCCAGAAACCCTCTCGGGAGTTGGCTGAAATGAATCGTCCGATACCATAATATAGAGACAGCATTTCACGATTTATCAACTTTGCTGCCTGATACTGGCTGCGGATAATAGCATCTTTTATTGTCTGAACGGCTATATTATAATCCGAAGTATTGTGCTGAATGATTGATTCATGTGTCATGAGTGAGACGTTTTGATGTTGCAAAGTTACGAAATACCCTCAGATTAATTGCGGACATTTATAGGAATTGTGAAGGACGGATGACAAAAAAAGGGAGACCGAAGTCTCCCTTTTGCATGCAGTATTTTTTTTGCAGTTTGTGGCAGAATTATTTTTAGTTTTTAGACTTTAGTTTTTAGTCGTTAGTTTTTAGTTTTTAGTTATTCGTTGCGCAGATGCTCTACGGGGTTTGAGCGGGCTACGCCGATGGTGTTTAGAGCAATGACGGCGGTTATCAGTATCAGGAGAATAAGAACGCATATAGCCATGGAAAGGGGCGAGAGCGACACCTGTTCGGAGAACTGTTGCAACCAGAGACGTCCTGCGAGGATTGCTACGGCTGTTCCGGCAGCAAAGGATGGGAGAGCCACGGCGAGTATGTCGCCAATGAAGAGTGAGATGATTTTGTTTGCCGGTGTGCCTGTGACTTTGCGTATTGCAATCTCTTTTGCACGGCGTCGCACTTCATCGCTGATGTAGCCTATAAGTCCTATGAGGGTGATTATTAGGATGGCTACTCCGGCAATCATGACCGATGTGGCGAAATTTCGCACCGGGGTCATCCGAGCCTCAATCATGCTTTTAAGTGTCACGACATGGAAACCGGAGTCGGGAAAAATTTTGTCAATGACTTCCTGCACGGCTGTCATAGACCGTGGCGACAGATCGGTTAGCTTTATGTGGATGTTAGGTTGCGGACGCAGTGAAGGGAACCAAACGCCGGCGCGTTTATCGGTTTTGTAGACGTCGCCACGATGAATGTCGTTGACTACGCCGCAAATGACATATTCGCCCCCATGTTCCGAAATGGAGAATGTTTTACCTACAATATAATCTGAGTCATCGCCCGAGAGGTTCTTGATGACGTCGATAAAAGCTTTTTCCACAACCACTTGGTTCATGGTGGAGTCGACACCTACGGTGAATGTTTCGCCCTGAAGGAATTCCATAGCCATCATGTCGAATAAATTGGAATTCACGAAGTAGTTGTCAGCAATGACCACAAATCTGTCAGGGTCAGAGTTAAGCCACACCATGTTACCCGAGCAGTGCTCGCCTAAAGGTTCCGATGTGGTTGCCACATCCTCCACGCAACTGAGGTTACGCAGCTCTGAAATCAGATCGGCGCGTGTGCTCCGGTTGGCTCCGGAGGTGTCGAGATATGCTATGCGGCTGTAGTCGTAGCCATAATCAATGTTGCTGATCATCCGGTATTGTCGTGCCACAAGTGAGAGCAGGCACAGCAATACGGCAGAGGCGAAGAACTGAATTGACAGCAGCGCCAGTTTCCAGCTCCTTCGGCTCTTTATGTTGCCGCGGAAAGCTGCAGTGACCGGTGTGCGGCAGTAGATCCACGCCGGAACAGCTCCGGTGAGCAGCATCAGCATCAGGCATACGGCGGCTATCGTCCACCATACGTTGCCCGTGGTGAAAAGCTGTGCGGGGGTATAGTCAAGCAGCCGGCTGCAGAGGTCGGGGAAGCAGAACACCAGAGCCACGGCTATCACCACTGACACCGCGAGGTAGAATAGGCTTTCGCCCATCACCCTGCTGAAAATTCGGCTATCGGGTGTGCCGTAGCATTTTCTGACTGCCATTTCTTTGGCGCGTTTTCCCATTTGACCCACCGCTATCAGCAGGAAATTCAACCCTGAGCAGAGTAGCAGGATGGCTGCGAGCAGCGAGAGCATCCTGTTTCTTGTCTGAACAAAGTCCTGCGACGCATGGTGCGATGCCAGCGGCTTGGCACCAATGTTCAGTTTGAACTGCTCGAGCATGTTTTTCTCAACATTCTGCTTCACAATGGTATTCAATATGGGGTTAATGTCCTCAGCCGTGGCGCCCGGCACGAGCCTGACATAACTGTTGTAGATGTCATTGCCGAAGAAATTATCGCTGCCGCTTGAATATTCCGGCGATGTTTCCATGCTGAAATAGAAGGCATTGGGAATTGTGGAATTCAGTGGGAAATCATCGTAAACTCCGGCTATGGTGAACCGGCAGGATTCGTCAAGTTCGGGAATCCGGAAAGTTGTGCCTATCACATCGCCTCCAATTTTCTCCGCAACCGAACGAGGTATGACACATTCGCCTGCCGTGACCAGTATGTCCTTGGGATTTCCACCTGTTACCGGCACATTGAAAATATCGAACAGGTTGCTGTCTGCCAGACAAACCAAATCCATGGTCAGTTTGCGTCCGTCACCGAGCGTCATGAGTATGTCGCCTCCGAGCACTCGGAACCGGGAGGCTTTCTCCACTAATGGCGATGCATTTTTCAGGGCAGGTGCGTACCCTCCCGAAGTGTTCGGATATACTTCATATTTACCTTCCATTTCAATGGATTCATATAGCATGTAAGTGCGGTCAGCGTTGTCGAAAAAGGTGTCGTAGGTGCGGTCGAAGTATATTCGTGCCACAAGCAGCAGTCCTATTGAAAGTCCTGTCGTCAGACACAGAATCTTTATGAGGTTCCGACGCAGGTCCGATGTAAAGAATTTCATCATGGCATCAGATCTTTTCGTTAATGTTTTCGACAATGCTGCCGTCAAAGAGGTTGATGATGCGGTCGGCATAGGTTGCATCGCGCTGAGAGTGTGTCACCATAATCACCGTCGCGCCGTCGCGGTGGAGTTCGGAGAGGAGTTCCATCACCTCAAGTCCGTTTTTTGAGTCGAGGTTACCGGTGGGCTCATCGGCAAGAATCAGTCCGGGGCGACAGACGATGGCGCGGGCTATGGCGGCACGCTGCTGCTGTCCGCCAGAAAGTTGCGAGGGATAGTGGTTGGCGCGGTGAGCTATACCCATCCGCTTCATCGCATCCTCCACACGCTGTTTCTTGTCGGCGGCTGACAGCGGAAGGTTGTTCAGCGGGAGCATGATGTTGTCACGGATGTTCATTTCCTCAATGAGGTTGAACGACTGGAAAATGAACCCTATGCGACCGCAGCGGAATCGGGTGCGCTGCGCCTCATTGAGATTCTGAACTTCCTCACCGTCAATCAGATATTTTCCGGAGGTGGGATTGTCGAGCAGTCCCAGAATATTGAGCAAGGTTGACTTTCCGCAGCCTGACGGACCCATGATGGCTATGAATGAGCCGTTGTCAACGCTGAATGACACGTCGTTGAGGGCTACGGTCATCACGCTCTCAGTGCGGAACACTTTCTTCAGGTTTTTGATTTGCAGTTCCATTGTGGTTGTCTGTTTGTTGTCTAAGTTATGAAATAATGTTGGATAATGGTTAATCTTTTATCAGAATTTTTGTGGCGTTACCGAAATCGCCGTAGTCGCTGGTTATGATGCGCTCGCCCGGCTCAAGACCTTCAAGGACTTCGAAATATTGGGGATTCTGCCTGCCGAGGCGTATCTCACGCAGTGTGGCGCTCTTGCCGTCAGGAGCCAGCACATAGACTTTGCGTCCGCCGGTCGACTGGAAAAAGGTGCCGCGCGGAACCATCACTGCCTGCGATGGTTCGCCGAGGATAAGGTCGATGGCGCATGTCTGACCCACACGCAGATTGTCGGTGTTGTTGCCGTCGATGATGAAATCGGCTCGGAAAGTTCCGTCGGTCACCTCAGGATAGATTTTTGAAAGCGTCAGGTCTTGCTGCAGGTCGCGGTGCCGTGCCACTCCCCTCAGTCCGGCTGATACCCGGTCGATGTAATGCTCATCGATCTGCACCGTAATCCGGTAATTGTCAAGGATATTTATCTGTCCCACCTGCGTGCCGGCGGGTATGTTCTGCCCCAGTTCCGCATTCAGGCTGCCGAGTTGTCCCGAGTGTGATGCCCTGATGTTCAGATTGTCGGCGCGCTGCCGGACCAGAGTAAAGTTCTCCTGCATGTTGCGGAGGCTCTCACGCATCATGTCGAGCTGCACTGATCTGTAAAGCGAGTCCTGATGCTGCCGGTTGATCAGCAACCTGTAGTTCTCCTCGGCGAGCTGACAGTCCTCTTTAGCTACCAGATACTCCTCGCGTGAGGTCAGTTTTTCGTTATAAAGGGCTTCCTGCTGCTCGGCGTTACGGCGTTTGCGGTTCAGGTCGGTGCGTGCCACCAGCAATTCCTGCTTTATCTGCAGGCGTTCCTTTTCCATTGCTATCTCCGTGTCACGCAGCATGTTCTGCTTTTCGGCGAGTTGCGACTCGGAGTCAAGAATCTGTTGCCTGAGGTTGGGGTTACGGAGCGTTAGAATCACGTCGCCCTCGTTGACAAATGCACCTTCTTCAACAGGGCGGCTCTCTACAATGCCGGTTTCAAGAGCTGATACTTGGACTGACACGCCGGTCTCGATTCTTCCGGTCAGACGAATGTTGTCATTGAACGATCCGTAGGTAACGTCGCCTGTTGTGATTGCTCCGGCATGCGTGGTGTAAGTTTTTGTTCCGGAGGATGTTATGGCATAGACTGTCACACCTGTAATGGCTAATGCCACGACTGCTATCCAACCATATTTTTTTAGAAGAGGGAATCGGGGTTTTATTTCTGTGTCCATGGTTATATTAGTTTTGCTCCGTAATAATAGCTGAGGGTTATTTTGCTGATAATCACTTGAATACGTTTGCCTTCGCATGCTGCCTTAGCTGCGGTGAGCTGTGCGCCTGCGGTGTAAAGGTCTATCACCGAAGCGTTGCCGAGTTCATAGCGGCGGTGGACGGCATCGTAGGCTGCCATTTCGGCGTCAAGACGCTTTCGGGCTGCTTCCAGTTCGGCAGAGGCGGTCAGCAGATCCAGTCGGGCGTCGGCAGTTTCACGCTCAACGTCGTAGCGTGCCTTTTCAAGCTTCACACGGCTCTGCTCCACATTTATCTTAGCCCGTTTAAGGCGGTTGGTTGTTGCCAGACCGGTGAAAAGCGGTATGGCAACCGACACCCCTACATACTGACCCATGTTGTCATGCCATTGTCGGCTGAAACCGGCAGCAGCTGTGGAGTTGGAACCGAACATGCGGTAATATGATGTGGATATGCCTCCGCTGAGTGAGATGCGTGGCGAGAATAACCCGCGGGCAGCCCTCAGTTCCAGTTCGCTCTGTCGGAGAGCCAACTGTGCCTCGGTGACACGCGGATTCATGGCACCTGCCTCCGGCAGGAATTCGGGCACGTCAAACGTAAGCCGGAGCGGTTCGCCGTCGGGGGGCATACCCATGGCTCCTTTCAGTGTATGGTAAGCTTTGGCAAGAAGTCCGCGCTGATTAGTCAGTTCGAACTCGTCGGTGGCTACCAACGCCTCAAGCTGTGCCACGTCGGCGCCGCTTTTCACACCCACCGATTCCCAACGCCGGGTTGCCTCTAAGTCGAGACTGTCGCGCTGCAGCTGCATTTTCATCTGGTCGACCATGGCGGTGCAGTATGCCACGTTGAAAAATGAGCGTATCACATCGAAGGAAATCCGGTCACGTTCGATTTCGGCATCTGTCATCCGGCGTCGGCGAGCCGTTTCCGCTGCCTTAAGATTGTTGAGGCGTACCATGCCGTCGAAGAGCGGAACAGAAAGGTTCAGACCGAAGCCAGTCGAGAGGGTCTGTTTGTTGTCATAGGTGTTGGTTTCCGGATCGATGTTGCGACCGAAACTGAGGTTGCCGCTTGACGAAAAGCTGAGATCGGGCATCAGTTCAGCGGCTGTAATCCGCTTGTCGACGGTAGCTTTGGAGAGTTCCAGACGGCTGAAGATGTTGTCATGGGCGTGCTCGGCGGCGTATTCCAGACAATCGTTCAATGACATCTGTCCGTACATGAAGCGTGTGACAAGCAAGATGGCTGTTATGATAGTTATTCGTTTCATGCCGGCAAAGTTAGTGACGCTTCTTCTGATTGCCGGCGATTTATGCTCGAACCTGCATATCCGCGGATGAGATTGTCTAAAAAATAGACAGTATGTCAAAAAATTAGGCATTTCCCGGAGCAAAAGAGACTGAGTGTGACTGTTAATAAGTATATTTGCATCATGAAAATAGTTGTAGTTGACGATAACCCTGCAGTCAGAACTGCCTTGCGGCTGATTCTGGGAAATGAATTCGGTGAGATAGTGACATCGGGCGATCCGCGTCTGCTGCCGGCGCTGCTTCGTGGCGGCGATGTCGATGGCGTGCTCCTTGACATGAACTTCAATTC
Organism: uncultured Porphyromonadaceae bacterium; assembly: GCA_947177685.1. Taxonomy (GTDB): domain Bacteria; phylum Bacteroidota; class Bacteroidia; order Bacteroidales; family Muribaculaceae; genus CAJUPY01. The sequence continues at coordinate 60,390 of CAMWVE010000011.1, read as the reverse complement.
AACCAGTCTGGACGGAAGCGACGGACTGTTTTGGCTCGAACGGATAAAGGAGATGGAGAATCCGCCTGCGGTGGTGGTCATAACGGCGTTCGGCGAAGTCAGCCTCGCCGTAGATGCCATGAAGCTTGGCGCTGAGGATTTTGTGATAAAGCCGTGGGAGAACGATGAGCTTATAGCCAAACTCAGGGGAGCTATTGAACGTAACCGCATGGAACGCCGACGGTTATCTGCCGTCAGTGAAGCTGAGGCTCTGGGACAGCGCGAGTCACAACGGCAGCAAATGACTCTTGAGCAGGTGAAGATGGAGCATGTGAAAGCTGTGATAACGCAGTGTCAGGGAAACTTGAGTGCTGCCGCGGAACGGCTTGGAGTCAATCGTCAGACACTTTATAATCTTTTGAAGAAATCATGAGACATTTCCGATTGAAATTCATGCTTCTGCTCTGCAGCATAGTGGTGATGAGCGGAATGACTGCCGCATTGGTGGTCAGCGACAGGATTGCGCCGGCAATACTCTCATCATTGGCAGCAGTAATATTGTGCCTGATGTTGTGGAATCATGTCGGTCGAATTAAACTGATGGCATGGACCTTCGGACGTTCGCTCGAAGAAAATGACACATCAGCCCGATTCGACACTGCCTCTGACGACCCGGTGATTCAGGATACACTCGCCTCATTCAACCGCTGCATGGTGTCATTTCATAAAGTCACCATGGACTTGGAGACACGGAAACTCTATTATGACCGCATTCTGAAGATAATGACCCATGAAATGGGAAATGCCATAACTCCTGTTTTAGCGCTGTGCGACGACATCCGGAAACATCCTGACCGCTACCGGGGTGAGCAACTGACAGAGGCAATTGAACTTATAGATAGTCTGAGCCATGGCATAAACCGTTTTCTCAAAGCATACTACACCCTTACGCATATTCCGGAACCGCAGCTTGTACAAGTCGTGGCATCTGACTTCATGTCGAGGGTAAGACGCCTTATCAACGGCGAGCCTCAGATGCGTGGAATTGACATGGATGTGTGCCGGTTCATGGCGTCGGAGTCAGTGACGCTTAACATCGATGCAGACCTGATGGGGCAGGTGATGGTGAATCTTATCCGTAATGCGCTTGATTCAGTCGCTTCCGTTGATGACCCGCAGGTAACGGTAACAATCTCTTTGTCTGACGGACACCCATGTATAATAGTGGAGGATAACGGTGCCGGCATTGACCCGGCGATACGCGAAAATTTGTTCCAGCCGTTTGTGACCACAAAACCTGAGGGTAGTGGAGTAGGACTCTATGTGAGTCGCCAGATAGCGCGTCGGCATGGGGGCGATTTGCGGTTGTTTGCCACGCCAGGCAGGGGCGCTACGGCTGTGGTGGAACTGCGGTGAATCAGCTTGGCTTACTGAAATGCTTAACCTGTTGCTGTTTAGCGTGACTATTCCGGACGGGTGTTCTTTTTGTCACCCCGTATGAAAATCGCTCCGGGTTCAGTGAATGGTATTGTTATGTAATAGTGAAAACTCTTCTTTTGGGGAGTAAAGTATTTTAAACGAAATTTCGGGAGCGCGTTCACAAGTCTTAAAGCCTCTTCATTAGCTGCCTGATTTTTGCTGGGCCGCACTATCTTAGTGTCGCTGATAGAGCCGTCAGGATGAATCTTCATGTTTACGGTTACCAATTCGCAACCTTTGAAACCCTCAGGAATTTGAATATTGCTGTCGATCCACTCTTTAAGTTTGCCATTGCCTCCGGGAAATTCGCATATAGGATAATCGTGAATATAGAGATTTTGTGCCTCCGCTTTTATTTCGTCAGCGATATGAGGGGGCACCGTCAGAAATAAGGCACGATTGCCGTACTCGTCGTTTTTTACCTCTATCTTCTGAATGGAATCCGCTGGCACCCGGTCAACATGAGCCCCTCTGATCCACTCTCCATTAAAATAATAGAACACTGTTTCAGTGTCTCGCTCGGTCAAAGGGAAGCGCAACTCCATGCACACGCTGTCATTCTCACAGCAATTCTGAGCGAATGCCATGCACGACTGAGCGAAAACCAATAAAACTAAAAGCAAATTCTTCATAGAATCAATGGATTTATGATGTTGGCTTTTTTCTCTGTCGCTCAACACAAATTTCACAGGTACACGCATCGTTGGAATAATGTCTTATACCCACCATCTTTCCATGATATTTATCAATTCTTCTTTTTATTCTATTAAACAAGTTAACTTCACCTGATTCAAAGAATCTGCGTAAAACAAATGAGCACAAATCAGCAAGTTGGACCATGCTTGTTAACTCCGAATTCACAAATAAAGGTGTTTCTATAATGTGATTTATTTTTGTCCATAGAGTTCCATCTTTATGGAATTTTTGCATTAACTGTGTATGACGTTTCGCAACCGTTTCATTGTTGTCGTGGATAATAGCTCCAAAAAGGCTGATTGGGGTTGAATCAGTATTGCGCATATATTGTTCAAACCTTGAAACTACTTGCTCTAATGCCATTTCATCAACTGTGATTTTTTTCGTTGGGTTGAAATGGGTTTTATCAATTCCCTCAGCAAATATTCTGGCGAATTGCCAACTGCCGATTTTATCAGCTATCTCTTCAATGAATCTCATTCGTTCAGCGTATGTAAGATGAACGTAGGATTCCGTCATACGATAATTCTTCTTGGTCTGTTTATAAAGTTTATTGTTTCCAGCCTTCTGAAGTCGATATATTTCCTTAGAACGTTCCGTATATACAAGTGCTCTACGTTCCTGATATGATTTATTTTCGAAATCAGGAATTTTATTTTGTTCAAGATATGCTCTTAATATCCATCCGGTATGAATTTCTGCATTGTCCAGTCCATACTTATGTTTTATTCTTCTAATCTGGTTATCACATTTTTTCCAACTATCAATTGGAATAGCAAGACCACATAATACATAATGACTGGATGTTCCCGGAATATCCGGTGTCCCTGATTCATCTATATAGCAAAAATACATTTTTTGTTTTTTTTGGTATGGATAAAAAAAAAGCGACTAGTATCGGGGTGAATTCACCCTTTATCGAGACGCTTGGCGACTCGTCCTAGACGCATTGCAAAATTACTTATTTGTTTTTTAATAAACAAATTGATTGAATAATTTAGCGATATATTTAACATTATTTGTGTTATTCTTTTACTGTGGAACGAAATATATTGCAAAAGTAAGAGAAAATGAATAATCCAAATATTCACCGCAAATTTGCGGTGAATAGGACCCCGTTCCCCAATATTTGTTAAGGTTGGGGCTGCATATCTCTGAGTGATTTTTGTTTTGTGATGAAGGAGCGTAGCAGTCGCTACGTGACTGAAGAACAAGGCAAAAAGTGCCGGAGAGATGCAATGGTAAGATAATTTATCCGTCGGCGCACAATTTAATGTACTATAGTTCAGTTATCTTGCACACCGCAAGAGGTATTGCTATAGTGGCGTGCGCAATGTTTATGCTGCGGTTGGTCTGACGAGCCACCTCCCCCCAAAAAAACATCACAAGCATTTGTTCTCTAAGTTGTCCGTGGGATACGTTACCATCGCCCCAGCTTTAACAAATATTGGGGAACGGGGTCTAAGGCTTTTTTCGCCGCATTGAAACTTTAGTGAGCCGAATTGATGAAAAATAGAAGCTCCCGACATCACTGCCGGAAGCTCCTGCTTGGTTATGTAGTGTGCTGTTTCTTCTATTATAGTCTGTGTGGTTTAGGCACATGGCACCTATGAAGTCAAGCGTTTAATCGTTTTCCATCAGTTAATGGTCACATGTCGGCTGAGTCAACCGGCAGTGACGCTGGTTAAGAAAATAAGGATTTACTTGAGGTTTACGAGGCACTGGTTGAGAAGTTCATTCAAGACAGATTCGGAGTATTTGCTGTCAGAAATCATGCTTTTCAGTATTTCTCGAACTGTGTTTTTTTCTGCCTCAGTGACATCGGGATATTTCGATACGTTAAGAATGAGTTTATGCGCTTTGGTTGCAAGCGCTATGCGGGTTTGCGAATTAGCCTGTGTCATGGTCTGGAAATATGACATCAGAGTGTCGAACCACGATTGTTGCTGTGAAGCATCGGTGGTGTCAATGACCATGGTGTTGTTTGACAGGTCGCGCAACAGGCTGTACTGTCGCTCGCGCCCTATCTTCTGACGTTGGCTGAGCGTCAGGGCGTATGTTACTATCAGTTTTCCGCGTATTTTACCCCCTTTCTCATTGTAAGAGATTGCGTAGGCATAACGGTACACACCTGACGGATCTTCTGATGCCGGCGCTAAGAACAGAGCGTACTCATAGGTGGACTCTTCATCATTGATTGTAACGCCGGAACCGGAACCGTCGCCCACTGCCAAAGCAATTTCTGATTCGCGCGGGTTGTATTTTCCCTTGTTGATGCTGTAAGCTTTTTCGCTGTCCTTTTCAAATGCGGATAACACGTTTTTTACAAGTTTCATTTTGTCAGCGGGCAATACGAAATTGTAAATGTCGCTTTGTCCAGTCTTTACATTTGTCTGCGGATTTTTGTCGAGCGAATGGCTGTCAGTTATGGTCGCTTCGGGGCATTTGATTATGGCATCGAAAGCCGACCGGATGTTTGACTGAGCCGCAGCCGTAAACGGCATGGCGGCGATTAAAAGGCTTGAAAGCCAGAGAATGGTCTTGTTCATGGTTCTGTTATGTTATTGATTACTATTTCAATTACTTCATCATCTTCACCCATCAGTTCATACATTTGCCTGAGTGGTTCCAGTTCGTTGGCGATAACCGAGCTGTTGAGCATGGCTATTTCATTGTCGACCTGCGCCTGCTGTATGCGCAGATACTCGTCAATGTCCAGTTCCATTGCCTCGTCAACCGGAACTTCGGCTTTGGCAATATGAGTAGTGCCCGGCTTGTTGGCTTTTGTTGGCGGTGCTACCGGTTCAGCGATTTCTGACTGTTCCGGTTGCTCCGGGTCATTGGCGGGGCTGTCGTCCTTCTCTATCGGTTGTTCCGCCTTGGCAACGATGTGTTGAGGTTCAGGCGCAAGGGTGTGGTCAATTAGCTTGACAAGGATGTTCGCACCAACGACAATCCCCAAGAATACGGCAGCTACCCTCATCAACCGGCGTGTGAGCGACGGCTTACGCCGGATGCGCGGACGGAAGCGGCGCCATTCTTCGGTCATGTCATAGTCAGGCTGAACTGCCGATGCACTGCCGATAGCTGCCGATGCTTCGAGAATTTCCCTCAGCTCATCATCGCGCATGATCATCTCCAGCTCCGCATCGGTCAGCGACGCGGGGTTGTCGATCATCTTCGCTATCAATATATCTTTCTGTTCATCAGTCATGACCTGTGTGATTTAGAGCCTGTTCCCCAATTTCTGTTGCTAACTTTTGTTGAGTTGACAAGCATTATTATTCTAAAAAATTTAACTTTTGTTGTAGTGTTTGACTATTCTAACGTTTAATATTACCTTCGCCTCGGTCATCCGTTGTTGCTTTTATCCACTTGTTTCAGTCGTTATGCCGCTGCATAACTCCTTCACTGCGTGGATAAAATCAATCAATGTCTGACCACCCTGTTTTTAACATAAATTGGGGACGGGCTCTTAAAATGATTCCTCAGCTTTTTCAATGCTGTCACAATGTTTTTGTTTATTGTTGCTTCTGACACTTCGAGCTTTTTCGATGCTTCCTTGTAGCTCATCCCGTGGGTGTAGATTTGCTCCACCACCTGCTGCTCGCGTAAGGTCAGCAGTGATTTGATTGCCTGCGTCACCTCTTCATGGCGTTGGTCAGGGTCGTAGTCCTCAGGAGGGGGCTCAAGGGTCAGCCTTCGGCGGATTTTCTCACGGTTGTCAAGCAGGTTGATTCGGTTGAGGCAGGCATTGCGCACAGCCCTTATTATAAACGCCGCATGATTCTCAATCCTGAAATCCGACTCCCATAATTTCACAAACACCTCCTGAACCACATCTCTTGCCTCGTCCTCCTCATGCAGAAGGCTGACTGCCAGTCGCATGGCAGCAGGGAAGCACTTAACGTAGATGGTTTCGAATTCAGTGGTGGAGTATCGCATTGATCAGTGATTTTATATATATGACAGTCGGACTGCGAAAATCATTACCCCAAAGGTAATATTTTTTCCTCAATGTGATAAAATTATAGCATGTCCGCTCTCGTATATAAGAAAAAATGGGGCGGTGATGGAATAATCAGATTGCGGATTTGCATGATTGACAGAATTTTAGTAACTTTGAAAACCTAACAGACAAGTATATGAGTTTTTTTAAGAAAAAAACGGTTAAGACCGTGGTAGAGACGGTAAAGATCACAACTGAAGAAATAAAGAAAGAAAATTCAATGGATGACGCGGCTCCGAAATCCATCGGCAAGCTTGATATGGTCATAGCCTTTGACACAACCGGATCGATGGCTGCATACATAGGTGCCGTACGTCAGGAGGTTTCGGAACTGATACCGCGTCTTTTCAAGGATAATGACGACTTGCGCCTTGGCATCGTTGCCGTTTCCCCGATTGGAAAATCATTGCAGACTATCTGATGAACAGCGACAAATAGAATCATGACAATAGAACAGATGCAAGACAAATGCCGCGGCTCACTTGTTGGCGGAGCCATAGGCGATGCCCTCGGATATGAGGTGGAGTTCATGAGCTTGGACTCAATCCGCAAACGTTTCGGAGAAAAAGGCATTACCCGTTATGTACTTCACGACGGTGTGGCGCAGTTCTCCGACGATACCCAGATGACACTGTTCACCCTCGAGGGGTTGATGAACGGAGTTATTGACACCCAAGCGGGAAAGATAGAGGATATTTTGCCTTATATTGAGAAAGCTTACCTGAACTGGTATCGGACACAGACCTCAAATCCGGCAACGTTATCGGGCAGTTGGATGAGCAACATCAGGTCATTGTGGGCGCATCGTGCTCCCGGCATGACCTGCATGAGCGCATTGGAGAATCTTTCAAATGGCTTTGGCGTCGATAACGATTCCAAAGGGTGTGGCGGAGTGATGCGCGTAGCTCCGATTGCCATATTTAATGCTGCCCATCGCCATATCTATGACTATGCGGCTACGGCACATCTCGCCGGGTGGTCGGCAGAGATCACCCATAAGCATATTGCAAGCACATTTGCTTCGGCTCTGCTTGCCACCACCGTCATGAACTGCATCTTGGATGAAACGGTTGATCAACTGCATTTCTCGTTCATTGTAGTGAATGGTCTTATCATGATGAGTGAATACTTCCCTGAATATGATAGAGAACTGCGCGCGTTCGACCGACTCATACGTCGGGCACTGGAACTCGGGCAAAGCGATGTGGCAGAGGCAGATGCGATTCGTGAATTAGGCGAAGGCTGGGTAGGGGATGAGGCTATTGCCATAGCGATATTTTCCGTAATGCGTCACACCGATAACTTCGAGGATTGCATTGTCTGCGCGGTCAATCACAGTGGTGACAGCGATTCAACCGGAGCAATAGCCGGAAATCTCATAGGATCCATACTCGGTTACTCCGCTATCCCGAGTTACTATCTGAAAGATCTTGAAATTGAACCAATCCTTGTTTCGGCAGCCGATGACCTTTGTGCCGATGTCAAGAAAAGTGAGGTAACCCGGCGAATCGGAGAAAGATATGTGGATCATCTACCTGCTGCAGTCGATAAAAAATATCTGATATAAGAGAAACAGCTGTTACCCAGTGTATTGTGCTTACTCGCTATGCGTGTTATCTGGTTGCGCAAAATGGCGATCCTCGTAAACCAGAGATAGCATTTGCACAAAACTATTTCGCTGTGCAGACTCGACGTGCCAAACTTGCTGACACCGAACATCATCTTTCAGGAGTGCTGTACGAAAGGGGTATTGATAACAAAGGTTTTGCTGTTATTCTTGCTAAAGGAGATCAGGCACTGTTTGGATTAAACACGGCGTTGATGAAACGTCGTGTTGGTGCGCCGGAAAAGCGACCTTTAGCCGATTTTCTCTCCACTTTAGCTGTTAAAGCAAAAGATTTTGCAGCCGAAATGACATCTGTAAATGTTCAACAAAAAGATCTTAGGGGACAAGTTAATATTGAACGTGAACACATTAACAATAACTCGGCTGTCCGCAATATGCTGCTTGATCGTGGCATTCCTCCTGAAACTCTCCATCCGGCTGAAGATGTCAAGAAAGTGGAACGTCGTCTGCAGATGAAAAGGAAATTCTCCCAAAAAAGAAAAAATGATATACTTGTCCGGTATATTGAGCAAACCAAATTAATAACCTTTCGCTGTGGGTTAGAATGAAGGGGCGAGGGGAGGTGACGGTACCACAACGTTAATTTCTCTTTGTATTAGTCAAAAACAGATGGGAAATTAATGTGTGTTTTTGGTTTATGTGACTGATTGTCAATGTCATCGACAAGAAATTTGAATTTCTTTGATTACCGTGTTTCTTCACGTAAAAAATAGATGCCAAGAAATAGACAAAAGATTGCCCCTCCTAATGAGAGATCATTATCACAAGGAACATTTATTCCCATATAGTTTAATCCTATGCAAGCGATAAAGAAGATGCTACCTAATATTAATAAAATTGGGAAAATCCACATAATTAACACGAAAATTAGGGCTATAGGTGTACCACATAGTTTCGCTAATGATTGAGGTCTGACAAATCTCCACAAATAGCGAAAAATATCAGTGAACCAATATTTATGTGTCTCTAAATTCCTATTATTTGAATTAATTGAAAGTGTACTTTCAAACTTATTATTAAATTCTGAAAATTCCGATTTTATAAAACAGTTTACCATTCTTGAGACTTGGTTTGAAAAATACCAATATCCATTATGGTAGCAAAAGCAAACTGAACCTGTGTTAAAGCGTACTCGTGCTTCTTTTAAAACTAAATATAGCTCGTGATTTAAATATTTGCTATCAATTGTGTCAAGCGAAATTTGCTCAATATTATTTACGAAAAAGATATATTTATATAAATAAGGGTCGTTTTCAAACATTTCCCATTGCACACCTTCTGTAACACCTAATTTACAAATTACATACTGTGCTCTACTTATATAGTATTTAACCTGAGGTTTCCAATTTCTACCGGGAAGATAAAAGTCATATCCATTAAATTCAATCTTAGCTCCCTTCCCGGTTGGTTCTGCTATTTCAATGATTGGGATTCTTTTATTATCAATCTCAAATAAACAAACATTTAAATCTTTTCTATCTGAGAATGAACTTAGATATAAAATATATTTTCTAAACGGAATAAAAGCATATAACTTTCGATTATCTAAGAAAATTGGAAATATTAAGAATGAATATACTACTATTGACATAATTAATGCATCCAGTATAATTCCATCATCCCACCCTTCTTTAAATAAACTATTTCCATTAATTAGCATCAATATATTTCCTATAAGTCCAACAATCGGAAATAATTCCCCTAAGATTATGGAGATCATACGCACGATAGGATGAATGCCATGTTTTCGGAAAATCCAATAAAATAAAAATCCGACAAGTGTAAGTGACTGTAATATAAATAAATATATATAAGTGTGATACAGAATGTACATACTTATCACTGGGCTCATCAAAAATGGAAAAAAGATTTTCAGAAAAAAAAGAATTAAAGGATATAAACCAACGCCAATGAGAATAATATAATAACATGATTTAATTATCTTGTTATTTCTCAATTTTTGTGATTTTGCCTTTAGTAAATGATATAGATATTTTATTATACACAAAAATATAAATAAATATCCAAGGTAGTTGATATGTAAGTATAGAGAGTTTTCATCTAACCACGCAATACCATATTGTATAAGCAAACATACAATAGCTCCAATAGGTTCAATGAAGAAACTTAAAAATTTATCTAACTTTGAGCGGATATTTGAGTCAGTATTCATAAATATATCTACTTATAGTGTACTCTCTTTTTATTTATTTAATGGTTAGTGATTACAAAAGTACAAAATAATCTAAGATTTCTACACATACTGGATAATGGATTTATTTTGTGTTTTTTTGTGCTGAGAGCTGAAAAAAGTGGGTTAAAGTTTTGGTATTTGGAGAAATATGCGTACCTTTGCAAGCCATTACTAAGTAGCGCCTTACCAGCGCGAATGTTAACATGTTGATTTATAAATAATTAAAAATTATGAAAAAAGATATTCATCCCTCCAACTATCGTGAAGTGGTTTTCAAAGATATGTCAAACGAGGAAATTTTCATCACTCGTTCAACCGTAGCTTCAAAAGAAACCATCGAAGTGGATGGCGTTACTTATCCTTTGGTGAAGCTTGAAATCACCAGCTCATCACACCCCTTCTTCACCGGTAAGCAGAAACTCGTCGACACCGCAGGTCGTGTGGATAAGTTCATGAGCCGCTATGGCAACCGTCGCAAAAAATAAGATTGACACAGACAAACCCGATATATTGAAAAGTCACGCTCAACCCGTGGCTTTTCTTGTTTTTAAGGGAAAGAACCGGCAGGAGTGTTTCCGTTATTGAAAATATTTTGTATTTTTGCAGTGATAACATCCATAGTCTATGAAGATTCTCTATTACGCATATTTTTTCATTGTGGCTGCGCCACTGTTGCTTGTTTCCACAATCATCACGGCACTGCTGACGGCATGCGGCTCAATCCTGTTCGGTGACCGCTGGTGGGGATATTACCCCGCGCATCTGTGGTCACGGATTTTCTGTGCATTATCGCTGGTGAGTGTCGAAGTGCGCGGACGTGAGCATATCAGCCCCGATAAGAACTATATTTTTGTGGCGAACCATCAGGGAGCGTATGATATTTTTTCCATCTATGGCTATCTGGGTCATACCTTCCGTTGGATGATGAAAAAGAGTCTGGAGAAAATCCCTCTGGTGGGCTACGCCTGCCGGAAAGCGGGACATATTTTCGTGGATATGTCAGGCTCGTCGGGTGTGCGCCACACCATGACTGATGCTGAGAAGGAACTCCGGACTGGTATGAGCCTGTGTATATTCCCCGAGGGGTCACGCACTTACACCGGCGAAGTGGGGCGTTTCAAGCGTGGTGCCTTCCTGCTGTCGCAGGAATTCGGATTGCCTATTGTGCCTATTACCATCGACGGTGCGTTTCAGGTGATGCCCCGCACGGCAAAATTGCCACGTCCCGGCAGAATCGTGCTGACCATTCACCAACCGGTGGCACCTCCGCAGAACGATGATGACATGGCGCGACTGATGCGCGAAACGCGCGAGGTGGTAGCAAATTCTATGAGCCGCAAGTGATATGGAGGGATTAGTTGTCAGAAACACCGGTAGCTGGTATGTGGTGCGTGACATGCTGACCGGACAGGAGATGAACTGCAAGGTGAAAGGTAACTTCCGCCTCAAGGGTATCCGCACCACCAATCCCGTGGCTGTGGGCGACATGGTGACATGTGTGGAAAACGGTGACGGCAACGGGTTCATCACAGCCATAAAACAGCGCAGAAACTACATAATCCGCAAGGCGAGCAATCTGAGCAAGGAGGCGCACATCATTGCAGCCAATGTCGACAGCGCCATGCTGGTGGTTACGTTGTTCCACCCCACGACCTCCACAACTTTCATAGACCGTTTTCTTGCCACAGCCGAGGCTTATCGGGTGCCGGCAACCATTGTCATCAACAAGATTGACCTGCTGACGGAGGAGGATGAGCTGGAGTATCTCGATGCAATAAGCTATCTCTACCGCAGCATCGGCTACGATGTTGTGCATGTGTCGGCGCTGGAGAACCGTGGCATCGATGAACTCCGTGACCGCATGAAGGATAAAATAACTCTGTTGAGTGGCAACTCAGGGGTGGGCAAGAGTACGATTATAAACGACCTTATTCCGGGACTCGACCTCAGAACAGCCGATATTTCCGACGCTCATGACACCGGCATGCACACCACCACATTCTCGGAGATGTTCCGGTTGCCCGGCGATTCCAACGGATGGATCATCGACACTCCCGGAGTGCGCGGATTCGGCACGATTGAGATGGATCGCCACGAGGTGGCGCATTTCTTCCCTGAGATTTTCGCCATAGGGCATGACTGCCGCTACGGTAACTGCACCCACACCCACGAGCCGCACTGCGCTGTGCGTAAGGCGCTTGAGGAACAGCGGATAGCGCAGAGCCGCTATAATTCATATCTGAGCATACTGGAGGATGGCACTGATGACAAATACAGAAAGCCGTTTTGACCGCACCCGTCTGCTGGTGGGCGATGGTGTGATGGACAGGCTCGGAACTGCCAGAGTCATAATCTTCGGCGTTGGCGGCGTAGGCAGCTGGTGTGCCGAATCGCTTGCACGCAGCGGAGTCGCCGACATAACGATAGTGGATTGCGACTTCGTGGACCAAACCAACATCAACCGTCAGATGCCTGCTCTGGACGGTACGGTGGGGCAGGTAAAGACCGATGTTGTCAGAGACCGCATCCTTGCCATCAATCCTGTGGCGAAGGTGACCGCCATCAGGGAATATTACACCGAATCGACTGCCGACCGGTTTGACTTTGACGGCTATGATTACGTCATTGATGCAATTGACTCACTGAAAGACAAGGCGTTGCTGCTGTTGTGCGCATCGCGGTCACGAGCCACGCTGTTCTCATCGATGGGCGCGGCGCTGAAGATGGACCCTACACGCATCAGTGTGGCAGAATTCTGGAAAGTCAGCGGGTGCCCTTTAGGGGCTGCGTTGCGTCAGAAATTCCGTCGCAGCGGTGAATTTCCGGCAAAGAAATTCCTCTGCGTCTACTCCCCCGAACTGTTCCGGAACAGAGGTGAGAGCAGTCACACCTATCAGCCTGAAAAGAGTGGCGACGATGTGGAGTCGGTTGACCTGACGGCGCGAAAGGCTGTCATCAACGGCACTGTGGCACACACCACCGCTGTGTTCGGCTTCACATTAGCCGGACTTGTGGTGCAGGACATGGTGCGCCGCGAGGATGTCAGCCCACTTTGAATGTGCCGAGCCGTGTAGTGTAGTCCGGCGATTTTAGCGCCCTGCGGATGGCATTTACGAATTTTACACTTTTTCCGTCAGCCGATTTCTGTCGGTATTGCTGTGCGCCGAGCACCACTGTGTCAGCGCCCATCCGGTCGTTTATGCGGTCAAGGGCATTGCTGACAGAAACCTGACGTGCCCTTGCCTCGGGGTCGAACTCGAACAGGTCAGGCTGAATGGCTCCGGCGCTGCTGATGCCGCTGACCATGACGCCGGCGCGTTTGTAATAGATTCCGGGGCGGAATATGGTGCGCAGCAATGCTCCGGCTGCATTGACGAGTTCGGTGGTCGTTGCCGTAGAGGTGGCGAAAGTGTGACTGGCAGAATTGTCATATTGCAGCAGATCTTCGCGGAACCGGTTCGACTGGATGAACACTGTCAGCATGGCGCATACGCTTTGCTGTGCGCGGAGCTTGCGGGCACAACGGGCGGCATAGTTCGCCACATGAGTGTTGAGGTCAGCCGGATCGGTGATCATCCCCGGAAAGCTGCGGCTCGTCATTATGGTTTTCTTGTGAGTCACGGTCATGCACTCCAGTTGAATGACATTTTCGCCGTTAAGTTCGCGCCACGTCTGTTCGGCTGGCAGGTGATATCGGGCACGGACAAACTCGCGGGGCAAACCGGCGAAACCGAGGGCGTTGGTTATTCCGCGCGACTGCAATGAGGCGCTGATGCGGCGTCCTATCCCCCACACGTCATCCACCGGAAACAGTTCCAGCGCACGGATGCGCTGCTGCCGGTCGGCAATCATGCAGCATTTGCGGTAGCCGGGATATTTCTTGGCATATTTGCTCGCCACCTTGGCGAGAGTCTTTGTGGGTGCTATGCCAAGGCTTACAGGCATGCCGGTGTAGCGCAACACCTTGGCACACAGCCGTTCGCCCCACTGTTTGAGCTTCGAGGGGTCCATGCCGTCGAGGTGCAGGAACGCCTCGTCGATAGAATACTGCGTGACGTCAGGCGCCTCCTGACGCAGAATTTGCATTATCCGCCCGGAAATGTCGCCATAAAGGGTGTAGTTTGAGGAAAACGCCACAATCCCTGCCGAGGGAAACTGCTCCAGCAGCTGATAGTAGGGCAGACCTTCGCGCACCCCCAGTTGTTTCGCTTCGCGCGAGCGAGCCACCACGCAGCCGTCGTTGTTGCTCAGTACGACCACCGGAACATTCATCAGGTCAGGGCGGAACACACGCTCGCACGAGCAGAAGAAATTGTCGCAGTCCACGAGTCCTACCATAGCCTTGAACGTCTGTGGCGGTTAGCCTTGATGGTGTAGCGTACCACACCCCACACCATGAAATTGTCACCCTCGCAGATCTCGATGGGGCGGTAACGGCGGTTCGACGGCATCAGCCGGAGGCGCGAACCATCCATGAAACAGAGGCGTTTCAGGGTAAATTCACCGTTCAGGCAGCACACAGCAAGGTCGCCGTGTTCCGGTTGCAGCGCCCGGTCCACCACAAGCAGGTCACCCTCCTCAATCCCCTCCTCAATCATGGAGTCGCCCACCACCTTGGCGTAGAAAGTGGCAGCCGGATGCTCTATAAGCTCACGGTTAAGGTCAATGCTGTCAGCCAGATAGTCCTGTGCCGGGCTTGGGAATCCTGCCTGTATCCCCCCGTCGGCAAACGGCAGGGAGAGCTTTGTGGTCAGGTCTGGGGCGTGGAGTTCAAGTGTGAGTGTGGTCATTTGCCTATGATTTTGTGGCAAAATTACAAACCGGATGTGCTTGATTGAAGCACACTCATGTTAATTTCACTCCGCGGTTTACTGTTACTCTTCCTCGTAATAATATGAGTAGTCGATTCCTTTCATGAACATCTCGCGGTCGTTGATTTTGTCAGTCAGCGCACCATTCAGCAGTCTCTTGATATGCGATGAGTCAACCACGCTTTCGCGCATAGCGGTCAGATATTCATTCTTGTCAATCAGGCTCCAGTCGACGCACCGCTTCAGCGAGCGACGAAGCATAAGGTCAAGCCAGATGCGCGTGCTTCGTCCGTTTCCTTCCATAAAAGGATGCAACACGTTCATCTCCACATACTTGTCAGCAATCTCATAAAGCGTGGTTTCAGGCATCCGTTCAATCGTAGGTATGATTGTGGGGAAATGAAGGCAGTTGGCAAACGTGAATCCCCCTTTCGATATGTTTTTATTCCTTATCTTTCCTGCAAACTCGTATAAACCGCCAAACAGATAGGCATGAATCTGTTGCAGACATTTCATACTACCCGGTTCGAGCGAATTGAGCAATCCGCTCTCAAACAGGGTGTATGCTTTCTTTCGGCTCTGCCCGTCAATAGTGTTGTCGCTGTATGTGAACCAATTAAGGAACTCCCCCGCTCGATTGTTGGGATAATGCTGGGCGAGGAGGATAACGCCGTTGCTATTCAAAACGTCAGCCTTACGTTGCTTGCCATCGGGCGCCTCGAATTTGAACCCGTGAGTGGCACTCACGAGTTGAATTCCCTCTTGCGCTAACTTTCGTTTAAGCCATCGCCAATAGTTACCGGCTTTCGTATAATCCGGCTCGTTATTGATAGCTCGCACCACATCAGTTGCCGAGAACCACCAGCAGTTGTTTTCGTCATCCCATACCGCCCTCACCTCGCGATCGTTGAAAAACCGTATTGACTTCTTGCTCATTGCTTTGACGTGACTTTTATTTTGGATTTTGAATGGGGGTGACTGAGAGGGAGTCGGTGACTACTACGGTGGAGTCGTTGAGGATGTCGACGGTGGCGGAGATGCTGACGGAGTCAGTTTGTTCGACCGGTTTTTTCTTGCGGCGGAGGGGCTTGAGGAATGATGTCAGCGAGTCGAAGTCGCGTTTGAACAGAATGCCTATTCCCTGTGTGGTTGTAGCCGTGCGCACATAGTAGTTGCGGTCGTTGTAGCGGTTGTAGGCTTTGAGTCGGATGTTACCCGACTTGTTGAGCAGGTATTCCAGATCGAAGTCGCCGATGAACTGCGATGCGTTGAGGGCGTCGTCGCGATAGCCGAAGTTACCGTTGAACAGCAACCGGTTGTTGAGCAGTCGGCTGGAGAGTGCCAGATCGACTTCCACATCGGAGAAGTCGCCGCGGTCGCTGCGGAAATTTGGCGCTATGCTCCAGTTTTCGCTCAGCTGCCCGAGCATGCTGCTTAGTTGCGATGATATGGTTGATGACGCCACGGACACAAGCTCGTTTCCTTTGGTGGTCGACCCCATGTAGTCAGGGGTGTAGAAGCGGTTCAGGGCGAGAAGATAGATTATCTGGCGGTTCATCATGTCCTCCGTGCTGATGATACTCCGGACTTTGCGGTAGACATCCTGCGTGAGGGTGGGGAACTCAAGGTCAAACGATAGGTCGGGTTGCCGGACATCGCCCGTGACATTGAGCAGCGCGTGAACCGGCACGTTGGTGCGGTTCAGCTCTTTGTCCTGAAGGAACGATTCGTCGAGGTCGCTGAGGTTGGCATTGAGGGCGTAGGATGCCTGCAGTTTGAGTTTCGCGGCGTAGGGGTCGCCATGGAACGAGATGGTGCTACCCTCGCGGATTGAAAATTCTTTAATAATGATGTCCTGAAGGGTGAAATTGTATTTGCCTTGTTCCAGAACATAGCTGCCTATGATGCGCAGGTCCTCGTTAGCCGAGCCGTAGTCAAGCTGCAGGCTGCCTTTTCCGTTGGCACGGATGCTGTCTCCGCCTATGGGGTCCATTTTCAGGATAAGGGTGGCGACCGGAGTAACATCGACGTTGATTTTCATGTTGTAGACCGAGGGTACACTCTGCTCGGTCTGTGCCATGCGCTCGCGCAACTCGTTGACCACCCGCTGCTCCGGAGTGAGGGTGTTGCGGATGGAGTCTGCAGCGGCGATGGCGTTACGGTCGCGGAACGTGATGAAGTTATACTCGTAGGCATCCTCGCGGTCAGAGAGGACGAAGGTAAAGACTGACTTGGGGGCGGTTGACATGTCAACGCCGATGTTGACCACGCCGGGCGCGCCGTCAACATGCGCCGAGCCGTTGCCGAAGATGCGTCCGTACCAGTCGGGATTGTCTGATATGGGCACGTCGTAGCTCAGGAAATTGTTTGCCTTGGTGATGGCGAAGTCGAAGCTCGGCTCCTTGAAGAAGCTGTGGCGCACCCATCCGTTGAGCAGCGCATGGTTGCCGTAGGGGTCGGTGAGGGTGATGTCGCGGACCGATATAAGACCGGGTGTGATGTGGACTGAATCGGTGGCGGCATAGACCGTGTTGGTAAAGTCGATTTTCAGTCGGAGGTCCTCGGCGAAGATGTCACCTTCGAGGTCAATGAGCTTGAAGGTACCGAACAGGCGTGCCCATCCTGAGGCATATCCCGATACCTCGGAGGTGAAGGCTGACATGTAAGGCTTAAGGAACCCAACCGGAATACGTTTGCAGCGGAAGGTGATGTCAAGCGAGTCGTTCAGGGGGAAGATGGCGCCGTTGATGACCGACTTGATGTTGTCAGGCTGATCGATGACCGCGTCGAGGGTTATGGCACGGTTCTCCACATCCCACCGGCTCTTGATGAGCGCATCGCCGAAAACGGTTTTGTTATAGCTTATGTTCTTGACTTTCAGACCGTCAGTGATAAGTCGCGGCTCCTTGGTGAACAGCTGTGACGCATAGAAACGTCCGGTGGCATCACCACCCAACATGGCTTTGTCGATGCCGAGCGATTCAAAAATATAGTCCAGATTGACGTTGAGCAGGTCGAGGACAATCTGATCCTCCGGGTCATGTGAAGCCACACCCCTGATGGTTACGAACTGGTTGTCGCGGCGCACGTCGAAGCCATTGATTTTCACTTGTCCGGCTGATGCCTCGATTGTCGCGGGGAATACTGTCCATGTGCTGTCGTTGAACGTCAGTTCGCTGCGGTTGATGGCTATGTCGGCAGCCAGTGCGTCCTGCCCGTCGCGCTTGAACAAGGCTTCGATGTCGACATCACCCTCGTAAGCCGCCTGACGTTTGATTTTCCAATCCAGATGGGTGTGGAGTCTGTTGTCGGCGCCGTCGCAATTGAGTCGCATCGTCATCGGACCGTTTTTGGTAGGCACCGTGGTGGTGGCTGCGAGTCGCATGACGTGGTCGGTGGAGTCGGAGCGGAAGGTCAGTCGTGTCTGTTCTATGAGTTTGTCCTTCTGCTGCAGATAGGGTGCATTAAGGTCAAAGTCGAGTCGGTTCGCCTCGGTGTCAAGGTCCGCGGCTATTGTCACGGGATAGATGACGCTGACAGGGAGGTTCAGGAAGCGGATGAGTTGCTCATTATATTTTAATGTGGCGTTGAGGGTGAAGTCGTTCACACGGTGCGTGGTCGCGGCAACAGAGTTGCGCGATTTCTCCTGCGCCGGGAAAACCACCGGGAACTGCTCTTCAAGAATGGACTTCACCGCCGGCACTATTTCGCCTAAATTGTAGCTGCCGCTGATTTCGGCATCGAGAAAATCCGAGTCAAGGGTTATTTCAGCCGGAAGGTTAGAGCCGGAGAAGTTGAGCGCAAGTGACTTCATGTCGAGCGATGCATTCTCAGGGTCAGGACTGTGGAAACTCAGGTCGGCAATATGAAGCAATCCGTCAGCTTCGTTAGGGTTGAATCCGCAGTAATCTCCTGCAATATTGGCGCTCAGTCGATAGCCGGGATATTTGTTGATCAGGTTCAAGGCATGAAGGTCGACATCCTTAATCTCGGCGTTGAGTGATGCCGAGACGGGCTGTTTCCGCGGAGTGGCAACGCCGAGCGTCAGCATCATCCGGGCGTTGGGGTCATCAACATCAGCGGTAACGGCAATGTCATCCCCTTCGCCGCGGGCAGAGAGGGCAATATTGCGGTAGGGATAATCCTTGAATTCCAGAAGGTCAATCTGTGCATCGGCGTCAAACTTCTTCATATTTTTGCCAAAAGTGGCAGTTCCTGTGGCATCGAGCTGCACTGTCCCGAGGTGCGACGCGGGCAACATGGGCGCAAGTTCGAAGCCGTCGGTGCTGACTTTTCCCTGAACCGAAACAGGGTGATTGACCGAGCTGCGACGATAAGATGCGTTTATTTCTATGTTACCGAGCGAAGAGATTATGGCGCCGTGGAATCTACCCCGGAGCATGTCGGCGTCAAGCGTACCGTTAATGTTCAGCGTATGCAGTCCGTTGAGTGAGGTGACAAGCGAAGATGGCAGTCCAAGTGGCTTCTGCAGCCGGGAGATTATGCTTGCGGCAGAGGTGTTGATTGACATGACCGGCAGACATAATGCGATGGAATCCATTGAGCTGTAGTTTGTTATGGTGCCGTTCATGAGGAGCGACATGGAGTGGTCAGCAGCTGCAATGTCAATGTGGCGTATGTCGAGATGTTGCTTGTCAGCCACCAGTGAAGTTGAAATGTTCAGCGGTGTGGTCAATCCGGAGAGTTCAGGCACAAAGGCGGCGAAATCTGCCGGAGTAAGATGACTTCCGGTGAGAATGTCGATGTTGAGGGTGTCGTTGCTGAGCAAATCAAGCGGATCCTTGGGCTGCCAGTTGTCGTAGGTAAGTTCCACAGGTCCGAGTTCCAGCAGAGAGTTGGGCAGACTGAGGGTGAGCGAATGAATCACTGCCTGCGACTTCGAGATGTTGAACAATCCGTTGAAGTCGGTCATGCTGAAGCCCGATTGCTCGTTGAACGCTATTCGCTTCACATCCACCACAAAGCTGTCGCGTGTAATCTTCGGCACGCCTATGTCCGCCCGTAAATCGGTGATTTTCACATGGTTTTTGTCGAATCTTCCGGTGTCGCGCGGCGCCGACAGCAAGTCATAACTTAATGAAGTGCGACGTATGACCACGGTTGACAGGCGCAGGTCAATGTCAGATTTGGGCTTGTCGGGATTGTCGCCTTTGAGCGCACGGATGATATGGTCGATGTTTAGCGGGGCGTCAGGATCGGTTTTCCACAGACGTGCGTCAAGTCCGGTCAGTTCGGCATAATCCACTCCCACCTCCCGGGTTTTCAGCAGCTGCTGGAAGTTGACCCCGGCACTGAGGCGGTGTATGGTCATGAGCGTGTCGCCGTCATTGTCAGTTACGGTTACTCCGCGCAGAACCACACGGTTAAATGGTACCACTGTCAGGGAGTTTATGGACACCGGAGTCTGCAGCAGCTTGCTCAACTCAGTCTCCGCGCGGTCACACAGGTTATTCTGCACCGCCGGCAACGACAGCAGTACATAAAGCAGCATCGGTATCAGAATGGCAAGCGCCAATACCGTCAGACAAACAGTGCGAAACACGCGATAGGTCCACTTCATAGGCGGAAATCGGATTATTTTATGCGAAATTACATAATTTTTTTTGTTTATGTGTTATAATTCCGAACTTTATGCTTAAGTTTGTAGTCAATAAAACAAAATAACAGAAAACGGCTAAAAAATATGGCTTCAAACATCAAGAATCTGATTGCCGGCATGGGTGTGCTGCTGATGCTCATAGGTACGTTCGGCAGTGGTAAGGCAGCGGTCAAGGGAGAAAAGAACGTGGGCGTTGAACTGGGCTACACTTCGCGTAACGAATCGGCTGTGGCAGGCATTCAGTTCAGCTATGCATTCTCGGAACATTTTCGTGTGGCGCCCAACCTGCAATATGCTTTCCGCAACAATAATCGCGACGGCATGCTGATTAACTTCGATTTTCATGTTCCGCTTGACATACAGAGTGGCAGTAAGTTTGAAATCTATCCTTTGGCAGGATTGAATTACTCATGCTGGACAAGCTATCAGGAGGTGTGGTCGAATGACAAGTTCGATGATGTTTCAAAGCGCAAGAACCGTTTCGGTCTGAATTTAGGCGCCGGAGTGGGACTTAACGCCACCGAGTCGCTCCGGTTCACATTCGAGGCACGTTATTCGCTTGTAAAGCGGTTCAGCACCACAACTCTGGCTTTAGGCGTCGCTTACAGATTTTAAGAACAGCCCCTCATACCCTCTCAGCCTGTATCATTATTGAACCGGCTTTGAAAAAGCAGGGTAATCTTAACATTTTTTTGTAAAGCGCGCGCTGATTTTAGCGAGATAGTTGCGGATAAGTCAAAAAGAAAGCGTAAATTTGCGTGATAAAACGTAAACAGTATATCACAGTGAAATTACATAAGCTAATCATTGGCATTTTTGCATTAATCGCGCCGGTTGTGTGCGGTCAGAACAATATTGTTGAGGAGGTGGCTTGGACCATCGGTGACCAGCCCATCTACAAGTCGGAAATTGAGGAGTATTACCAGCAGATGCTCTATGAGCGTACACCCATCAAGGGCGACCCCTACTGCGTGATACCTGAAAATCTCGCAATAGAGAAACTGTTTCTGCATCAAGCCGACATTGACACCGTGGAAGTGCAGGAATCAATGGTGAGCCAGCAGGTCGACAGCTGGATCAACTACCTTGTCACCAACATAGGCTCAAAAGAAAAAGTCGAGGAATACTTCCGCAAATCTGTTCCGGAAATCCGTGAACTCCGTGCCGAGCAGCTCCGTAACCAGTCCAGAATAGATCAGGTGAAGCGCAACATGGTGAAGGATGTGAAAATCACTCCCTCTGACGTGCAGCGCTACTATCGCCAGTTGCCTGAGGACAGTGTGCCCCTGATTCCCCTTCAGGTGGAGGTGCAGATAATGACCATCAACCCCGTGATTCCTCGTGAGGAAATCGACGACGTGAAGGCGCGTCTGCGCGAATACTCTGATCGTGTGGTCAACGGCGAGACATCATTCTCCACGCTTGCCACCCTTTACAGCGAGGACCTCGGTTCGGCATCGCATGGCGGTGAAATCGGATTCCTCGGTCGCGGTCACCTCGAACCTGAGTATGCTGCCGTGGCATTCAACCTCAATGACCCGAAGAAAGTGTCGAAAATAGTCGAGACTCAGTATGGCTACCACATAATTCAGCTGATAGAGAAACGCGGTGACCGCATCAACACCCGTCACATTCTGCTCCGCCCCAAAGTGTCGCAGGAAGATTTGAATGTGGCAACTGCGCGTCTGGACTCGGCAGTGGCTGAAATGCGTGAAGGCAAATTCACTTTCGAGGAAGCTACCGCGATAATTTCGCAGGATAAGGATACCCGTTTCAGCCGAGGCATCATGACTAATAATGAGACTGGAAGCACCCGCTTCGAGATGTCGCAGCTCCCGCAGGAAATTGCCAAGGTGGTCGACAAGATGGAACCGGGCGAAATTTCGGATGCCTTCGTGATGATGGATCCCAAGCGTAACCGCGAGGTGGTTGCTACGGTAAAACTCACACAGCGTATTCCTGCACATCAGGCTAATCTTGCCGATGACTTCCAGACACTGAAGGAGATGTGTGAGAACGCGGCGCGTGAGAAAGTCATCAAGACATGGCTCGCCAAGAAAATCAAGGACACTTACGTTAAGATTGAAGAAAACTGGGCAGACTGCACCTTCGAGAACGAAGGCTGGATTCGTTGACCCACAACCGACTGACTTCCTGAAATGAAGCGGATTCTTTTTGTGATTGCCACGGCTGTCATTACCGTTATTATGATTGCCGGAATTGTGCCGCAGAACGACAAACGTGACACAATCGCACCCATGGTGCCTTCAGCCAACCGCTATCAGGAAGGGAAAATTTTCCTTGAGCAGGCTCACCGCCTCAGTACCCGCGAGGGTGCCGACTATCAGATATTGACCGGCGACGTGGTGTTTCGCAAAAACGACATGTTCATGTATTGCGACTCGGCGCATTTCTACGATCAGACCAACTCGCTTGAAGCGTATGGAAATGTGAGGATGGAGCAGGGTGACACCCTCTTTGTGTTCGCTGACGAACTTGTTTACACCGATTCACTGCAACTTGCTGTCCTTTATGCCGATTATGGCAAACAGGTGCGCCTGATAAACCGCGATGTGGAGCTTACGACCACCATCTTCAACTATGACTTAGGCATAGATTTAGGATACTATGAAGTTGGCGGCACGCTCACCGATGACAAAAACCGCCTCACATCGCAGTATGGTGAGTATGCCCCTCCCACTGCCGAAGCCAATTTCCGCCGTAATGTGCATCTGGAGTCGATAGGACAGGCTGACACGCTGAACATCTACACCGATGACCTCTATTACAACACCAAAACACATGTGGCTCTGATGAACGTGCCCTCGGTCATCATAAGCAAAGACGGCAAGATTTACACTGACTCGGCTGCTTACAACACCGAGACATCCTACGCCGACCTCTATCGCCGGTCAGTGGTGGTCACTAACCGCAACAGCACTCTGGTGGGCGACACCCTCATCTATGACCGCAACGCGGGCTATGGCGAGGCGTTTGGCAATGTGGTGATGACTGACAGCATCAAGAAAGTGATGCTCTTGGGTGAATATGGATTCTACAACGAATTGACTGACAGTGCTTTTGTTACAGGTAAAGCGCTCGCCAAAGAATATTCGCAGGGCGACACGCTTCACCTGCATGCCGACACCATCCGCGTGTTCCAAGTCATAACTCCTGAAGCCGAAGAATTTCTTGACAGCATAACGGTGACAATTCCTGCTGACACCACACATCATCTGGTTGCGGCACACCGTGTGAAATTCTATCGTTCTGATCTTCAGGGCATCTGTGACTCCATGACCTTCATTCAGCGCGACTCCATGCTCTATCTCGACCGTCATCCTGTGGTGTGGAGCGATAACCGCCAGATTTTCGGCAACGTCATACAGGTGCACATGAATGACTCCACCGTTGACTTTGCCCGTCTGCCCGATTTCGGCTTCATGGCTGAGGAAATTGAAGATGGATTCTATCAGCAGCTCACCGGCAAGGAGATGCTCGCAAGTTTCACCGACGGTCACTTGCGCCGGCTTGATGTGAGCGGCAATGTGCAAGCCATATCGCTGCCCATGGAAAACGACTCCACATATAATAAAATGGCAACTCTGGAGTCAAGTTTCCTGACTGCCGACTTCAAGGATAACGCACTGGAGCGGATGAAAACATGGCCCGAATCATCATCGTCAATTGTGCCGCTCTATCTGGCAAAGCGCTCGCAGCTCTACCTGCCGCAGTTCAAGTGGTATGGTCCGCTGCGCCCCACCTCGCCTGCCGACGTTTTCATAATAACACAGGAGTTCGTCGACCTTATGAACGAGCCTGATCCGGGACCGAAATCGCGTACGGAAAGGGCTGCCTTACAACAGTCTAACAACAAAATTCCATCACTATGACCACCATGAAAGATAACAGCAAAATCCAGTCACTTCTCTCATTCCTGACTTCAAGCACCTGCAACTTCTGGGCAGTGGAGAATATCTCCAGAACGCTTGAAGCCAACGACTTTATCCGTTTGGATCAGCGTGAGGCATGGGAGCTTGTCCCCGGAGGAAAATATTATATTACACAGAACGGATCCGCAATCTTCGCCTTTGTGGTAGGTGAAAGCGGACCTGCCGCACCTTATAAGATTATCTCGGCACACTCCGATTCTCCCGGGTTCCGCATCAAGCCGCGTCCGGAGATGCTGACAGAAGGGAACATACTTAAACTCAACACAGAAGTGTACGGAGGTCCGATTCTCTACACATGGTTCGACCGCCCGTTGTCAATATCCGGTCGTGTCATCTGCCGCACTCAGGACCCCATGCGTCCGCGCACGCTGCTGGTGAAAATCGACCGCCCGATGCTCACCATACCTCATCTGGCAATCCATTACAACCGTGCTGTCAACGAGGGTAACCCCCTGTCGAAACAGAAAGATATGCTCCCGGTGATAGCCCGACTTGACGATGCCATCCAGTCGAAGGATTATGTGGTGCGCACCATAGCCGAGCATCTCGAAGTATCACCGGAGGATATACTGGATGCCGACCTCACCCTGTTCGACACCACTCCTGCCATGACCCTCGGTCCGTCCGATGAGTTTATCCAGTCAGGTCGCATCGATGATCTGGAAATGGCACATGCAGCCATGACAGCACTGCTTGACTCCACGAACAGCAAGCACACGCGCATAATGGCTATCTTCGACAACGAAGAAACCGGCAGCGGCACACGTCAGGGCGCTCACTCGCCGGTGCTGAAAAATCTGTTGAAGCGAATCAACGACCGGTTAGGGGGCGATAATGAGACAATGTATCGCGCCACCGCTTCATCATTCATGATTTCAGCTGACAACGCACATGCCCTCCACCCCAACTATCCTGAAAAACAGGATCCCACCAACCATCCGGTTCTCGGCGGCGGTCCGGTGGTGAAGGTAAATGCTAACTGTAAATATATGTCTGACGCTCACTCCGCAGCCATCTTCCGCTCGATATGCGCCGGCGCCGGAGTGCCTTGCCAGACCTTTGTCAATCATTCTGACGTTGCCGGCGGCTCAACGCTCGGTAATATACTGACCGGACAACTTGACATTCAGGGAGTCGACATGGGAGCTGCCCAGTGGGCAATGCACTCCTGTCGCGAGACTGCATCTACAGCCGACTATCTCTACACTGTCAATGCGTTCACTCATTTCTTTAATATTTGAAAATGAAATTATTTGACGTTTATCCACTGTTCGACATCGCCATTGATCATGGCAAAGGATGTCATGTGACAGACACTGAAGGGATTGAATATCTGGACCTTTACGGCGGTCATGCCGTCATTTCCATAGGTCACGGCCATCCCCGCTATCTTGAGGCACTCAACCGTCAGGCGGCAAAGCTGGTGTTCTATTCCAACTCGGTCATCAACCCTCTGCAACAGCGTCTCGCCGACCTGCTCGGAGAAGCGTCGGGCTACGATGACTATCAGCTTTTTCTGGTAAATTCAGGCGCCGAGGCTAACGAGAATGCCATGAAATTAGCATCGTTCGCCACAGGTCGACGCCGCATAATAGCCTTCTCCAAGGCATTCCACGGCAGAACTTCGCTGGCGGTGGAGGCAACGGATAATCCTGCCATTCAGGCACAGGTCAACCAAAACGGTGTGGTGACACTCGTTCCGTGGGAGGACAGCGAGGCACTTGCCCGCGAACTTGAAGCCGGCGATGTGGCTGCCGTGATTATCGAACCCATTCAGGGTGTGGGTGGAATTCAGGTGGCATCAGACAGGTTCATGCGTGACATACGCGACCTGACTGCCCGCCACGGCAGCTTGATGATAGCCGATGAAATTCAGTGCGGCTACGGTCGCAGCGGCAAATTCTTCGCCCATCAGTATTCAGGCGTCCGCCCTGACATCATTACCATGGCTAAAGGTATTGCCAACGGATTCCCCATGGGCGCGCTGCTCATAGCACCCACAATAGCGCCTGTCTACGGCATGCTCGGCACCACATTCGGCGGCAACCATCTGGCATGCGCAGCCGCAATAGCCGTGTTAGAGGTGATGAAGGATGAAAATATCTTGGCAAATGTCAATGAAACAGGTGCTTACATAATGGAGCAACTCAAGGGTATCCCCGGAATAAAGGAGGTCCGCGGTCGTGGTCTGATGATAGGCATTGAAATGGAGGAACCGGTCAAGCAACTCCGTTCCGACCTCATTCACAAAGAGCATATCTTCACCGGCGCGTCAGGAAAGAATGTCATACGCCTGCTGCCGCCGCTTTGTCTAACCCGCGATGAAGCTGACATCTTCATCAGCAGTTTGCGCAAACTGACAGGTGTCGGTTAACAGAGTCATACTGGTTGGTAACGTAGGCGCTGATCCGCGCATGCGTCATGTCGACAGGATTCCGGTGGCAGAATTTCCACTGGCTACGACTGACCCTGCACATACCGGACCTAACGGCACAATGATTCCGGAGCGGACCGAATGGCACAATCTGGTCATGTGGGGCGAAAAGGGCGAGCTTGCCGAAAAATATATCCGCAAGGGAACAAAGCTCTATGTCGAGGGCAGGTTACGTTACCGCACATGGCAGGATCATAACGCCATAAAGCGAACCGTAGCCGAGGTGGCAGTGGAAAAGGTTGAGATACTTCAACGCGGAACCACCACCTGACTCTTACTCCTGACTCACGTTACACATTATATTATATATGGGAATACTTGACATAATCATACTGCTCACATTGATCATCGCCGGCGCCTATGGCTACTGGAAAGGGATAGTGGTTCAGGTCGGCTCGCTGGCAGGCGTTGTGGTGGGCATTCTCTTCTGCCGCCTTTTCGGAACAGCTGTGGCTGACTTCTGCGGGGCACATCTGTTTGACGGCATGGGGAGTGCGAACACCGTGCATTACATCTCGCTGGTCGTAGCCTGTGTCACACTTTTCGTGGTGGGTTATGCCATGACACGTCTGTTGGCAAATCTGGTTCATGTGGTAGCCAAATCGTTGAAACTCAACGTTGTTGACCGCATAGCCGGAACCTTGTTCTCAATTTTCGAGTGGATGCTGGTGCTGAGTATTCTGATGAATCTTTCGAGGGTTGTTCTCAATCGTGACCTGCTGCAATACTCGCAGTTGGCTGACGGCAGCGTAGGACGTGCCGTCGCCGAGCTTGCTCCGGTTGTTTTCGGCTATAGTTATTAAACCTGCAGGCGCCGTCAGTTGTTAGACAACTGAACAGGTTCCGTAAGGTTCGTATAATAATGATAATATAAAGTCTATATAAATGCAACAGTCTGATGACCAGATAATTAATAATGCCACTGATGGTGAATACAAATATGGCTTCGTCAGTGATATTGAAACAGATATAATTCCGAAAGGTATCAGCGAGGAGGTCGTGCGCCTGATTTCGCGTAAAAAAGGTGAACCTGAATGGCTGCTGGAGTTCCGTCTGAAAGCTTTCCGATATTGGCAGACACTGACACAGCCTGACTGGGCGCAGCTCGACATACCCCCTATCGACTATCAGGCAATCAGCTATTATGCCGCTCCTAAGCAGACTAAGGCGCCGGAGTCGCTCGATGAGGTTGATCCCGAGCTGCTCAAAACATTCGACCGTCTTGGAATACCTCTTCATGAACAGAAAATGCTCTCCGGAATGGCTGTGGATGCAGTCATGGACTCCGTTTCCGTAAAGACCACCCATCGCGAGAAGCTTGCAGAACTCGGAATCATTTTCTGCTCCTTCTCCGAGGCTGTCAAGGACTATCCCGAACTGGTGAGGAAATATCTTGGCAAAGTGGTGCCATACACTGACAATTTCTTTGCCGCCCTGAACTCAGCCGTGTTCTCTGACGGCTCATTCGTGTATATCCCAAAAGGGGTGCGATGCCCCATGGAACTGTCGACCTATTTCCGCATCAACGCAGCCGGAACCGGACAGTTCGAGCGCACGCTGATTGTAGCCGATGACGACGCCTACGTCAGTTATCTGGAAGGCTGCACAGCTCCACAACGCGATGAAAATCAGCTCCATGCGGCTATTGTGGAAATCATCTGCGAGGAACGAGCCGAGGTGAAATATTCCACTGTTCAGAACTGGTATTCCGGCGACAGCGAAGGGCGCGGAGGTGTCTACAACTTCGTTACCAAGCGCGGACTCTGTCGCGGCGATAACTCCAGACTCTCATGGACTCAGGTTGAGACAGGGTCAGCCATCACATGGAAATATCCGGGATGTGTGCTGAAAGGCGACAACTCTGTGGGCGAATTCTACTCGGTGGCTGTTACCAAGAACCGTCAGCAGGCTGATACCGGCACAAAGATGATACACCTCGGTCGTAACACCCGTTCGACCATAGTGTCGAAAGGTATCTCGGCAGGTTACAGCCAGAACTCCTATCGCGGATTGGTCAAGGTCGCTCCCGATGCCACAGGCGCGCGCAACCACACTCAGTGCGACTCGTTGCTGCTCGGCTCCAACTGTGGCGCACACACTTTCCCATACGTTGATGTGCTCAACCCCACGGCAGTGGTGGAACATGAGGCGACAACATCGAAAATCAGTGAGGAACAGCTGTTTTACTGCAATCAGCGTGGCATCCCCACCGAGGAAGCCGTCGGGCTTATCGTAAACGGCTATGCCAAGGAGGTGATGAACAAACTGCCCATGGAATTTGCCGTGGAGGCACAGCGCCTGTTGCAGATAACACTGGAGGGCTCTGTTGGTTAATGAATTGAGAAAAATAAAAAATTATGAATAAAGATATATTGCTTCACGTTGAGAACCTTCACGCCGGCATCGAAGGGAAGGAAATTCTTAAAGGTATAAATCTGACAATCCGCCCCGGCGAGGTTCATGCCATAATGGGTCCGAACGGTTCAGGCAAAAGTACGCTCTCGTCGGTGCTTGCAGGTAACCCTGCGTTTACCGTAACCGAGGGCACCGCCACCTTCCACGGTCTCGATCTGCTTTCGCTTTCACCTGAGGACCGCAGTCACGAGGGTCTGTTCCTTTCGTTTCAGTATCCGGTGGAGATTCCCGGTGTATCGATGGTGAATTTTATGCGTGCAGCCATCAATGCCAAGCGCAAGTATTTCCATGAGGAACCGCTTTCGGCAGGCGATTTCCTGAAACTGATGCGCCAGAAGCGCGCTGTGGTCGAACTTGACAACAAACTGGCGTCACGTTCTGTCAACGAAGGATTCTCAGGCGGTGAGAAAAAACGTAATGAAATTTTTCAGATGGCTATGCTTGAGCCGCGCCTTTCCATTCTGGACGAAACTGACAGCGGACTCGACATCGATGCCCTCCGGATTGTTTCCGAAGGTGTCAACCGCCTGAAAAGCAAGGATAACGCCACTATTGTCATCACCCACTATCAGCGTCTGCTTGACTATATTAAGCCTGATTTTGTCCATGTCCTCTACAAGGGTCGCATAGTTCGCTCGGCAGGTCCGGAGCTCGCTCTGGAACTTGAAGAACGTGGCTATGACTGGATTAAACAGGAAATCGACGAAAAGTAAAAAGATGGCTATGGATTCATTGAAACAATACATTGACCTGTACAAAGCCAACTCAGCGGTGATTGACTCTCACTCGGCACCGGTGATGAACGCGCTGCGCGCTGATGCCTGCGAGTTTCTCTCGACCGGTCGTTTCCCCACAAGGAAGGATGAGGGGTTTCAGACAACCTCCATCAACGACTTGTTCGCGCCTGACTACGGGGTGAACATCAACAGAGTCAATATTCCGGTGGACGTGGCTGACAGTTTCAGGTGCGACATACCCAACGTCAGCTCCCTGCTTGCACTGGTGGTCAACGACCGCTATGTTGCCACACGTCAGCTGCTCAACAACCTGCCGGAAGGAGTAACGGTAACCTCACTGGCAGCGGCAGCCCGCCAGAATCCGGAACTCGTGAGCCGCTATTATGGCAAGATTGCTCCTGCTGACAATGTCAATGTGGCGCTCAACAACCTCTTGGCTCAGGATGGCGTATTCATCCACATAGCCCGTGGGGTGACGTTGGAAAAACCGCTGCAGTTGGTCAATATTTTTGCCGGAGCTGACAATCTCGCGGCATTCCGCCGTGTACTGATAGTGGCTGAGACTAATTCAGCAGTCAACATCCTGATATGTGACCACACTCAGGACCGCGCCGCTAAATATCT
Organism: uncultured Porphyromonadaceae bacterium; assembly: GCA_947177685.1. Lineage (GTDB taxonomy): Bacteria > Bacteroidota > Bacteroidia > Bacteroidales > Muribaculaceae > CAJUPY01. The sequence continues at coordinate 29,812 of CAMWVE010000011.1, read as the reverse complement.
GTCGTCAGAGGTGATTGAAGTGCATTTAGCTGACGGTGCTTCAGTAGGGCTTTACGGCATGGAGGAATCCTCAGCGACTACATCGCGCTACATGCAGCTGTTTGTGCATCAGGAAAGGAATTCCACACTGTCAACAGCATCGTCTACGTTGCTTAACGGCGTCACGCGCAACGACTTCAACGTGACTCTCGCCGGAGAGAATGCCACCGCGAAACTTGCGGGAATGGTGATTGCCGACGGTAAGAGTCATGTCGATAATAATTCAAATGTGGTCCATGACGCACCACATTGCCACAGCGATCAGCTGTTCAAATATCTGCTCGACGGAGAGTCGTCAGGCGCTTTCGAGGGTAGTATCGTGGTCAATCCCGATGCACCTTTCAGCGAGGGTTACCAGAGCAACCACAATATCCTTGCCTCGGACAAAGCACGCATGCACTCCCATCCCCGTCTGCTCATTTTCAATGACGAGGTGAAATGTTCACACGGTGCCACCACCGGACAGCTGAGTCAGGACGCAATCTTTTACATGCAGACCCGTGGCATACCTGAAGATCAGGCGCGCCGCTTGCTTATGCAGGCTTTCATGTCCGATGCCATCGACACCATCCGTGTGGAGGCTATCCGCGACCGCCTGCGCCATCTGGTTGAACGCCGACTCACCGGCGAGGACCTCCTTTGCTCGGAATGTAGCTCTGACTGCCATAAATAATAAGCCTATGGACAACGCTCAACTACAATATATCCGCTCGCAGTTCCCTATTCTGGACCGCACGGTCTACAACCGTCAGCTCGTCTATCTGGATAACACTGCCACCTCGCAGACTCCCCGCCGGGTGGTGGAGTCGATCGATGCGTCATATTTCCACACCAAGGCTAACGTGCACCGTGGCGTTTTCTCCATTTCGCAGGAAGCAACCGACCTGATGGAGCAGACACGACTGCGTGTGCGCGACTACATCAATGCCGCTTCGGAGCAGGAGATAATTTTCACACGGGGCACCACCGAGGCTATCAATCTGGTGGCATCGTCGTGGGGCGGAGCCTTCCTGAAAGATGGTGACGAAATTATCCTCACCGTCATGGAGCATCATGCAAACATAGTCCCATGGCAACTGCTTCAAAATCGTATAGGATTCAAAATCAAGGTCGTACCCATCAATGAACGTGGTGAGCTCGACCTCGATGTTTACCGCAGTCTGTTCACCGAACAGACCCGGTTGGTGTCGTTCACACATGTGTCAAACGTGCTCGGCACTGTTAATCCTGTCAAGGAGATGGCGCGCATAGCTCACTCGCATGGAGCCGTCGTTGTGGTTGACGGCGCTCAGGCAGTGCCGCACATGAGTGTTGACGTGCGTGACCTCGGAGCGGATTTCTATGCCTTCTCCTCCCACAAAATGTATGGTCCCACAGGAGTGGGTATATTGTATGGCAGAAAGGAATTACTTGAGGCAATGCCCCCTTATCAGGGTGGTGGTGAGATGATAGCTCATGTGAGCTTCGAAGGCACCACATTTGCCGATCTTCCGTTCAAATTTGAAGCCGGAACACCTGACTTCATTGATATCGCAGCCTTCCCTCGCGCTCTTGATTTCATCGGCGAGACAGGAATGGACGCCATCGCAGCACATGAACAGGATCTGCTCGACTATGCCACGGCACGAATGATTTCCGAGGTGCCGGGAGTGCGCATTTTCGGCACGGCTCCCCACAAGAGTGCCGTAATAAGTTTCTTGCTCGGAGAGGCGCATCACTACGACACCGGCATGCTGCTCGACAAGCTCGGCATAGCCGTCCGCACCGGTCACCACTGCGCGCAGCCGCTTATGCAGGCTTTAGGGGTGGAAGGCACCGTGAGAGCATCGTTCGCCGTCTACAACACCCGCGAGGAAGTAGACAAGTTCATCGATGCACTGATAAAAGTAAACTCAATGCTCAACAGAATATGAAAAAATCCACGCTCGCCACACTCGTTCTCCTATGTTCCCTCCTCCTGAGTTCATGTGGAGCATGGTGGGATGCCTCATCATCCTACGACTATTATTATGACCCGCTGGCACCTCCCCCCCCTGCGGTCTATCCCATCGGTAATGTGCCGGTCTATTACCCGAACTACAACTACACTCCGGTGCCTCCGCCACCGCCTGTCTATTATCCGAGCAAACCCTATCCCGGTTATAATCCGGGAAATGGCAACAAACCGCCGGTGAACAATAACAATGGCGGTCTGATGGGCAAGCCTGAAAACAATGGTAATAACAACGGAGGTCAGCGCCCCGGTGCTAACAGCGGCAACAATAACGGCGGCACTTACAACGGAAAACGTCCCGGCTCGCGATGATACTGTTTCCAAACTGTAAAATCAATCTGGGACTCAACATTGTGGCTCGGCGCTCTGACGGTTATCATGACATTGAAACCGTCATGGTGCCTGTGCCGTGGTGCGACATTCTTGAAATTGTTCCGGCACCTGACGGTGAACTGCGACTGGTGACTACCGGCAATCAGGTGGACTGTCCCATGGAAAAGAATCTGGTGATGAAGGCTTATCGCGCGGTGGCGCGGGAATACGCTTTGCCTCCGGTACATATTTACCTGCACAAGATTATCCCTGACGGTGCGGGACTCGGCGGAGGCTCATCCGATGCCTCGTTTACCATCATCGGTCTTGACAAGCTTTTCAATCTCGGCATGAGTCGTGAGCGTATGGCAGAGTTGGCAGCCACCATCGGTGCAGACTGTCCGTTCTTCATCTACAATCGTCCGCGGTTGGCTACCGGCATAGGTACAGTTTTCAGCGACGTGGAGCTTGACCTTGACGGATTGTGGATTGTGATAGCCAAACCACCGGTCAGCGTGCCCACCCGTGAGGCGTACGCCGGGGTGACACCCAAGCCGGCCGAGCATGATTTGTCTGAGTCGCTTAAGCAGCCCGTTAGTCAGTGGCAGGGCAGGGTGAAAAATGATTTTGAGCCGGGCATATTCTCGCTGCATGGCGATGTGGAAGCCATCAAGCAGCGCATGCTTGAATGTGGCGCACTCTATTCAGCCATGTCAGGGTCAGGCTCGGCGGTGTTCGGATTGTTTGTTGACGAACATTCGGCAGCCGAGGCTCATGGCTCTTTTAAAAAAATTTGCTCTTTCATGGGTAAAATCTGAACGGAATAGCCTGTTTTTTTGTTACTCATATAAAATAACTTCCTGCCGGACATAGTTTGGCAATATTTTTGCTATGAATCAACAGTGCAGGAAACATTGTAAAACGAATAAAAAACTTACACATATATGAGCCATAAAAAACATAACAACGAGGAAAATCAGGAAATGGAAATCCACGAACAACCGGTGGATGCTCCTGAAATTGATGATGTTGCCGTTGAAGATGAAGAAGAAGGCGGCGAACTTGAAACATTGAAAAACGCATTGGCGGAATCACAGAACCAGCTCGAGAATCAGAAAAAGGAATACCTGTTCCTGATGGCTGAGTTTGACAATTTCCGCAAACGTAACGTGCGTGAACGTGCCGATTTGCTGAAAAATGCTGCCGAATCGGTTCTCAAAGGTCTGCTCCCTATTGTCGATGACTTCGAACGTGGTCTGGAAGCAATCAGCGCCAGCTCTGACGCAGAATCGGTTAAGGAGGGTATGCAGCTGATTTACAATAAGTTCGTTAAATATCTCGAACAGAACGGTGTGAAGGAAATTCCCACTGAAAATGCTCAGTTTGACACTGAATATCACGAGGCGATAGCCCTTGTGCCGGTTGATGACGAAGAGAAAAAAGGAAAAATAATTGACACCGTAGCAAAGGGCTACACGCTTAATGACAAGGTGTTACGTCATGCTAAAGTGGCTGTGGGTCAATAATCTAAATAACTCTGATTATTATGAGCAAGCGTGATTACTATGAAGTGCTTGGCGTCGACAAAAAGGCGACCAAGGATGAAATAAGGAAGGCTTATCGTAAGCTGGCTATCAAATACCACCCTGACAAGAATCCCGGCGACAAAGCTGCCGAGGAGAAGTTCAAGGAGGCTGCCGAGGCTTATGATGTCCTTTCCGATGATGATAAACGTAGCAAATACGACCAGTTCGGTCACAACATGGGTCCTCAGGGCTTCGGTGGCGGACAAGGCGGCGGTGGATTCTACTCTACCGGAGGAATGTCCATGGAGGATATTTTCAGCCAGTTCGGTGATATTTTCGGAGGTCGCTTCGGCGGTCAGTGGGGTGGCGCAACAGGCGGTCGCTCACGTCGTCCGCAGGCTAAGAAAGGTAGCGACCTGCGCATAAAGGTGAAACTCACCCTCGCTGACATAGCGCAGGGTGTCACCAAAACTCTCAAAATCCCTGTTTACGAGAAGTGTACCCACTGTAACGGCACAGGAGCCAAGGATGGCACCGCATTTACCACATGTCCCACCTGCCATGGATCAGGAACAATCGAACAGGTTGCCAACACCATGTTCGGTCAGATGGTTTCAGAGGAAGTATGCCCCACCTGTCACGGCGATGGCAAGATTATCTCAACCCCCTGTTCTTACTGTCATGGCGAAGGTGTGGAGCGCAAGGATAGCGTGGTGACCATTAAGATTCCTGCCGGCGTTGCTGACGGTGATGTCCTCACTGTTCGCGGCAAAGGTAACTATCCGCGCCGCCCCGGTGCTAATGGCGTACCCGGCAATCTACTTGTTGTAGTTGAGGAAATCAAGGATGCGGAACTGATCCGTGACGGTCAGGATGTGATTTACAACCTGATGCTTGACCTGCCTACGGCTGCCCTCGGCGGTTCGGTGGAAGTGCCTACTATTACCGGACGTGCGCGACTGAAAATCGCTCCGGGTACCCAACCCGGCAAGGTTCTCCGCATGCGTGGCAAAGGTCTCCCCTCAACTCAGGGTGGAGCTGCCGGCGATGAGCTTATCAACATCATGGTGTTTATCCCAGAAAAGCTCAACGATACTGAAAAACAGGCGTTTGAGTCGCTCAAAGGACAACCTGACATCACTCCTGACGAGTCAACCAAAAAGAGGTTGTTCAGCAAATTGCGCCACATATTTGAATAATTAAGCAAGATATTGCCATATAAGAAGGTGCTTCAGAATGTAGATTTTGACGCACCTTCTTGATTTTAGACTCCGTTCCCCAATTTGTTAAGGTTGGGGAACGGGGTCGTTAGCATCAAAGTAAGCTCAAAATTTGCTTTTTCATTGCGGTTTTCCTAATTTTGCACTCTATTTTATGAGTATGAAAACTGAAAAAAACGTGCCCGAACAGGTTCATGACAGTTTCGACCGTGACCATCTCTGGCACCCATATACATCAACCGTCAACCCTCTGCCCACCTACAAGGTGGACCGTGCCGAGGGTGTGCGTATTTACCTGACTGACGGCACCGCGCTTGTCGACGGTATGTCGTCGTGGTGGTGCGCCTGTCACGGTTACAACAACCCGCGTCTGAACCGTGCTGCCGAAAATCAGCTCCGCAAAATGTCGCATGTTATGTTCGGCGGTCTTACCCATGAGCCTGCTATATCACTGGGGAAGAAGTTGCTTGCTATGGCGCCTCCTTCCATGAACAATATTTTTTATGCTGACTCCGGCTCGGTTGCAGTCGAGGTGGCAATGAAAATGGCTGTGCAGGCATCCATTTCACGCACAGGCGACCATAACCGAACCAATTTCGTGACCATCCGTTCAGGCTATCATGGCGACACATGGAATGCCATGAGCGTTTGCGACCCGGTGACAGGAATGCATGGAGCTTTCGGTCCCGCTCTTCCGGTTCGATATTTTGTTCCGCAGCCCCGCTCACGTTTCGACGGTGAATGGAACCCCGCTGACATCGAGCCTCTCGAATCGCTTCTGAAGGAGCATTCATCGGAAATTGCCGCAATGATACTTGAACCTATCGTGCAGGGTGCCGGCGGCATGTGGTTTTACCATCCGCAGTATCTGCGGGAAGTACGCCGTCTGTGCGACCGCTATTCCATCTATCTGATTTTAGATGAGATAGCCACCGGGTTCTGGCGCACCGGCAAACTGTTCGCATGGGAATGGGCAGGAGTGGAACCTGACATAATGACCATAGGCAAGGCGCTTACTGGCGGTTACCTCACTTCGGCTGCCGTGTTGACTACACGTGAGGTGGCTGACACAATTTCCAACGGTGAGGCTGGCGTTATGATGCACGGACCCACTTTCATGGCTAATCCGCTTGCATGTGCCATTGCCAATGAGTCGCTTGACATCCTCTCTGAAGGGGATATGGCTGACCGTATTTCACACCTTAACAAACTGATAGCCGAAGGTCTGGAGCCTGCCCGCGGATATGAAAACGTGGCTGACGTGCGCACCATCGGAGCCATCGGCGTGGTGGAGATGAAGGAACCGGTCGATGTGGGCGAGTTTCAGAAACAGTGTGTCAAGCGTGGAATATGGGTTCGTCCGTTCGGCAGAAACGTTTATATCATGCCTCCGTATATCATATCGGATGATGATCTCAGATTCTTGATTTCCAACATGTTGGAAATAATAAAGCCATAGTGGATGGACAGCGGAGCTGACAGATATTATTCCGATGTGTTGGAGAGTCTTGCCGCAGGTGGCAATCTGCGCTCGATTCCTGCAGACCGTCAGGGTAGGGGAGTGATTGACCTCTCTACCAATGATTATTTGGGCTACGGCTCGTTGACTCTATCTGATTTTGCGGATTCTCACCCGGAATTGCTCAGTACCCTCATGACATCTTCGGCATCGAGGCTCCTTGCTTCTGCCCAGAGGGAATATGAGGGTCTGGAGCATACTCTGGAGACGCTTTATCCGGGCAAGCGGGTGCTTCTGTTCAACAGTGGCTATCACGCAAATGCCGGAATACTCGGCGCGGTTGCCGACCGTTCTTCAATCGTGTTAGCTGACAAGCTCGTTCATGCAAGCATCATTGACGGCATTATGCTCTCACGCGCCAAAATGATTCGTTTCGCCCATAATGATTTTTCGGAACTGCGTCGACTGCTAACACAGTATCACCCCACCGGCAAAATTATATGGGTGGTGGTGGAATCGGTGTACAGTATGGATGGCGATTCGGCTGATATAGAAGCGCTTATAGAACTGAAGCGAGAGTTCCCCGGTATTCATCTCTATGTTGACGAGGCGCATGCTTTCGGCGTATGCGGTAGCCATGGCGCCGGTTTTGTGGCGCAGACGCAACACCCTGAAATGGTTGATGTTACGGTGGCTACATTGGGTAAGGCACTTGCTTCTTACGGTGCATTCGCAGTCGTTAGCCCCCGGTTGCGTGAATTTCTGCTGAACCGTGCCCGCAGTTTCATTTTCTCAACATCGCTTTCACCCCTTCAGGTGCGCTGGTCACAACTGATGGTGGAGCGGATGGCGGATGATGACGTAGCGCGTGCCCGATTACAACAGCTTGCAACTCAGTTGAGTGATATCCTCGGTGAGTTCGGACAGACTCCTGTCGCAAGCCATATTCAACCGCTGATGATAGGCGATGCAAGGCGTGCGGTGGAGTTGTCGGCACGTTTGGCTGAGCATGATATAATTGTGTTGCCGATACGGACCCCGACAGTTCCGGCAGGTACGGAGCGGCTCCGTTTCAGCCTCAATGCCGCTATTAAACCGGAGCAACTCGATTATCTTAAAACTGTGTTGAAGCAATGCGTAGGGAATTGATACACAGAGAGGAAGGTAATCGCTCAGCAATCGCCTTCTTTGCCGGGTGGGCTATGGACGGCAAGCCGTTCGGCAACCTGCGTAAAAGCGGTTATGACATATATCTTTTTTACGATTACCGCACCGTGGAGCCGGAATTGTACACCGGGGTTTTCGGGCAATATGACTCAGTGGCGTTAGTGGCATGGTCGTTCGGAGTAGCTGTGGCAAACCGCTTGCTGACCGGCGACGAGGAGATTCGTATAGCTGTCAATGGCACCGCGCAAGGTGTTGATAATCAGCGCGGTTTGCCCAAGCCTTATAATGCTCTGACACTGCGCCGACTCTCTGAAGCAACACTTCTGTCGTTTTATAAAAGAGTATTCCCGGAGGACGTTTTTCCCGATTTTTTCACTCATTTGCCTGCGCGACCTCTCAGCGAGCTTGCCGATGAACTGCGGGTGATGGGCGACACCGTTTTCGATAGTCCGAAAGAGTGCTGGGACAAGGTTTTCATCGGCGCTTCCGACCTGATTATTCCCCTTGCAAACCAGCTTAAAAGCTGGGAAAAGTTTCATCCCACGGTGATTGAGAAAGGTGCTCACGGCATCGATTTTCAGAAATTACTTGACACTGAAATTGTTAATAAAAAGATTGTCGCACAGAGCTTTACGCGAAAAGCTGAAACCTATGAGGCGCATGCTGCCGTGCAACGCCAAATGGCTTCCGCACTGATCGATTTATTAACCGAGAACAGCATCTCGGTTCGTGACAGGCAACTGCTGGAGGTAGGAATCGGAACCGGATTTCTGACACGTCTTTACTGCGACGACTGCCCGGCTTCAATCACTGCTGTTGACCTTGCTGACAGCGCTACTCTGACAGAAATTCTACGCAGTTCAGGCTGCAATTTTACAGGTGAGATTATCACGGCAGACGCCGAACGGTTCATTGCCGGGAAAAAGGAATGTTATGACATAATCCTGACAGCCTCCACCATTCAGTGGTTCAATTCACAGCGCCGTTTCCTCGCGGATTGTGCCTCTGCCCTGCGTCCCGGAGGCATACTTGCAATCGCAACTTTCGCACCCGGAACTTTCCACGAGATAAGTGACATAACCGGTTCTTCGCTGAATTATCGCTCCGGCGATTGGTATGCGGAGTGTGTCAGCGACCTGATGACTATGATAGCCTCACGATGCGACTCGGTGACGCTGGAATTCAACTCGCCCCGACAACTGCTCGAGCATATTTCACTCACCGGAGTAAATGCGGTTGATCGCAGTGCCGGGGATGTCAACAACGCCAGAAAGCTGATGCGGATGCTACCGGCGAAGCCTACTCTCACATATAACCCCATCTACATGATATTCAGAAAATTATGAGCACTATATTCGTTTCGGGCATAGACACTGATGCCGGTAAGACTTACGCCACCGCGTGGCTTGCCACTCAATTTCTCAAAAAGGGTAAAACCGTTATCACTCAGAAGTTTATACAAACCGGTAATACTGATTATTCTGAGGATATCGCCAAGCATCGCGAACTGATGAAAGTGGAGCCTTACCCTGACGATGTGGACCACACCACAGCCCCGGTAATTTTCAGTTACCCGGCGTCGGCACAGCTCGCTGCTCGCATCGATGGCAAGGAAATCGACCTTTCGGCTATTGACAGAGCCACTGAGAAGCTTGCTGCCAAGTATGATGTTGTGCTTGTGGAGGGTGCCGGCGGGCTGATGGTCCCCGTCACCGACACATTTTTTACAATCGACTATATAGCATCGCGCAATCTGCCATGCGCACTTGTCACTAACTCCAAGTTGGGTTCCATAAATCACACTATTCTTTCGATTGAAGCGCTGCGCAGTCGCAACATTTCCATCCCTTATATCCTTTACAGTGAGCATCTTGACACTGATAAGCTTATTGCCGAAGATACCCGCGGATTCATAGCCCGCTATGTCAGCCGCAATCTTCCTGATACTGAACTTTTGTTTGTTCCACGCTTCTGAATCATGGACTGTGTACAGCTGAATAAGCTCCGTATATATGCCCGTCACGGAGTCATGCCGCAGGAGCAGAAAGTGGGCAATCTGTTTGAGGTTACTGTGCATCTGCAAGCCGATATGAGCGCCGTGATGCAAAGCGACGATATTGCCGACGGCATCTCCTACGCCGTTATATATGAGGTGGTTAAAGATGTAATGGCAGTTCCGTCAAAAACATTGGAACATGTGGCTTATCGACTCAAAACCGCCTTGACCGATAGCTTCCCTTCTGTCACCGGCGGACTCATAACCATTGCCAAAATCACACCCCCTTTCCCCGCACGGGTAGAGAACGCAGCCTTTACCCACACATGGTGATGGGTTCTAATCTTTTGAGCCGGCGTTCCCTATGCTTGGGTTTTAATCATTTTCAGGCACACGATTCGGGTGGTTTTGCTGTCAACCTTGAAGTGGTTGCCTGCCCGTAATCCGGGCAGCCATACAATTGTGCCATTGCATGTCAGAACCGGGGTGGTAGCTTTCGCTTTGCTCTCAACCTTGGCATCGTTGAAAATGTCGGAAATCAGTTTCGAGCGTCCTTTCATGCCGAAGGGTTCCATGCGGTCACCTTCAGCCCACGCACGCAGTTCCCATACGGCTCCCTCCGGCAGCTTGTCGAGGTCGAAGTAAATGGTTCCGTTGTCTCGCACAGGCGCAAAATCCTCCGGGTCAATCAGTTCTGCCGTAAAATAAGGGTTAGGGTCAGTAAGCGAATATAGTTTTATCGGTTCCATCGGTCCGCTTTCCGCCTCTTGCAGCAGGGCGTATGTGCGGTTAATGACAATCATCCGGTCGCCTGCTATGAAACGGCTGCCCGGGGGGGCGGTCAGAATGGCATCGGTCTGATCGCGTTTGAATCCTAACGGCTTGAGCATGGCAAAGAGTATCCCTTCGCCATCTTCCTGCCCGCGCAGACTGTGGGTTAACAGCCGGTCGCCGGCAATATATTTCCGGCGCCATTCCCCCACAGCGGCGTCCATCAGACGGACATCCTCACGCAAGTTGCCGAGCGAGCGTCCCAACCGTTGCATCGCGCCGGGGAAATCATGTTCTAACAGTTCAAGTGCGCCATGACGCAGACGGTTACGGCTTATGTCACAACTGAGGTTACTGCTGTCCGTGACGTATGTCAACTCCTTGTCAACCATATAGTCCAAGATTTCACGCTTGGTCATTTCGAGCAGCGGACTTATGCGACGGCTTCCGCGAGGCGAGATGCCTGAGGCACCACGCACGCCTGCTCCCCGCAGCATATTCATCAGCATTGTTTCCACATTGTCCTCCAAATGATGCCCCGTAGCCACAGCCTGTGCCTGATACGCTTTTTTCAGTTCGGCGAACCGGTCGTAGCGCAGTTCGCGACATGCCATTTCCATTGATTCCCCCGTGGCTGCCATACGCGCTTCCACGTCGAAATCAGTCAGTTCCAGCGGCACCCCAAGCTTTTCGGCAATCAGCCGGGCATGAGCCATGTCACGGTCGCTCTCCTCTCCGCGCAGGTGAAAGTTGCAGTGAGCTGCCACGCAATCATAGCCGAGCGCCACCATTGCGGCAAGCAGAGCCACGGAGTCGGCACCCCCGCTGAGTGCGACAATGATTTTGCCTTTCCGCGGGTCCGTTTTTATCTCTCTGGCGATAAAATCGCTTACTCTCTGCTCAAAACTGTTCATTTCATTGCAAAATTACAATTTATTCAGAAATTTCTTTGTATCTTTGCAATTATTATCGCAAAGAATTATGTTAGATAGAATCAACAGCCTAAAGTCTGAAATAGAACAGCTCACCGCTTCCACACCTGAGGAAGTGGAGGCTCTCCGAATCAAATATCTCAGCAAAAAGGGCGAAGTGTCGCTCCTGATGAATGACTTCCGCTCTGTTCCTGCTGATCAGAAACGTGTAATCGGTCAGGCAATCAACGAGTTGAAGAATTTTGCAACTGACCGTATCAACTCATTGCGCGAGGCACTGCTGAGTGCCGACACTGACTGCGAGGGTATTGACCTGACCCGCACGGCTTCGGACATCCGTCTCGGTTCACGCCATCCGCTCTCCATTGTCCGCGAGGAAATCATCGATATTTTCCGCAAAATCGGGTTCTCCGTGGCTGAAGGTCCGGAAATCGAAGATGACTGGCATGTGTTCGAGTCGCTCAATTTCGCTGCCGATCATCCCGCGCGCGACATGCAGGACACCTTCTTCATTCAGCGTTCACCGGATGTGCTGCTCCGCACCCACACCTCATCGGTTCAGACTCGTGTCATGGAGGCTACCAAGCCCCCCATCAGAATAATCTGCCCCGGACGTGTCTACCGCAACGAGGCAATTTCAGCGCGCGCACACTGCTTCTTCCATCAGGTGGAAGCGCTCTATGTCAACGAGGAGGTGTCATTTGCTGACCTGCGTCAGACGCTGCTCTACTTCGCCCGCGAAATGTTCGGTCCTGACACTCAGATTCGTCTGCGCCCAAGCTACTTCCCCTTCACCGAGCCCTCGGCTGAGATGGATATCTCATGCAATCTCTGCGGTGGTAAGGGTTGCTCATTCTGCAAGCATACCGGATGGGTGGAAATCCTCGGTTGCGGCATGGTCGACCCCAATGTGCTTGATTCCTGCGGCATCGACTCACGCCGTTACAAGGGATTCGCACTCGGCATGGGCATCGAGCGTATCACCAACCTCAAATATCAGGTAAAAGACCTCCGCATGTTCTCCGAGAACGACGTCCGTTTCCTCAACGAATTCCAAGCAGCACACTAAAACGGTTAGCGTGACACCTGTCGTGAACTTTGTGGCAGTGGCATTCGGCGGAGCTGCGGGTGCGTTGGCGCGCTATCTGTGTCAGCTTGCCATGCCTCCGTCAGCCTCGCACTGGGGCGCAACCCTCACGGTCAACATTCTCGGCTCGTTTATTATAGGAGTGATGTGGGCGCTCAGCCGCAGTTGCATGTCCCCTATGTGGTGGCTGTTGTTAGTGACGGGATTTCTGGGAGGTTTCACCACCTTCTCCTCATTTTCGCTTGACGCCGTCAGACTCTTTGAGCAGGGGCAGGCGCTCCGTGCGCTCCTCTATGTGGCAGCATCCGTCATCTTCTCGCTGTCAGCATGCCTGTCAGCAGTGTGGCTAACTCAACGGTTTATAAAACTATCATGACACTCAAACAACGATATGATGGCATTCTGGCTTACTTCGCCCAAGCTATGCCCATTGCTCAGACCGAGTTGCACTACGACACACCGTTTCATCTGCTTCTGGCAGTGATTCTGTCGGCGCAGTGCACTGACAAGCGCGTGAACATCATCACCCCGGCGCTTTTCGCAGCCTATCCCGATGCCGAAGCGCTCGCGGCAGCCACCCCTGAGCAGGTGTTTGAGTATGTCAAGTCTGTTTCCTATCCCAATCAGAAATCGAAAAAACTTGTCGAGGCTGCCCGAATGATTGTGGATGAATTTGGGGGCGAGATACCCTCCGACATGGATAATCTGCTCAAACTTCCCGGAGTAGGTCGAAAGACCGCAAATGTCATGCTCAGTGTGGTGTTCGGTCAGCCTGCCATGCCGGTCGACACGCATGTCTACCGTGTCAGCGAGCGTATTGGTCTGACAACCGATAGCCCGTCGCCGCTGCACACCGAAAAAGAACTTACCAGCCACATACCCCCTCAGCAGTTAGGCATTGCCCATCACTGGCTGATTCTGCACGGTCGCTACGTCTGCAAAGCTCGCCGTCCCGATTGTCTTGATTGTGGCATCCGCCCTTACTGCCGTCATTATCAGACCGGTTTGAAAAGTCAGGCAAAAGCAAAGAAATAGCCATGGATGATCTGTTTCTCATCATCATAGAGGTCGTAGGCACCATAGCCTTCGCCATCTCCGGAATCCGACTGGCTGCCGCCCGCAGTTTCGACTGGTTCGGCGCCTACATCATCGGTCTTGTCACAGCCATCGGTGGCGGAACCTTGCGCGATGTGCTGCTCGACATTCCGGTGTTCTGGATGCAGACCCCGCTATATTTGCTTGTGACAGGCATCTCGCTGGCAATCACCATAATATTCCGTCGTGCTCTGGTGGGTTTTAACCGGTCGCTTTTCATTTTCGACGCCATAGGTCTTGCCCTTTTCGTGGTGATAGGTATTCAGAAATCGCTCATGATGGGTTATCCGTTCTGGGTAGCGATCTCTATGGGTATGATAACCGGATCGTTCGGTGGAGTCATCCGCGACATACTCATCAACATTGAGCCGCTTTTCTTCCGCAAGGATATTTATGCCACGGCATGCATTGCCGGCGGACTCGTTTACTGGATTTGCTGGCTGCTCGGATGCAGCGACATGATTCAGCAGGCAGGATGCGCCGTGACCGTGGTGGGACTGCGCATGTGTGCGATACATTTCAAATGGTCACTTCCGATATTGAACTACCAATATAAGAAAACAGAAAACATCAACGAAAACAATGGAACTGAATAGCCGTCAAACAGCAATACAATTTACCAAGTATGCAATGGTGGGTGTGATTAACACCCTCGTCACCCTTGCTCTTATCTTTATCTTTAAAACCCTGCTCGGTGTCAACGAGTATGTCAGCAATGCAATCGGCTATGTGGGGGGTGTCATAAATTCATTCCTATGGAACAAGAAGTGGGTGTTCAAGTCTCACAAGGGAATGGGTAAGGAGGCGGTCAAGTTTTTGATTGGGTTCTTATTCTGTTACGGAGTTCAGTTCCTTGCCGTCTGGGTTCTGAATGAACACACCTTCCTTGGCAATTTGCTCATTGATTTAGGTTTTTACACTGTCAGCGGGTATGGAATCGCCACAATTATTGGCATGGTGCTTTACACTTTGCTAAATTTTCTTTACAACCGTCTGGTCACATTCCGTATTTAAGAATTGCATAACATATTGATTTGCAGCAGTGTATCGCATACACTGCTGCAATTTGTTAATAAGTGTTATTTTGTCAAATGTATAAGGAAATACCGCTAACTGAAATGTGTGTATCAAAAAGCAATCAAATTTAGTTATATCTAACACTTTGCTATATTATTTTGCTGTCATTACGACATATTATGCAAATTAATGTTAAATCAATGCAAATTTTCATCTTATTGTTAGGTGCAACCGAATTAAAGCATTAATTTTGCAGCGTGTTTTTCATGGTATTAGATTTAAGGTTAACTAAGGTTGGTTGTCGAGAGACAATCAATTCTTTTTTTACCCCTGTCGATAGTGAATAGCCCCCATTAGTCGGGCTGCTCATTCCCGGCAGGGTTCTTTGTCTGTTTTTAACATTTGTATTTTTAAATAAAAAGATCTACCTTTGTGTTTTATTATATAAGTGTCTTATTATCTGTAACTAAGACACTAAGCATCCACATTTAATTCGAGCTTTCCTTATTGATGCGTCTACTGCCTGTCATCATTGCCTTAGTACTGTTGTCGCTCGTCGGGTGCCGGCACTCAGCTTCTGATTCTGTATTGATCCGTGCGGAACAGCTTGTTGACTCTGTGCCACAACAAACGCTCGCCATCCTTGACACAATCTCGCAGCAGTCGCTCTCTGACCATGATCTATATCTCTACCATTTCCTTACCATAAAGGCTAATGACAAATTATTCATTGACCATACCTCTGACTCCCTTCTACTGCTCGCACTCCACTACGGAAATAAATATCCTCGCTCCGTTAACTTGCCTGAACTCCATTACTATGCCGGGAGAGTCTACACAGATATTGGTGATTATCCCACTGCCCTTGAATTTTATCATGAAGCCCTTGATGAAGTACCTGACGACAAAGATCTTATTCTCCGAGCCAAAGTGCTTGCCAACATGGGATTCATTTTCGATAATGCACACATGTATGAGCACGCGGTTAATGCACATATCGAGGCGATAAAAATTGATTCGATTTTAGGTGATACACTAAACATGCTTTATGATTTGGTTGATCTTGGAAATAGTTACTATATTATGAATGATTACGCCAAATCTTAATATGTAGCGAATAAAGTGTTAGAAATTGCAGGGAATGACTATCCGCATATTAAAGCGGATCAACAGTTGGATCTTGCATGTATGAAAATGTATTCAGGCAATATTGATACAGCATTAACATTGATTTCTACGGCAATTGCAGCAGCTGATGATGTAATAAAGCCCCATGCCTATGCCACAGCAGCCGAGGTTTATTACAAAGTAGGTATGCTTGATTCTGCACAACATTATGCCAATCTAACAAAAAATTTTGATGACCAAGGATATAATTCCAGAGTCTATGCTATCTTACTTTCAAAAGGGATCATAGAAAAACTGCCTACTGACACTATAACCCAATACGCTAATAAGCTGATAAAAGCTACCTATCGCTCTATCAAAAAAAATGGCAATCAGTTAATATTAATTCAAAATACAAGATATAATTATTTAGTACAGCAACGTGAAAGGATTAAGGCGGAAAATGCAAAAAGGAAAATGCTCAACTGGCTCATAATGGCTATAATTATCATTCTGACAGCGTCTGTTCTAATTCTGTTAATGCAATTAAAAACCAAACGACAACGATTGAAATTACAAGAAGCGGATGAAAATATCAAAATGCTCACTGCCGAACTGTCTCGATTCAAAAGTGATATTGATGACAATGAACCTGACTTTTTTGAAAAGAAAATGTTGTTGAAGGAGCAGTTGCTTTCCAAATTGAAAATACTGGTTGACAGAAAAAACAATAGTCGTGAACAAAAGTTTCTCACCAACACTCCTGCATACATGCTTCTCAGAGAGGCTATGGTACAACGGAGGGTCATTCCGGAAGATAATCCATTATGGGATGATCTTCTCTCAGCAATTCTAAAAATATCACCTCTCTTTTTGAATAATCTTGAAATTATTTTTGATTCGGCGTTGAAACCGACTGACATCCACACCGCTATTCTTATAAAATTTTCAGTAAGCCCTGCCATAATGGCAGATTTGCTCGGTCGTTCCAAAACTGCCATCAGCTCGCGCCGAGAATCGTTCGGTACAAAAATATTTGGGGAAAAAGTTCGGTTGAGCGAAGTCGATGCTTTGATAAGGATTCTTTAATACTCACATTCTTTTTTTAATTTTGAAAGCAAAATAGTTCGGAAGACCTTTCTGACGCAATTTCCGTACTATTTTCCGTACTATTTTTTGATATATTTCTCATTTTGGGTGTGTAATTTTGTGAAAATTTAAATCCAATCATTATGAAAAATTTTATCACAACTTCCTTTCTCCTGATTTTTGCAATGTATAACCTTTTTGCCGATGACACAACTATTCCAATAAAAGAAGATCCCGAAAATAATATTGAAATTGAACCTCGACCGAGGCATCTTCTTGGGAAAAGTTGGGTAAAAGTTAACTGGGGTTCCTCTGATGGATATTATAACAACGTTTATGTTAACACAAGTTTTATATCAGGGGATTTTGTATCAGGAGGTCCTTTTCCGATTAAAGGTTTGAAAGTTATTGCCTATCCTTACCAAAATTAGTTTAAATCCAAAACAGACTTTATAAATATTTTGAGTAACTTTGTGAAACCTATAACCTGATTGTTATGAAAAAATATTTCTTACTACTTCCGCTTTTGCTTGCCTTAGGGGCTTGCTCTGACGAGATTTCAGTTCCAGAACCTGATTTTCCCATTGATGACCCTGACTGGGAGTTGAATACAACCTGTAATTTTTCTTTGGATGAACTCGAAACAGCCTCCGCCCTTGAAACATTCAATTACAATTTTCTGAAGGAAGTGGCTGCCTCAAACCCAACCTGTGATTTCTGCTGTTCGCCGCTGAGTGCCGAATTGTATCTGAGCGCTTTGGCAAACGGTGCTTCAGGAAATACCCGCAATCAAATGCTAAAGACTCTGAATGTGGATGATTTAGAGGCTATTAACGCCCTGAATGAAAAAATTATGCACTGCCTGCCAAACGACAATCGAGGCTCATGCGTCAAAATTAGCAACATTTTTTGGGTTGCAGATCACTATGTCATCAATCCTGAATTTTCCTCAACTGTCAAAACTGTTTTCAATGGCATTGTAGAATCTGTTGATTTCGGTAATCCTGCCACCGTGCCTACCATAAACAAGTGGGTCAGCCGTAGATCAAAAGGTTTGATTGAAAAAATCCTCCCGGGTAGTTGGAAGGAGTATGCCACCCTGCCTATGGTTTCAACAAATGCCATATATTTTTCAGGAGACTGGGGGACCGTATTTAAACCTGAAAATACAAGAACCGAACTGTTTCATGCACCCGGTGGTGACATTAAAGTCAATATGATGAACATGACATATCTGACTAATTATGCATCACATGAAAAATTCCAATATGTTTGTAAATCTTTTGCCGGATCTTACAATCATATTGAGCTTTTCCTTCCGGCTGACGGTGTGAGCTTGAACGAACTGATGGATCTTCTTACGCCTGAGGTGCTTGATAATCTGAGACCTTCAACCTATCATGTCACGTTAAGTCTACCTGCGTTTAAAGTAGAAAATCGCATTTCCATGCCTGAAATTATAAATAATATGGGAATCAATGTGGATGCTCTTGACCTCTCGGCAATGGGGCTTGGAACTGTGTCTGTTATAACCAATCAGTCTACCTCAATGAAACTAAATGAGCAAGGTGTAGAATTCGCAGTGGCTTATGAAACTCCTATAGGTACAGCTCCCATAGGTCCTCAACCCGTATATCCTTCAGTTACTGTGAAATTCGACCGCCCCTTCATTTACCATATTCGACCGGCTAACTACAATGAGCGCCCCGGAGTCATAATGCTCGCAGGCGCAGTTGTTAATCCGAGAATTTAGATTCGGCTCTTTTCAATAGAGTTAATGCTTGTTGTCAACGGGTGTGCCGTACTTTCGGCATACCCGTTATGCATATATGAAAAACAAAGACTGCCCGAAGTTGTCAGGCAGTCTTGTTGATCCGGGGTTATTCGTATTTTAAACGGAGTTTCTTGCTCAGTGTAAAGCGGACGTTGTCGAACGGCTTTTACTTGCTCACTGTAAAGCGGAAGTTGTCGAGGCAGAAATAGGTGGGGTTATTGATGCCAAATTCGCCTGAGTCGGTTGACTCCATGCGGAAGCAGAGCTCGTCAACTGCTCCCAGTGGGGTCAGATCGCAGTCAGCCCATGCGGCAAGAATACGGCGACCGTCGGCAAGTGTGAACGACACTTCTCCGGTGACTTTGCCGTTGAGCTTGCCTATGATTATTAGCTTGAAGCTGTCGTCATCGTCGAACACGCGGTTGAAGGCAGTGCCGTAACGCATTGCATAATAGCCGTATGCACTGTTGGTGACGGCGATTTTCTGCGGGTAGAAATAGTTATATGGGCTATTCTCAAGCTTGATGCTCACGCTGGGCTTGTCGCCTATGCCGTCACGTTCATTGTAGCTGTCCCAGAAAGCGAGCATGTAGGGGACGCCATCGAATACGCCGCCTCCGGCAATCGAACCCCATTGATATTCCGGCTGATCTACATCGTGGAATATGTTGTCACTCGAGGAGGTAGGGCAGAAGCCGGTCCAGCTTTTCCAAGCTTCATTGGCAGAGTGTGAGAACTGGAAGCCTGCATAATTCAGGTCATTTTCAGCGCTTTCTACATAGCAGTCAGCCCACGCCTTTGTAGTGGGGTCAATTTTCAGGTTCTGACTGGTGAACAGCAGGAGCAGGCTGTTGTCAGTGTCGTCATTATCGCTGCATGATACCATTGTAGCAGACAGTGCTGTCAGAGCAGTGGCGGCAAATAAGGTTTTGATCAGTTTCATAAATAGCTAAGTGTGTTTATGATTAGTGGTTTATAATAAATTTTTGCAAATATAATAATTTAATATTGATTATTACAAGAAAAAGGATTAAATTTGTAGTTATGAAGATTGCGATAGTTACCGGCACGCGTGCTGACTGGGGACTGCTCAGTCCGGTGGCACGCGCCTTGACTGATTCCGGGCGTGTTACGGTGCAGATTGTTGCCACCAACATGCACCTTGACCCTGTCTATGGAAACACCATTGATGAAATTATTGCTGACGGCTTCGAGGTAGCCTTCCGCGTGCCTATGACCACCGGTGCAGACTCTCCGGCAGCCGTGGCGTGCGCCATGACCGAGTGTGCCCGAGGCATGGCTGATGCGTTCAGCCGTCTGAACCCCGACCTTCTCCTCATTTTGGGCGACCGCTATGAGATGCTTGCCGTGGCATCTGTCGCCACAGTGTTCGGGATACCTATCATACACATTGCCGGTGGTGAGATTTCAGAAGGTGCCATTGATGACAACATCCGTCACGCCATCACCAAGCTGTCGTCGCTTCACCTTGTTGCCACGGAGCCTTATCGCCGCCGCGTGATTGCCATGGGCGAGGAGCCGCACCGTGTGATCAACACAGGAGCTATCGGCGTCCACAACATCATGACCATGCCGCTGATGACTCAGTCGCAACTTGCTGACTCGCTTGGATTTGAAGTTGATAAGCAAACGCTGCTTGTGACGCTGCATCCTACCACGCGGGCTGAACTTTCATCGGCTGATGCCATTGAGGCGCTTATCGAGGCGCTCGATTCCTTCCCTGAAATGAAGGTGTTGTTCACATATCCCAACAACGACGCTGACGGCAGGGCAATAATTGACCGCATCGACCGCTACGCATCGGAGAATCCTGAAAGAGTCAAGGTGGTGCCGTCGCTCGGCAGATTGCGTTATCTCTCTGCGCTGCAGTTTGTTGCGGCAGTGGTAGGCAACTCATCGAGCGGCATTGTCGAAGTGCCGTCGATGCACATTCCCACCGTTGATATTGGCATACGGCAACGCGGACGAATTGTTGCCACTTCGGTCATTCACTGCGGAATTTCAGCCGATGAAATCCGCGACGCCATCAGCTACGCGCTCTCGGACGAGGGAATCCGTCAGGCAGAATCTTCGCAGAACCCCTATTATAAACCGGATACTTTGCGCATTATGGTCGACGCCATAACATCGTGCAATCCGGAATCAATGAAAATCAAACATTTCTACGACTTGCCACAATCTGAGTCATGAAACCGAAGTCACTTTACATAATCCCTGCCCGCGGGGGCAGCAAAGGCATACCGGGAAAGAACATAAAACCTCTTGACGGCAAGCCGCTTATATGCTATTCCATCGATGTGGCTCGCGCGCTTGCTCCCGATTCGCACATAATTCTGAGTACGGATGATGAAAAAATCGCCGATGTGGCACGCGCCTACGGGCTTCCGGTCAGCTACCGGCGTCCTGCCGAACTTGCCACTGACACTGCCGGCTCACGCGAGGTGATTCTCGACGCCATGGACTGGGCTGACCGGCATGGGATAGAATATGAGCGGGTGGTGCTTCTGCAACCCACCTCACCCATGCGCACGGTTGAGGATGTCGCCGAGTGTGAACGCTGTTACTCGCCTGAAATTGACATGGTTGTTTCTGTCACACCTGCCCGCTGCAATCCATATTATAACTGTTTCGAGACCGATCCGCACACCGGACTGCTGCATATTTCCAAAGGCGACGGCATGCTGACACGGCGTCAGGATGCACCTCAGGCGTGGGAGTACAACGGTGCGGTCTATGTCATCAATCCGGAATCGCTGCGAAAAATGCCTATGGGATTGTTTCCACGACGGGTGCCGGTTGTCATGCCGCCCGAACGCTCGCTCGACCTCGACACACCCGTTGACTGGGCTGTGATGGAAATGATGATGAAGTCAGAATTTTCAAAACAATGTTAACTTGCAAGTTGTTTTACTAACTAAATAAGATATAGAATGGAGCTACACGTCATATCGTCAACATCCACAATCCGCGATGCTCTTGAGCGACTGAACGCTCTGTCGGGAGGCAGCATGACGCTTTTCGTCACGCTACCTGACGGCGGTCCCATGGCAGGCACGGTGACTGATGGCGACGTAAGGCGGTCACTGCTCAGAGGAGCTGATCTCGCCGCACCGGTGACCGAGGCTATGCACCGCGAATTCCGTGCATTTCCGCCCGGTGTCATTGACCCCGAACAGTTGCGCTCGTTCCGTGAGCGTGGAATAGCTCTTGTGCCGCAACTCGACGACCGGGGTTGCATTGCTCGCATCATCGACCTGACGCGTCTGCGCTCGGTGCTTCCGCTGCGGGCAGTACTCATGGCTGGCGGAAAAGGTGAGCGGCTGCGTCCGGCAACACTGACAACACCCAAGCCACTTTTGAAAATCGATGGGAAAGCCATCATTGACTACAATGTGGAACTGCTTGCCTCGGTGGGCGTTACGGATATCACGGTTGCCACACGCTATCTCTCGGAGAAGCTTGTGGAGCATTTCGCCAAGCCTGTGGCAGGGGTGAACGTGAAATGTGTCATAGAGCAGGAGCCGATGGGCACTGTTGGGGCTGTAGCTCTGACCGGCACGCCGGAGCATGGCGACACGATTGTGATGAACTCCGATCTGCTGACAACGGTAGATTTCGAGGAAATGTACATCCGCCACCGCAATCAGAATGCTGACATAACCGTGGCTGCAATCCCTTACACAGTCTCTGTCCCATACGCAATTCTAACCACTGACGGCAGTCGCGTCGAGGGATTGGAGGAGAAACCCACCTACTCCCACTTCGCCAATGCCGGCATATATATCTTCTCCAACTCCGTGCTGCGGACGCTGCCTGAAAATGGCGTCACCGATGCCACGGATCTGATACAACAGACAATTGAACGTGGTGGCAAGGTCACTTACTTCCCCATCAACGGCATCTGGATTGACGTGGGCACACCTGCCGATTTCCGTCATGCCGAGGAATTGATGAAGCACCACCGTCACCTGAAATTATACAACGACAATAAAAACTGAACATATATGGCAGACTCAAATTTCATAGATTATGTCAAAATCCTTTGCCGTTCGGGCAAAGGGGGCGCCGGATCACGCCATTTCTACCGCGCAAAATATGTGCCCAAGGGTGGTCCCGACGGGGGTGACGGCGGACGCGGCGGTCACATCATCCTCAGGGGAAACAAAAACATGTGGACACTGCTCCCGCTCAAATACCGTCGTCACATATTTGCCGGAAACGGTCAGAGTGGCTCCGGCGGCAGAAGTTTCGGCAAGGACGGCGAAGATGTTATCATCGATGTGCCCTGCGGCACCGTGGTGTTCGATGCCGAGACAGGCGAATTCCTTTGTGAGGTCACTTATGACGGCGAGGAAGTGAAGCTGCTCCGTGGCGGTCGTGGCGGACTTGGCAACTGGCATTTCAAGAGTGCCACTAACCGCACTCCGCGCTATGCCCAACCCGGCGAGCCTGCCATCGAGAAAAGTGTCATACTGGAGCTGAAATTGCTTGCCGACGTGGGTCTGGTAGGCTTTCCGAATGCCGGAAAGTCCACGCTGCTATCATCGCTTTCAGCCGCACGCCCCAAGATTGCCGACTACCCGTTCACAACCATGGAGCCGCAGCTCGGCATAGTGGCTTACCGCGACAACCGCTCGTTTGTAATGGCTGACATACCCGGCATCATTGAAGGAGCCAGCGAGGGTAAAGGTCTGGGACTGAGGTTTCTGCGTCACATCGAGCGTAATGCCGTGCTCCTGTTTATGGTGCCCGCAGACTCCGATGACATTGCCGCAGACTATCAGACTTTGCTCACCGAGCTTGAACGGTTTAACCCTCAGCTGATGGACAAACCCCGCCTGCTCGCTATCTCGAAATGCGACATGCTCGATGACGAACTGATGGCTGAGATGGAGGGGCATCTGCCTGAAGGTGTACCTCACATTTTCATATCGGCTGTGACAGGTCTGGGTCAGAACGAGCTGAAAGATATGCTCTGGAATGCCATCACTGCCGAAAGTAACCGCATCGAGGATAACCCCATCACCCATCGTCCGCTCGATGGTCACCACCGTGTCCGCGAGGAGGATGAGTTCATCTTTGAACCTGCTTCCGTTGAGGAAGATGAAGGTGATTTCGACGGCGGCTATGATGAGGAGGACTGGGACGACACCGAGTTTGACGATGAGTCGCAGGAATACTTCACCAACGATTTCGACAAAGAGTAACTTTATAACTCAACAAGCTTACAATCAGTGTGATAAAGGCTATTTACAACTTCTACGCCGAAGGTTTTCGCTCCATGACAGTGGGGCGGAAGCTTTGGGCTTTGATTATTATAAAACTTATTATTATCTTTGCAGTATTGAAACTTTTCTTCTTTCCGGATTTCCTGAAGTCGAAATGTCAGACCGATGACGAGTGCGCTGACCTTGTACGGCAGGAAATGCTGAATCCTGACAGAAATTATTGAGTATCAAACTATTATAATTCATCCTTAAATTAACCATAAACTGAGAAGCAATGAACGACTTGATGAGTGTTGTTGACTGGTCACGCGCGCAATTTGCCCTGACAGCCATGGTACACTGGCTTTTCGTGCCACTGACCATCGGACTTTCCTTCATCGTTGCCCTGATGGAAACCATGTACTTTCGTACAAAACTTGAAAAATGGAAAAAACTGACAAAATTCTGGATGCTCCTGTTCGGCATAAACTTCGCCTGCGGCGTGGCAACCGGAATCATCCTTGAGTTCGAGTTCGGAACAAACTGGTCGAACTACAGCTGGTTCGTGGGCGACATTTTCGGCGCGCCGCTCGCCATAGAGGGTATCTTCGCCTTCTTCATGGAGTCGACATTTATTGCTGTCATGTTCTTCGGCTGGAACAAAGTCAGCCGCGGATTCCATCTGGCTGCCACATGGCTCACGGCGTTCGGCGTAGTCCTCTCGGCACTCTGGATTCTGGTGGCTAACGCGTGGATGCAGTATCCTGCCGGCATGGAGTTTGACCCTGACCAGATGCGTAACGTCATGGTAAACTTCAGCGATGTGGTGTTCTCGCCTGTGGCAATGAACAAGTTCTTCCACACCGTGTTCAGCGGATGGACTCTCGGCGGTGTGTTCGTTGTGGGCGTGGCGTGCTTCATGCTCTTCCGCAAGTCAAACCGCGAGGCTGCCCTGATGAGCATAAAACTCGGCGGTTGGGTAGGTCTGATAGGTCTGCTGTTGACCATGTATACCGGCGACGGTTCGGCAGTTCAGGTTTCACGTTATCAGCCCATGAAACTCGCTGCCATGGAAGGTCTTTACAACGGTCAGGTTGGTCAGGGACTCATTGGCATCGGCGTTCTTAACCCATCAAAAACTGTTGACAATCAGGAAGATCCCATGCTGTTCTCAGTCGAAATTCCCTACGGACTGAGCGTTCTGGCTAATCACGATGCAAAAAGTTTCGTTCCCGGCATAAATGATCTGTTGGACGGATATACCATCGTAGACGGCAACGGTGACACTGTCACTGACCTGTCATATACTGAGAAGATTGCCCGGGGCAAAGAAGCTCAGGAAGCGCTCGCACGCTACCACGATGCCACAGCCGCCGGTGATGAACAGACCCGCGCCGAAGCGCTGCAGGTGCTCCGCGATAACTACCGCTATTTCGGCTACGGCTACTTCACCGAACCTTCGCAGGGCGTACCTCCCGTGGCTCTCACTTTCTACTCATTCCGTATCATGGTCATGGGTGGCGGTTACCTGCTGCTTTTCTTCCTCGCCGCACTTTTCTGCGCATATAAGAAGCAGAACTGGCTCGACCGCCGCTGGATTCACTGGGTTGGCATCCTCACAATTCCTGTGGTGTGGATTGTCAGCGAAGCCGGATGGGTAGTTGCAGAAGTAGGACGTCAGCCTTGGGTCATTCAGGACCTTATGCCTGCCCGTGCTGCCATCTCTGCCATTCAGTCAAGCTCCGTGCAGATTACTTTCTGGATGTTCGTGGTGATTTTCCTCGGACTCCTGATTGCTGACGTCAGCATCCTTTGCCGCGAGATTTCGAAGGCATCAAAAAAAGAAATTCTGAAATAACAAATAAAAAGTAAATGTTATGACACTCAGTCTATTACAATCATATTGGTGGCTGCTGATCAGCATCCTCGGTGCATTGCTCGTGTTCCTGCTCTTCGTTCAGGGCGGACAGACATTGATTCTGTTTCAGAAAAACAACATGGCTCGTCAGATGACCGTTAACTCGCTCGGTCGCAAGTGGGAGCTTACCTTCACCACTCTGGTGGTATTCGGCGGCGCATTCTTCGCATCGTTCCCACTGTTTTATTCCACCAGTTTCGGTGGCGCATACTGGCTCTGGATGCTTATTCTGGTAAGCTTCGTCATTCAGGCGTTCAGCTACGAATTCCGTCGCAAGCCCGGCAACCTGCTTGGCACCCGGTTCTACGATCTGTTGCTGTTTCTCAACGGCATTTTCGGATGTGTCCTGCTTGGAGTAGCCGTGGGCACCATGTTCTTCGGTGCGGATTTCGTGGTGGAAAAAGGTAACATTGTCAACGGTGCTTCGCCGGTGATATCCTCATGGAAATCGCCCCTGCACGGACTTGAAGCCATATTCTCATTCCCCTGTCTGTTGCTCGGATTCACCGTCCTTTATCTGGCGCGCATGCAAGCCTCGTTCTATCTGCTCAACAACCTTTCGGGCGATGCCGTCGTCACCTCGCACTACCGTCGCACAATGGTGCTTAACTCTGGGATTTTCCTCGTGCTGTTCCTCACCTTCCTTGCGGTTCTCTTCACTGCCGTGGGTTATGAATACAGCGCTGACGGAACTGTCACTGCCGTACAATATAAATATCTGATGAATCTGGTTGAAATGTGGTGGTTCGGCGCCCTGTTCCTTATCGGCGTAGTTCTGGTGCTTTATGCCATATTCGCAGCAATCTTCAAACCGGGCAAAAACAACGGAATCTGGTTCACCGGCATTGGCACATTCCTTGTCATTCTGAGTCTGTTCGCAATCCTCGGCTATAACAACACCTGTTATTATCCCTCGGTTGCTGACATCAACTCGTCGCTCAACATAGCCAACAGCTCGTCAACCCATTTCACCCTCGAAGTAATGGCTTACGTTTCGCTGTTCATACCCGTGGTGATTCTCTACATCTGGTATGTATGGCGAAAGATGGACAGCAAGCCCATCACCCCGCAGGAAGTGCTTGAGGATGACCATCTCTATTGATTACTTAAATCATCTCAGATATACTAATTTTACAGGGGCGCTCCGCGGGGCGCCCCTGCCTATTCATGTTTCAATAATAGTCTATGCCACAATCTCGTCCCTATTGCAATTTTTCGGGAGAAATGGGGAGTCTGTTTTTTCAGCAAAGAGCAATAGAGACCCGGATTACTCGGGGTCAATCTCTGTCAGCTCCTTCATCTCGGCATATTCTGCCCAGTCGGGGTCGTTCTCGCAATAGATGGAGAGCGGAAGGGTGGGGAGCGACGACAAAGTTTCGTTGATCTTACGCCCGAAAATGTGGGTGCTTGTGGAATAAAACACCCAGTTGCGACGGTTGTCGCCGGTGTATATGCCCGTAAGTACAGCCACCGGATCCTTGGCAAATGTCTCCTGCAGTAAATCCTGAACTTTTTCCATCATCTCCGATGTGGCTCGGTCAGGCATGCCGTCAGCGGTTGGTCCGTAAGCCCATGTAACCTCTATCCTGATTTTGTAACGCGGATTCTTTCGGAATTTTTCAATATCACGGCGCCCGGTAACCATTATGAGGTTGCCGTTTTCTCCCTCTGCCGGCGAGGTCCACCAATCTTCTTTCTCGTTCATAGCTGCAAATTTAAATCTTTTTTTTAACTTTGCAAAATAAGAGTTTATCCGGTAATAATAAAAATGAAAAATCTGAAGATAGTAGTCCTTGACGGATACAGTGTCAATCCCGGCGACATGAACTGGGACTCGCTGGCTGCCTTAGGCGACCTCACCGTTTATGACCGCACAGCCCCTGATGAGGTCATAGGTCGTGTAGGCGATGCCGCAGTGGTGATAACCAACAAAGTACCTCTCACGGGCGACATGCTGCGGCAGATGCCTGATCTGAAATATGTAGGCATCCTTGCCACCGGCTACAACATCATTGACCTTGACGTGGCGCGTGAGTTGGGCATAGTAGTGACAAATATTCCTGCATATAGCACTGATTCCGTAGCCCAGATGGTGTTCGCACATCTGCTGAACATTGTGCAGCGCATCGATCTCTACACCGATGAGATCCGTGCCGGCGAGTGGTGCAGGTGTGCCGATTTCTGTTTCATGAAATTTCCCCACATGGAACTGGCTGGAAAGACCATCGGCATCGTTGGATTCGGAAATATCGGCAGAGCCGTGGCGCGTATCGCAGCCGCTTTCGGCATGAAGGTTGTCACCCCTACCTCCAAACCTGCCTCGCTGCTGCCTGAATATGTCGAGAAAGTGACCATGCAGGAGCTGTTCAGGCGCAGCGATGTGGTCAGCCTGCACTGTCCCCTGACGCCTCAGACACGCCACTTGATAAATGCAGACACTCTGAGTCAGATGAAGTCCACAGCCATCCTTATCAACACCGGACGCGGACCACTCGTCGATGACCGTGCGCTCGCCGATGCACTTAATAATGGCATAATCCATGCTGCCGGATTGGACGTGCTTACCGCCGAGCCTCCCGGCGAGGATAATCCGCTGCTGACAGCCCGCAACTGCTGGTTTACACCACACATCGGCTGGGCTACAGTGGAGGCTCGACGCCGTTTGCTTGACATAGCAGTGGAGAATTTCCGAAGCTTTCTTGCCGGAACTCCTGTCAACAATGTAGCTGCCACATCAAATCGTTAACACATAAATTAATCAATAATGTCACATTTTTTTCGCTCTTTCATTGTTCTTATCGCACTTGCCGCCGGTATGACAGCCCAAGCCGCTGAACCGCATACTGACTCAGCTCATTTTGGCGTGCGAGCCTCGTTTGACTACAACAACACCACGTCATGCACCAATGTGGTGAAAGCCGGTCCCGGCGCCTCGGTCGGAGCCATTTACTATGCCCCGTTCGGAAAAATCACATATTTTAATATGGGGTTGATGTTCTTTTATGACACATTCAACTACGACGGCTACACCGGCGAGGATGTTTCGCTGGCGCATATCGATGGCTATCTGAGCATGCTCGGACTAAAACTCCCGCTCCAGTTAGGTGTCAAATATTATCAGAGTGATAAGATTTCGGCGAGTGTCTACACCGGACCGCAGTTCTACTACAATTTCAGCATGCGCTCAAAGTTCACACGTCTGCGTGCAGGCGACACTGAGGAAATCGACCGTACAATAAACTCCGCAGGCATGGATCTGGGGTGGGGGATTGGCGCAGCCGTGGAGATCCATCGCCACTGGCACGTTCATGTGGAATATAACATAGGTCTCAACGACTTCACCTCACTCAACGACATTGAAATAGGCAAATTAGGACAACTCAAGCGTTCGGAACTGTCGGTAGGCATCGGCTACAACTTCTGAGCGGTCACAAAATGTTAATAAGTTTTCGCCACAAAGTTTGCCAGTATCAAAATCGATGCTTAACTTTGTGGTAATCAATCGCAACTAATCATAACTACAATGGAAATAGAAGGTAAAATCATCTATAATTTGGGCGAGACCTCAGGAACATCCAAAGCCGGTCGCGCATGGAAGAAACATGAATATGTTCTTGAAACACAGGACACATATCCCCGCAAGGTCTACTTTGACTTCTTTGGCGAACGCGCTGATCAGTATCCTCTTGAGGTGGGTGACGTTGTCCGTTTGAGCTTCGACATCGACAGCCGTGAGTACAACGGTCGTTGGTACACCAGCATCAGCGGATGGAAAGCAGAAAAGCTTACTCCCGGCATGCCCCAGACCGCTCCTGCTGCTGCCCCTGCTACTGCAGCTGCCCCTGCAACACCTCCCGCACCTGCTGCCCCTGACTTCGGCTCGGACGAAACCGACGATCTTCCCTTCTGATCAGGTTTAGGGAGTGTCCCCCCCCCGCATACGCACCTTGGTGCGTTCCCCAAGTTGAATGGAAATTACTTACCACATTCCCCAATACAACGAAAAAGGCTGTCATCTCGACAGCCTTAGTTCGTTATAAACCAATCATTATCACATTTCTTGCTTTCTGTCATTATAACAC
>CAMWVE010000010.1 GCA_947177685.1 uncultured Porphyromonadaceae bacterium | reverse complement strand
GCCGATAGCAGAGCACCACGAGATGGTAAATTTATTGAAAGGATAGGTTCTTATAATCCTAACACTAATCCTGCTACAATAACATTGAACTTCGAACGTGCTTTGTATTGGGTTAATGTTGGTGCTCAGCCCACCGACACTGTTCGTTCTATCCTCTCTAACGAAGGTGTTCTTCTGATGAAACATCTTCAGGGTGGTGTTAAGAAAGGCGCTTTCGACGAAGCTGAAGCTGAACGTCGTTTCGCTGCATGGAAACAGAAAAAACAGGCTCAGATTGATGCTGTTAAGGTTTCTATGGCTACTAAGAAAGAACTTGCTGTTAAGGAAGCTCTTGAAGCTGAACAGGCAAAGAACAAAGCTAAAGCTGAAGCTGTAGCTAAGAAAAAGGCTGAAATCGCTGCTGCTAAAGCTGAGGCTGAGGCTGCCGCCGCTGATGCTGAAGCTGAAGCACCCGCTGCTGAATAACTTGCCGGTGTAAACCGCATTAATAAAAAGTTTTTAGCAAATTGCTTAAGAGGGTGTGTCAAAATGTAAATTTTGGCGCACCCTCTTTGGTTTATCAGAATGAGTCAGATGCAAGGCTCTGTGGATATGATTGATGAGAACTACATAAGTATGTGACCGAAGCTGTTTCAGATAGCAACACTGCTGATGGCTTATTATGATACACCACCTTAATATTTAACTATGATTAAAACCTCTGAGGATAAGCTGATTACGGTGGTCATCCCTGTTTATAACCGGGGTGAGCTGGTCTGTCGCACCCTTAATTCGGTGGCGCAGCAGAATCCGGAGATGTTTAATCTTGTCCTTGTTGACAACAATTCCACTGACAACACTGCGCATGTACTTCGTCAATGGATTGAGGCGAATCCTGAAATTGATGCCATGCTGCTTTCAGAGAGTTGTCAGTGTGCATCGGCAGCCCGTAACCGTGGACTTGAGGCTGTTGCAACTCCGTGGGTTTTGTTCTTCGATTCAGACGATATCATGTTGCCGGGGCATATCGCCAAAGCTGTGGATGCAGTCCGCTCACAGCCTGATGCCGATATTATCGGATGGGATGTGGAAATCATGTTGAGCGACGGTTCACGACGGCTGATGCGTTTCCCTGTCAAAGACCTGATGAAAAACCACCTTGTTCATGGCATACTTTCAACCCAGCGTTTCATGGCTAAAACCGAACTGGTGCGCCGTGTAGGAGGTTGGGATTGTGATTTGAAGAAATGGGATGACTTTGAGTTGGGCGTAAGGCTGCTCGCAGCTCATCCCAAAGTTGCATATCGGCAGGGTGTCCCGTTGGTAAAGGTGATTTTCACGCGTGAATCCATAACCGGTATGAACTTTGCCTCCGGAGCCGGCGAATGGGAAAAATCGTTGGACCGAATAGAATCTATTCTTGAAAAATCTGCCCCAGAAATGTCTGACTGGGTGGCATATCGTCGCGCCGACCTTGCAGCTGCATATAGCCGGGAGGGTGCCGGTGAGCATGTGGCTCCGCTATTGACACATGCAAAGGAACGTGCCCGCAGGAAGTATCTGGTCAGCGTTGTCTATAACCTTAAACGTGTGATTCCCAGAGGCGTTTGGCACGTTGCCGACCTTCTGATTCGGAAGTAGGCAGGAGTCTTTACGCAAACATTGGTTAAGGCAGAAACGTTCTGATTTCGGATTACCATAGCTCTTCAGCTACGGCAAAACGCGGGCGATGCTTGACTTCGGTGAAAATTTTGCCTATATATTCACCCACAATGCCAATGCTTATCAGCATAAGGCTTCCGAGGAACCACACTGAAAGCATCAGTGATGCCCAGCCGCCGATTGCAGTGCCGTTAAGTATGGCTATCAGAACATAGATTGCAACCAGAATGTCGATTATCAGCAGCGTCAGTCCGGTCATGAAAATCCAGCGCATCGGACGTGCCGAGAATGATGTGATGCCATCGATGGAGAAACTGAGCATTTTGCTCAGGGGATATTTTGATTCACCTGCCACACGCGGATTTCGTGCATATTTCACCACATCGGATTTCAGCCCTATTTGTGGGATTATGCCACGCAGAAACAGGTTTGATTCGCCGTACTGGGCAAGCAGATGCAGGGCGCGGTTGCTCATCAGTCGGTAATCGGCATGGTCGTAGATGGTCTCCAGTCCCATGACATTCTGGAACGAGTAGAAGCCGTGAGCTGTGGTGCGCTTGAACCATGTGTCGGTTTGGCGCGATGAACGCACTCCATAGACAATCTCGCAACCCTCGCGGAATTTCTTTACCATCTCAATCATGGCTCGCGGATCATCCTGAAGGTCAGCGTCGATTGAGATTGCAGCATCGCAGTGGTCCATCACCGCCATCAGTCCGGCAAGCAACGCATTCTGGTGTCCGCGGTTGTGGGCGAGGCTGATACCCTTGATTCGGTCATCGGCAGCATGCAGCTGTTCTATCACCTGCCATGTGCGGTCGCGGCTGCCGTCGTTGCTGCATAGAATGTAGCTGTCAGCGGCAATCAGTCCTGACGCACTCATTTCGTCGAGCAGCGAGAGCATTTCTTTCGACGACAGTGGCAGTGCCTGTTCCTCGTTGTAACATGGCACCACAATGGCTATGCGTGGTGGGGTGGAGTTGTTCATGGTGAAGTAATGACGGGCAGCTCCGCAGATGAAAGCAGGGCTGCCCGTCAGTTAAAAAGTTATCAATAGTTGCGGGCGAAAATCACGCGCTGTGCCGAAGGCTTGCCGGTAACCATGCAGAAACCGGGTGTTTTGTCACCTTCCAGAGGAATACAGCGGATAGTGGCTTTTGTCTCCTCCTTGATTTTCTCTTCGGTTTCGGGGGTACCGTCCCAGTGGGCGAGAATGAAGCCGCCCTTTTCAATTTCTTCTTTGAATTCCTCGTAGGTTTCGACGGTGCGGGTCATCTCCTCGCGGCGGCGGAGCGCTTTCTGATAGATATTGTCCTGAATTTCTTCAAGCAGGTCTGCCACACGGCGGGCAATTCCTTCAAGGGGTTCAACCTGTTTCTCAAGTGTGTCGCGGCGCATAACCTCCACGGTGCCGTTCTCAAGGTCACGAGCACCGATGGCAAGACGCACGGGTATGCCTTTCACCTCATAGTCGGCGAATTTGAAGCCCGGTCGTTTGTTCTCGGCATCGTCATATTTCACGCTAACACCCATTCCGCGCAGTTCGTTCACGATAGGCTCTACTTTGGCGCTGATCTCGGCAAGCTGTTCGCTGTTTTTGTATATGGGTACGATAACCACCTGAATAGGAGCGAGATGGGGAGGCAGAACCAGACCGTTGTCATCAGAGTGGCTCATGATCAGGGCACCCATCAGTCGGGTTGATACGCCCCATGAGTTAGCCCATACATATTCAGGCTTGTTGTCCTTGTTGACAAAGGTTACGTCGAAAGCCTTGGCGAAGTTCTGACCCAGATTGTGCGATGTGCCTGACTGCAATGCTTTTCCATCCTGCATCATAGCCTCGATGGTGTAGGTGTTCAGCGCGCCGGCAAAACGTTCGTTGGCTGACTTCACACCCTTGATTACCGGCATTGCCATATATTTCTCGGCAAAATCGGCATAAAGGTTAATCATCTGAACGGTACGAGCCTCCGATTCTTCAGCAGTGGCATGTGCGCAGTGTCCTTCCTGCCAGAGGAATTCGGCAGTACGGAGGAACATGCGTGTACGCATCTCCCAGCGCATAACGTTTGCCCACTGGTTGACCAGCAGGGGTAGGTCGCGATAAGAATGAATCCAGTTTTTATATGTGCCCCAGATGATGGTTTCCGAGGTCGGACGGATAATCAGTTCCTCTTCCAGACGTGCGTCAGGGTCAACCACAACGCCGTTGCCGTTGGGGTCGTTTTTCAGACGGTAGTGGGTCACAACGGCACACTCTTTGGCGAAGCCTTCGACATGTTCAGCCTCGCGGCAGAGGAATGACTTCGGAATAAGCAGGGGGAAATAGGCGTTCTGCACACCTGTTGCCTTGAACATTTCGTCAAGCTGGTGCTGCATCTTTTCCCAGATGGCGTAGCCGTAGGGCTTGATTACCATGCAGCCGCGCACGGCTGACTGTTCGGCGAGGTCCGCTTTGACTACTAACTCGTTATACCATTGTGAGTAATTGTCCTTACGCTTGGTAAGTCCTTTCAGTTCTATTGCCATTTTCTTTTATCTAATACAATATTTTTTGCAAAATTACAAAATTTATTGGCTTTACAGAAATTTTCTACATATTTTATGGGTCTGGGTCTCAGAACCTCTCCATTCTGTAACCGCGGGCGGTGAGTGTGTCAAGAATTGCGGGGAGATAATTGTAGAATTTGTCAGTGCGGGTAGAGTCTGTCCCCAAGTGAATCAGGATTATGGCTCCGTCAAGACCGTGCGATTGCTCGCGTGACAGCAATTGGTTCCACATGAACTCCGACGGGGTGTAATAATCAAGGTCAGGAGTGGTGTAATCGCGGTAGGTCTCGATGCCGGGTGTCATGTTGATGGTGAACAGTCCGGCATTGCGAAAAGCATTGACATGACCGGAGTTATACCATTCAAACGAAGGTATCAGAATCGTCGCGCTGTCGCGGCATATTCCATATCGGGCAAGTAGCTCATACGCATGTTCCATATCTGTCAGGGCGCTGTCAGGCGATGCCAACGTAGTCCTCTCCTTGTTCCACTCGGCAAGGAGAATATGGCGGTCGCCGTGAGGTCCTACATAATGACCGTCAGCTATGGCACGGCGTATGATTGCTCCGTTTCGCAGGCTGTCACGCATGAAGTTGCCTGTGAAAAAGAACGAACCTTTAACCCCGCGCTCCGACATGACATCCATAGCATAGGCTCCACCTTCAAAGGCTGAGTCAGCGGTGAAAAGCAGATGCACGGTTTTTTGATGTGGAAAACGGTGGCATACGGCTGCTCCGAACTCATCATATTCCCAGATGTCGTCTTTGCATTGCGAGGTAGTGATGCTCAAAAGCACTGTCGCGAGCATTATGCCGGCTATTATGGATAAAACTTTACGCATAGTGGTTGAAATTACCATTGCAAAGGTAATAAAAAACTCTTATATAAGTGAAAGACTGCCCCGGACAAGTGCCGGAACAGTCATTCCAAAATATATTTTGCTGAATTTATTTTGCTGCGTCAAGATCGTGGAGCAGTGTCTCCACGGCAGCTTTGAGCTGGAGGTCATCTCCTTTGATAACATTTGCAGGATTGACCGGCACTTTAACATCGGGCTCCAACTGGGTATTTTCCAGATAATTACCTTCCGCGGTACGATAGCCGACAACAGGAATACCGAACACCATGGAAGGATCCTGCATGGTTACCCAGTTCACCGAAGTCATTGTGCCGGGTACGGGCATACCCACAAGTTTACCCAGCCCCATGGTTTTGTAGACCCATGGAGTGCCGTGAGCGTTGCTGTAACAAGCCTCACACTGCAGCATGATGCTCGGTTTGTTCCATCGGCGCGAAGGCATGTCACAGGTTTCTTTACCGCGAACCACCTGAGTCAGATACTTTTTGCCGCTGAAGAACACCTCCACATCTTCGTGCAGTCTGCCTCCGCCGTTGTGGCGAATGTCGATCACGATTCCTTCACGGTCATTATATTTTCCGAGGACATCGGCGTAGACGGGGCGATAGGAACCGTCATTCATTGATTTGATGTGAACGTAGCCCAAGCGTCCGTTGCTCCAGCGGTCAACGTCGGCTGCACGGGCTTCAACCCAGCGCTGATAAAGCAGATTGTTCATTTTCCCGGCAGAGATAGGTTTGACTGTCTCGTCCCACACTTCGCCGGTGGCAGGATTCTTGATGGTGACAAGCGTGTTCTTTCCGGAAATATTATTCATCAGTTCCGACTGATCAGCCTGTGAATTGATTTCTTTGCCGTTGATTTTCAGAATGATACATCCGGGAGCAACTTTTGAAGAGGCACGGTCAAACGGACCTCCGGCAACCACTTCGTCAACCTTGAAACCGTTCCCGGTGTAGCTCATGTCATAGAGCAGTCCGAGCGAGGAAGTGCGGTCAACGGCACCGGTTGCGGCATGGGAGTATCGTCCGCCGGTGTGCGACACGTTAAGTTCGCCGAGCAGTTCCGAAAGCATTTCGGCAAAGTCATAGTTGTTGTTGATGTGGGGAAGGAATTTGCTGTAGTCAGCGGTCATCTTATCCCAGTTGACACCGTGCATGTCAGGTGTGTAGAAACGCTCGCGCTCCTGAGTCTTGACATAGTTGAACATGTAGTCACGTTCGGCAGCGCGGTCAATATCCTGCGAGCCGCTGATGCTGATGTTGGTGATTTTATCCGATTTCGGGTCGATGCGTTTCATCTTTCTACCCACAACGTAGATTTTTCCATCTTTATCCATTTCCAGACCTCCACGACCTATGTTGCGTGAAACCATTTTAGGTTCACCCTTGCGGAGATTGATTTTCCACAGATCAGGGTCGTTGTCAGTAGTGGTGATGAAGTAGAGCGATTCGCCGTACTTGGTAATGATTAGATCGGAGATGTCAGATGAGAACGGGGTCAGTTTTATGGTGCGGTGATTGATGCCGTCAAGTTCCACATTGATAGGTTTTACCTCTTTCTTGTCTGCTTTTTTGCCAGATTTATTATCCTTTTCTCCATCCTTATCCTTGGCATCCTTCTCTTTCTTATCCTTTTTCTCAGCCTCTTTGAAAATTTCGTACTCTTCTTCCGAAAGGTTGAACTTATCGAAAGTCTCGCGGTTCAGGAACACGATGTAGGCATCGGTCTGCGAACCCCATGAGGCATGGGCGCGCAAGCCGTCGCGGTCAGATGTGAACAGGATGGCGTTGCCGTCCATTACCCAGCGTGGGTCGGAATCGAAGTAACCGGTCTGGGTAAGGTTGTGCATGCTGCCGTCCTCCACATTGATTATGGCAATGTCAGTGTAGGGGTCATGTTTGCGGTCGACAACTTCAGTCAGAATCCATTTGCCATCGGGTGAGAATGTGAATGGGACTCCTCCGGTCATGCGTGTTACGGTGGAACCGTCGGTGAGCTGCTTCACTTTCTTGCTGTCAACATCCATTATCATCACCTTGGTGCGGTCCTGAATGAAACCGAGCTTCTTGCCGTCAGGTGAGAACGTGGGATATGTGCGCTCCCTGTTGTCATTGAAAAGCGGGGTCTCTTCGATAATGGTGGCGTTTGAGAAGTTCGGGTCGCTGTCGTTTGCAATTTTTGCGGTGTAGAGATTCCAGTGACCGTCGCGTTCCGAGGTGTAGACCAGAGTCTTGCCGTCAGGCGACCAGCTGACTTGGCTTTCAGCCTGAGGAGTGTTGGAAATCTGTTTTACAGATGAATAATCGTTTGATGCCACGAACAGATCGCCGCGTGAGATGAACGCGGTCTGTTTGCCGTCAGGCGATACGCTTGCCGAGGTAGGACGTATGGCAATGCGCTCGATCTGCGGAGCCTCGTCCATCACTATGTCGATTTTCACCTTTTTCGGTTTCTTGTCTGCTCCCATGGTGTAGATTTCACCGTCATAACCCATGGCGAAGGTGCCGTTGTCAGCCTGCGAGAGGAAGCGCACCGGGTGAGTCTTGAAATTTGTTATTTCAGTGACCTCCTGAGGGTTATCGATTGGGAAAGAATAAACGTTCATGGACTTACCGTCACGTTCCGAAAGGAAATAGACGGTTTTTCCGTCACGCGACAACACCGGATTTCGGTCCTCACCGGCATGGTCAGTGAGATTGGTGAACTTGTCATCGGCTATGTCAAATCGCCAGATGTCGCGTGTGATGGATGAAGTGTGGTGCTTGCGCCACTGGTCCTCCATGCCTTTAATATCCTGATAAACAATGAATTTGCCGTCGGGAGAGAATGAAATCATTTCAGCCGGAGCTGCGGTGAAAAGTGTTGAGTTGCCTCCCTTGACAGGAACTTTGTAAAGTTCGGTCAGTCGGGCTGTGGGGAACTGAACTGATTTTGTCGGGTCCTGAATATGACCGGTGAAGATTACATATTTGCCGTCAGGTGTGAAGCGGTCAGGCAGCTCCGCAGCTGAATTTGTTGTCAGGCGGGTAGCGGTGCCACCGGTAGCCGGAACGATATAAACGTCGAAGTTGCCGTTGCGGTCACTTGCAAATGCAATCTGCTTGCTGTCAGGTGACCATACGGGGTTCGATTCATAGGACGGGGTGGATGTCACTCGGGTGGCACTTCCGCCTGTCGCAGGGACAGTGAAAATGTCACCTTTGTAGGTGAATGCAATCTGCGTGCCGTCAGGTGAAATCTGAATATCGCGCATCCAAAGCGGAGTCACCGATGACGCCGAGAGCGACAACGCCATGAAGGCAAAGGGCAAAATTAACTTTTTCATTGATTTATAGAAGGATTGGTTAACATGCAAATGTAACAATTATTTTTGACCCCGTTTTATAAAAAAGCAAAAGTCCGGGTAGAATATGACGTGCAGATGCGAAACGCGGTCTCCCGGACAGTCTTTATTTATTTGTAGTTTCGGGTTTGCAAATTTACTATTTTTCAATGTTATCTCAAAATAATTTAAATTAGACATTCCTTGAACTGCTGACCCATGCCAAATACGCATACCTTGGCGTGCCATTTCCCATTGTCGAATGTGTCATTGACAGCCATAGAGTACGCTCTAATCTGTACGATTCACAAACTACCTCATGTCCAAACTACCGCAATTACTGAAATTTTTAAATTACCCTCTTCGCTCGGCGTCTTTTAGGGTCCTTCCGCCAAGTCTCATCAGTCGTGATGCCCGCATCGCTCCTTCTTCAACTTGCGAAATGACCTCTAAAATACGCCGTCCGGACTTTTGTTTTTTTATAAAACAGGGTCTTAAAAGGTCAAAGTCCGGTCAATGTTTTTTTGTAGTATTCATCGGGAGGAAGCTGATGGAAATATTCCGTTCTCATGTCTATGGCATGAAGCGCCCTGAGAAACCTTTTCCGCAAAGCTATGTCACCCACACCTGAGTCATCAAGTTTGGTTAGTATCAGAATCCGCTCGGCATACTCCTTGAAGCAGCCACACTCATTGGCGCTTAACATACATTCCTGCAGAATGTTGGAAATTGCATCGGCATGTTTGACGGTTGGCTGCGTGTCTGATGAAATGTGCAGTGCGTTCTCAACGGTGCTGAACATCAGTTTTACAGTCCATTCTTTTCCCGAGCCGAAGGATTCAAACTCCTTGATGGCTCTTTTAATAACAGAAGGTCGGGCAGCGGTTTCTTTTCGCCAGAAACGTTTTTTGACACGTTTGAGTTCCTTGAATATCTTATCCTCATATTTCCTGAAAAGCTTGTCGACATCAGGATTAATGTAGTATTCAAAATATTCCTTGGCATCCTTGCGAAGGGAATATATGTCAAGAATCACCTCGATGAGTTCATCTTTATCGAGTTGTTTAAGCTCTTTTTTCAGACCGGCTTTTGACATTATCTGTAAAATTTAAAGAGGTTGTGGCAAACGGTTTTATGCCACAACCTCCTTATGAAAGATATTCGGTTTATTTATTTTCAGGTTCCTCTGCCACCATCATCTTGTCAGTGTTCTGATAATCTTTACCCTGAAGCCATTTGTCAAGCCAGCGGAAGAATACACGCTGCCAGAGCACGGCATTCTGGGGTTTCAGAATCCAGTGGTTCTCATCGGGGAAAATCAGCATTTCGGCAGGTACGCCGTTGAGACGTGCTGCATTGAATGCCATTTCACCCTGCGATGAAAGGATGCGGTAGTCGTGTTCTCCGTGAGTGATGAGGATGGGGGTGTCCCACTTGTCAACGAACTTGTGGGGTGAGTTGGCGAATGTCGCCTTAGCTTTAGGATCGGGACTCCAGAATGCGCCGCCCATATCCCAGTTTGCAAACCACATCTCTTCGGTTTCAAGATACTGTGCCTCCATGTTGAAAATTCCGGCGTGGGCAATGAGGCATGCGAAGCGTCCGTCATGATTACCTGCGAGCCAATATACTGAGAAGCCTCCGTAGCTTGCACCAACCGCGCCGATATGTTCGGCATCGATGTAAGATTCGGTTTTCATGTCATCCACGGCACTCAGATAGTCCTTCATGTTCTGACCGCCGTAATCTTTTGAAATCTGTGCGTTCCATTCGGTTCCGAAGCCGGGGAGACCGCGGCGGTTGGGTGCTATTACAATGTAGCCCTGTGCTGCCATGAGGGCGAGGTTCCAACGATAGCTCCAGAACTGGCTTACGGCATTCTGCGGACCACCCTGACAGTAAAGGATCGCAGGATATTTTTTCTCCGGGTCGAAGTTCGGGGGATATACCACCCAAGTGGTCATCATCTTATTGTCAGTGGTGCGGACCTGACGGTTTACTACCGTGGGCATGTCGATCTGTGAGAGTAGCTCGTCGTTTACCTTGGTAAGCTGGGTGACGGTGCCATCCTGCAGATTTACAGAGCAAACTTCGTTGGGGTAGAGCATGCTGTGGCGCAATGTTATCACGCGGTCAGCAAGAACCTGCAGCGATGCATAGTCGCAGATTCCTCCGGCAACTTCTTTCACTTCACGAGTGTTGATGTTGATGTTGAAGATGGGTGTTACACCATCTTTGGGCGCGATAAAGAATATGGATTCGCCATCTGTAGCCCATGCGATTTCGCTTACGGTATAGTCCCAGTCAATGGTCAGATCGGTTTTTTCGCCGGTCGCCATATCCATCATGAAAATACGGTTCTTATCGCTTTCGTAGCCGTCATGCTCCATGCTGAGCCATGCAAGGCGGCTGCCGTCAGGCGAGAACACGGGATTGGTGTCATAGCCCATCATTCCTTCGGTGAGGTTAACGGTGGTTTTTGACTCCAGATCGTAGCTGTAAATGTCAGAGTTGGTGGAGAGGGCATATTCCATGCCGGTTTTCTTGCGTGACACATAAAGCAGTTTTTTGCTGTCGTGGCTCCAAGCAAACGATTCGATTCCACCCCACGGACGCATCGGGGATTCGTATGGCTCGTTGATGAGCACATCGGTGAACTCGCCGACAGAAGTGCCGTCAAAGTCAGCCACGAAGGGGTGAGGTATGGCGGTCACCCATTCATCCCAATGTTTATAGAGCAGGTCGTCGATGATGCGTCCGGTTGCATCAGGGAGATCGGAATAAACATCTGATGCCTTACGCTCATATTTCACTGTTGAAATTACCACAAGGTGTTTGTAGTCAGGCGAGAAGAGGAATCCTTCAACACCATTTTTAAACTCCGTGATGCACTGACGCTCCGAACCGTCGGCTTTCATAATCCACACCTGTGGTGTACCGCCGGCTTTTTCTGAGGCGGCAACGAACGCTATCCGTTCGCCACCTTCGATCCATACAGCCTGATTTTCGCTTTTTGGAGTTTTGGTGATACGGGTGTCGTCAGTGCCATCGATGTTCATCACATAGATGTCATTGTTACTACGGTTCTGCTCCACGCTTTCGTAGGAGATGCCGTAGAGAATTTTTGAGCCGTCAGGTGACAAAGTCGCTCCGGATACTCTACCGAAAGCTTCAAGAACGTCAATGGAATAGTGACGGTTCTCAATCTTCAGGTCAGTAGGACGGTCAATGAGCTTTGCGCCGGAATCTTTTTCGGCATTGTCACATGATGAAGTGGCAAGCAATATAGCACTCATCATAATTGCAGCTGTTTTGTTGTAGGAATACATATTTATTATTATTGATTATTTGAACAAGCGTTTGATTAGATCGGGACGGTGCAACCGGTGCAGCGACTTGATAATTTCAGGGCGATAGGTGCGGTCATACCAGAAGAAGAATCGGCGTTGCGCCAGTTTTTCTTCCGGTCGTGTGGCAGTGAAGATTTTTTCACCTGTATAGGGGTGGTAGCCTGAATAGTATATTTCTGTGGCAAGGGTCATGGGGGTTGGCGTGAAATCCTGCACCTGCTCAAGGTGCATGTTCATGTCGCGGGTCTCCACGGCAAGCAATGCCATGTCAAGCTCGGTGCATCCGGGATGTGATGAAATGAAGTAGGGGACGAGCTGCTGGTTCAGTTGTTTCTTGCGGTTGATGCGGTCAAAAATATCCTTGAACCGGTGGAACTGCTCGAACGATGGCTTGCGCATTATGTCGAGCACATGTTTCTCTGTATGCTCCGGCGCCACCTTGAGTCTGCCGGACACATGTCGGCAAATCAGCTCCTCGTTATAAATTCTGTTGGTTTTGTCAACTTCGGCATTGCCCGTTGGGTGCATGGAGAGGTCATATCGCACGCCACTGCCTATGAATGATTTTTTTACACCGGGGAGTGCGTCGACCGAATGATAGATGTCGAGCAACTTGCCGTGGTCTGTGTCAAGATTGGGACATGGCGCCGGATGCAGGCATGACGGACGCAGGCATCGGGCACAAGCCTTCTTGTTCTTCCCTCCCATGCCGTACATGTTTGCCGACGGTCCTCCCAAGTCACTGATATAGCCTTTGAAGTCAGGCATGGCTGTGACTTTGCGAACCTCATTGAGTATCGATTGCTTGCTGCGCGAGGCAATGAACTTACCCTGATGGGCTGATATGGTGCAGAAGGCGCATCCGCCAAAGCAGCCACGGTGCATGTTGACAGAGAATTTGATCATCTCGAACGCCGGTATGTGCTTGCCTTTGTAGCGTGGATGCGGCAGTCGGGTGTATGGCAAGTCGAACGAGGCATCAATTTCGCCTGTGGTCATGGCAGGGTGCATAGGGTTGACTTTCACAACCTTGTCGCCATAGCTCTGCCACAGTGTGGCACCACCTTCCATGCGGTTGCTCTGTTCCTCGATGTGGCGGAAGTTGGCTGACTGCGCACGTTTATCCTTTCGGCAATGTTCCCACGGATTAAGAATGATGTTGTCACCGTCAGGCTGCGGCAGTGCCGAGGGGGGGAGTAACAGAGCGGTCTGGCGCACATCGGTCATCTCCTTGATGGACTCTCCGGCGCTCAGTCGGCGTGCAATCTCAATGATAGGTTTTTCACCCATGCCGTAAATAAGCATGTCGGCAGGAGCGTCAAGCAGAATGGAGGGTCGAAGGCGGTCCTGCCAGTAGTCGTAGTGCGACAGTCGGCGCATCGATGCCTCGATGCCGCCGGCAATGATGGGAGTGTCGGGGAACAGCTGTCGCAGGATTGTGCTGTAAACGATGGTGGGATAGTCAGGTCGCATGCCATGGCGTGCGTCAGGCGTGTAGGCGTCATCGCTACGTTTGCGGCGTCCTGCAGTATAATGGTTTACCATTGAATCCATAGCTCCTGCTGACACGCCGAAAAACAGGCGTGGTGCGCCGAACTTGCGGAAGTCACGCAGGTCATCCTGCCAGTTCGGCTGCGGAACTATTGCCACACGGAAGCCCTCTTTCTGCAACGTGCGTCCGATGACGGCAGCGGCGAATGAAGGGTGATCGACATAGGCGTCGCCCGAAAACAGTACCACATCGACATAGTCCCAACCCAGCAGTTTCATCTCTTTCACTGAGGTGGGGAGGAAGTCGGTCAACGGCGGATAGGGCGCCTGAACCGGTCTACGGGTGTTATTCTTTTGCGAGTTCGGCTGCATTGCTTTCAAGTTTCATTATCTGGTCACGCAAGCGCGCAGCTTCCATGAACTCCATGTTCTTGGCTGCTTCAAGCATATCCTTGCGCAGACGTGCTATGACTGATTCCAGTTCCTTCCGGCTCATGTATGGAATGACAGGGTCCGCAGCGACATCGTTTTCCGGATAATCGGAGTAGGCGTATGCTACAGGTGTGGCTGCCGGTGAACCGGGGCGTTTCTTTTTACCCTGTTTCTCATTGTTGTCAGTGTCAATTCCAATGATTTTGTTGCGGGCTTTCACTATCGCTTGCGGAGTAATGCCATGCTCCTCATTATATTTCAGCTGAATCTGGCGGCGACGGAGCGTTTCATCGATGGTCTGCTGCATTGATTCAGTGATTTTGTCGGCATACATTATGACTTCGCCGTTCAGATTTCGTGCGGCACGACCGACAGTCTGAGTAAGCGAGCGGTGGCATCGCAGGAACCCCTCCTTGTCGGCATCCAGTATGGCTACGAGCGACACTTCGGGCAAATCAAGACCCTCGCGGAGAAGGTTGACACCGATAAGCACGTCATAAACTCCTGAACGGAGTCCGTCAAGAATTTCTATGCGTTCAAGCGGCTTGACGTCGGAGTGGATGTAAGCCGTCTTTATGTCAAGTTTAGCCATGTATTCATTCAGCTCCTCAGCCATGCGCTTCGTGAGGGTGGTAACCAACACACGCTCATCGCGTTCTATGCGCACACGGATTTCCTCAAGCAAATCATCAATCTGATTGAGCGACGGGCGAACGGAAATCTGTGGGTCAAGCAGTCCGGTGGGTCGTATGATCTGCTCTACGACAACTCCTTCTGACTGCTCCAGCTCGTAGTCGGCAGGCGTAGCGCTGACATAAATTGTCTGGTTTGTCAGTGATTGCCACTCCTCGAATTTCAGCGGGCGATTGTCAAGCGCTGCGGGAAGTCGGAAGCCATATTCCACCAGATTGAGCTTGCGGGAACGGTCACCGCCGTACATGGCACGAATCTGCGGCACGGTCACATGGCTCTCGTCGATAATGGTCAGATAATCCTTAGGGAAATAGTCAAGCAGGCAGAAGGGACGTGTTCCCGGCTCCCTGCCATCGAAATATCGGCTGTAGTTCTCTATTCCGGAGCAGTGACCTACCTCGCGTATCATCTCAATGTCGTAAGTGGTACGTTCATAGAGTCTCTTACCTTCAAGCAAACGGTTCTCGGCATAGAAAAAGTCAACCTGAGTACCTAAATCAACTTCCATCTGCCCCAATGCGTTGCCAATGCGTTCCTTGGTGGTCACAA
The DNA here is from genome assembly GCA_947177685.1 of uncultured Porphyromonadaceae bacterium. Classification (GTDB taxonomy): domain Bacteria; phylum Bacteroidota; class Bacteroidia; order Bacteroidales; family Muribaculaceae; genus CAJUPY01. Next base: position 56,077 of record CAMWVE010000010.1, on the reverse strand, counting down.
ACAGGTTTGCAGGATAGATTTTGAATGATTCGTGGCTGCCGAGCGACACCTGATCAATGGGGTGTAGGGTTTGGATTGACTCTATTTCATCGCCCCAGAAAACCACACGAATGACGATATCCTCGTATGCGAGGGCTATGTCAACGGTGTCGCCCTTAACACGGAACGTGCCGCGAGCGAGCTCTATTTCAGTACGGCTGTAAAGCGACTCGGCAAGGCGGCGCATAAGCTCGTTGCGGCTGATGCGCTGTCCAACCTTTATTTCCACTATGCTGCTGTTGAAGTCATCGGGATTGCCCACACCGTAGAGACAGCTCACTGACGACACCACAACTACGTCACGTCGCCCTGAAAGGAGCGCCGAAATGGTTGATAGTCGCAGACGCTCTATCTCATCGTTGATCATTAGGTCTTTCTCGATGTATTTGTCAACAGATGGGATGTAGGCTTCAGGCTGGTAGTAATCGTAATATGACACGAAATACTGCACCGAATTTTCCGGAAAGAACTGCTTGAACTCACTGTAGAGCTGAGCTGCAAGTGTCTTGTTGTGGCTTAATATGAGGGTAGGGCGTTTGACCTGTTGGATTACGTTTGCCATGGTGAACGTCTTGCCTGAACCGGTGACACCGAGCAGAGTCTGTGCCGGCTGCCCCGATTCCACACCTTTGACAAGCGCCTCAATAGCTTGTGGCTGGTCGCCCGTGGGTTTATATGCTGATGTTAATTTAAAATTCATTACGCTGATTTTAACTTGCAAATATACGAAATTTTTTGATTTTACACAACAGTTTTCAGCTGTGATAGTGGGCAATGGTGTGCCGAATTATAGGTTACAAAGGGTTCTATTAACAAAATTTGATGTTACGGAAACATTATTCACATTTCAGGCGTTTTAATGGAAAATTCAATATTATGCAGAAGTCAATTAAATGCCTCGCGCTCGCAACTCTGGCACTTGCAGGCACAAGTGCGGTAAGCGCCCAACATCAAAGTGATTATGACGGAAACCCCGGACTGCCGGAACGTGTTCTGGTATTGACCGGCGATAGTGCCAAGATGGGTGATGAAATAATGGCTATCCTTTATGATACCAAGGATTTGCACTTTCAGGATCCGCGTGCGCCACGCTTCCTTTTCCTTGACCGTGAGGGCAATACCGCGCTCGGTATTGGCGGTTACGTCGAGGGATTGGTTTCTTATGATTTCTGCGGTGCCATCGACGAGGATGGATTTGCTACATTTGATATTCCGGTGCCGGCTAATCCAGCCCAGCGCAACCGTTTCGGGGCGTCGGCACATCACTCCACCATATTTCTGCAGTTGGTACGCAGAACCAGACTGGGTCTGCTGACCGCTTATGTACAGACAAATTTCACAGGTAATAACAATTCCTACGGAATGCAGGTTAAGCAAGCTTATGTAAAGTTAGGCTATGTGACCGCCGGTCTGGCTCGAAGCACTTTCCAAGACGGTGCTGCCGGTCTGCCAACGGTTGATTACGCCGGTCCTTCAGGTTCGACATCGCGCAAAAACGTGTTGTTGCAATATGCTCCTAAGTTGTCAAAACATTTTTCTATTGCCGCTTCGATTGAGAATCCGTCGGCTGCCTATACCACCCTCTCAGGTGAGAATGAATCAATCGCCCAAAGGGTGCCTGATATCCCTGCTTATCTGCAATATTCTTGGGGGAACGGGGGTAACAGCCACATCCGCCTGAGCGGTATCCTTCGCAATCTCTCTTACCGCAATCTGGTAAGCGGTTCCAACAAATTCGTGACCGGATATGGTGTTCAACTTAGTGGTGCAGCTAACCTGAATAGCTATGTAACACTTTATTATCAGGGTGTTTACGGAAAAGGTATAGCCCGATATGTCAATGACCTTGGTGGCGAAGGATATGACGTCATTTATGGCGAGGACGGGCGTATGATTGCACCGGGTGTGTTTAACGTTGTAGGAGGTGTTCAGGTAAATATTACCAAAAAACTGTTTGTGTCAGGTGGTTACAGCATGAACCGCGTTTACAATCAGTCATCGCTTGGTGGCGATGCCTATCGCAGGGCAAATTACACGGTCGCAAATGTTTTCTACACATTTGCCGAGGATTTTCAGGCAGGAGTAGAATATTTGCATGGCGTCCGGCGCAATATGAATGGAGAATCTAACTCAGCCAACCGTGTTGCGGCAATGGTAAAATTCTCCTTCTGACAACAGGTTATCGGCATTCATGGTATAGATTTATTGACTTCAATATTTGAAGAGTAGATTTTATTGCGTAACTTTGTGGCTGCATACCATTAAAGTTGATTAAATCATGAAGTCAAAATATATCTTGGGATTGGCTTTAGCCACCGTAATTTCATTGTCGGGATGTTCGGTTTTTGAAGGTATATCCGGTTCTTCGGCAAAAAAAGTGACCGCGACACAACCGGTTCAACAAGAGAAAAAGAATACTGACAAACCCCAGAAACCGGTAGCTCAAAAGCCTAAGGAGGAGAAGAAGAAACCCAAGAAAGCTGACAAAAAGAAGCCGGAAACCACTCAGCCCATAGTAAAAGATTCCGGAAATAAAACCACTGAGACATATACTGTCACAGCCAAGGACTACATGAAAATCAACGGGAAATGGGCGATTATGTCAGTATTAGGCGAGCAGATTGTGGGTGACGAGCATCCGGAGATATATTTTGAAGCTGAGTCACACAAATTCTACGGCAACAACGGTTGCAACACCATGAACGGCACATTCACAATCACCGGCGAGAACAAAATTTTGCTCAGTGATGTCATCACAACCATGATGCTTTGTCCCGATGCTCCTTTTGAATATAAGATAAATCAGGCGCTCGGTCAGATTGCCGCATATTCGCTTACCACTGAGCAGCAGGATTCATATCTGAGTCTGCAGACAGTCCGTGGAACAACAGTAATGGTGTTACATCGTTCCGATAATGACTACATGGACGGCGTTTGGAGAGTCATGTCAATAAATGGTGACCGCATGGCAGTGGACGAAGAAATGAATCTGGTAATTGATATTCCTGAAGGACGTTTGCATGGCGTTATGGGGGGCAATGTCGTTAACGGCAAAGTGTTGGTTGACAGTGAACAAGCAAATTCCATACAGTTTATCTCGCTCATCTCCAGCCGTCAGCCCACCCGTTATCAGTCGCAGGAAACAGCACTGATGCTTGCGCTCGAAAATGTGACTTCATGGAGCAAGGACGGCAACCTTCATGTAATTCTCAAAGATGCCTCAGGCAAAGAGATGCTGAAACTTCAGCGTGTTGACTTGAATCTCCTTAAACGCTAACCTGTTTTTTATTTCTTTACGAGTTTGAGAAGCTTGTGTCCCATGGGCAGTGAGATGGCTGTGGCAAATATGACGCCTGCAATCCATCCGGTGTATGAAACAAGGAGCAGTGAGGCGGTGCCTGCAACTGTGCCGAATGCAAGGAGGCGGAATGCCTTGGGATCCAATTTGTAGCGGTAGCGTCTGAAAAAGACTACGGAGGTGGAAATCAGGTAAAGGAAATACCAGAGCGTGTAGGCATAACCCATGCCGCGTATTCCGTAGTATTTGTATGTCAAAATGTTGATGATCAGGAAAAAAGCGGAGCTGATAAACTCGGTCACTACAAAAGTTTTGCCATCGCCCTTGGCAAGAATAACGTAGCTGAAGCACCACGAAGTGGCACGGAATAGTGTGCCTATCATAGCCACCGAAATGAACGGAACTATATTGATAAATTCCTCGGAATAGAGTAGCATGACGGCATAGCGAGCCAGCGGTATGAAGAAAAGGATCAGCGGAATCAGCACAAAAAGTGCCACTTTGATTTCGTAACTAACATGGGTGGAGACTTCTTCGCTGTTATGGATAATTTTGGACAGACGGGGATAATATTCCACGGAAATGGCAGTGAACACCATGCCCACATAGCGGTTAACAATGGTGAATCCGGCGGTATAGAGTCCTACCATAATTGTTGATGCGGTGACATTGAGCCACGACTTGAAAATGAAGTCAACCAACAGCACTGAGAAAGTTGACACGGTCAGATATAATCCTAACTTGGTGAATTTTTTGCCGGTTGAGAATACTTCGGAACGGGTGGGACGTGGATTAGGGTCGGACACATGTACCCGGAAAAGGTAGGTGGTGGCGAGATTGGCTGTCATGTAGACCATCATTGAGGGAATAACGCTATCTATGCCCCAGAAGTAAAACATTGGTGCGCAGATGGTTATACTTATGATTGCGCCCCACAACTGAGCCTTTACGAGTTTGGAATAGCGTTCGGTTCCCTGCATGATGATGAGATAACCTGCCTGAATGGCATGCATGAAAATAATTATGGAGAGCAGCGCAAATGCCCATGTGTATTCGGAACTTTCAAAGCAATATTGGCTCAGGAACGGTGAACAAACAAGCAAGAGCATGGCTCCTGCAACACCAAGTATCCACACCAGCCGCCGGATAATGTAAGCTATGGATGCGAGCCTGATGCCGGTGCTGTTGCGAGCCACGTCACGCACGGCGCTCTGAGTAATGTTAAGCTGAGTGACTTCACGGAACATGTCGACAGTGTTGTTGAATATGCCGAACAGTCCGACTCCTTCCGAACCAATGAAAATGGCAATAAGCTTCACTCTAATTAACGCACAGAGAATAAGCACCCCCTGCATTCCCCCGAAAAGTCCGAGAGATTTTAAAATCTTGCGAGGTAGGTTTCCCTGTTTGGTTTTCATCTTATTCTTTAATTTTCAGTGAGTTCGCTATTTAAGCCAAAGTTCGGGATTTTCTTTTGTCCTTTCATTGCGCACTTCGAAGTGCAACACGCTGCGGTCGTTATCGTCAGCGTCTTTATAGACTTTACCAATTACCTGTCCCTGCACCACTTTGTCTCCTTTCTTGATGGATATGCTACCCAGATTGGCATAGATTGTCAGATAATTGCCATGGCGTATCATCACAATGGTGTTATAACCGGGCAAAAGGAATATGTCTGACACATGTCCGTTGAATACGCACTTGACATCGGCGCCGGGGCGTGTTTCTATGTCGATGCCGGGATTGTCGGTGACAACATGTTTCAGGTCAGGGTGTTGCTGCCTGCCGAAATGCTTCACAATCTTTCCTTTGGCAGGGTAGGGCAATGATCCTTTGGCACTGACAAAATCCTTGAACTTTTGATTTTGCACCGTAGGCTTTTGCTTTTCAGCCGGTTTTCTTCCCGGAACAGGTTTTACCTTGTCGTCACCTTTAGCCACCGGTTTCGTATTCGGCTGTTTCGGTTTCGCTTCAGGTTTTGGAGCCGGTTTTTTCTTTTGCTTATCTTTTCCGGCTTTGTTATTGTCGCCTTTTCCCTTGGATTTATTCTTTTGTTCAGCTTCTTTCTGTTTGCGTTCGCGCTCCTGTTGTTCTTTCAGCTTGCGCTCGCGTTCTTCTTTTTCGAGTCTCGCTTTTTCGGCTTTTTTCCTTTCTTCTTCAGCCTTTCTCATCTCTTCTTGCTCTTGCTGAATCAGTCTGTCGAGTTCACGGTCAAGCTCATTGGCTTCACGCTGCTTTTGTTCCAGAATGTTATGCAGATTGCTTCCTTCGCGTTTCAGCATTGACACGAGGTGGTCGCTCTGAGTCTGCTTGTCTGAGAGTGATGCAAGCACATTGTTGAGTGAGTCAACCATGGTCACACGCTGCTGTTTCTTTTTTTCAAGAGTCTCCCGGCGCTCGTCAAGCTCACTTTTCAGATTTGTCAGTTCATCAGATTTTCTCTGACGCCATTTGGCGAGCTGCTTAAGTGACTGTCGGCGGTGGTAGGCTTCGGAGAAGCTGTTAGCTGAGAAAATGAATGCAAACTCGGTGTTTTCATTGTTGTTCAGCGTTTGCATTTTGCGAATCGCCTTGGCATACTTGTCGCTCAGGGTTGTTATGCGATTGTCAAGTCGGGCTATCGAGTCGTTCAACTTGTTTATCTGACCGTCCATGCGACGGATGGTTGCCGTCATGGAGTTGATGTTCTTTTGACATTCCTCAATGTCGGCAGTGATCAGATTGAGCTCGTTGAGCTGTTTTTTCACTTCGCGACTGTTGTTCTTAATCTTTTTGTTAGTTTCGCTTATCTCCTTCTTGTTGCGTTGCTTCCGCCGGCTTATCGACTCCTTTGTCTCCTTTTTCTTAGTCTGTTTTTTTGCATGCATCAACATGTCGCTGCCTGATGACAGTGACAAGATAAGCAAGAGGATAAGAGAGATAATGCGGTTCATTAATATTGCTGTGTCAGATCAATGTTTTCAGCAGTTGCAATGCCGAGACACGCTGATAGGTGGGGTTAATCTTTATCTTTTTGTTGTCTGATGGATTGTCAATTCTAACTTTACGCCAGTTCCAGATGAGTGTGGCGTTCACTGAAAGTTTATTCCGGTTTACACTCAGTGACTCGTTCATCGGTAATGTTCCGAGCGTGGTTTCAACGGGGTCGGAGTAGAGGATTGCAAATGAAGTGTCATCGGATTTTACCTGACAACATTCAAGCATGTCATCCGGACTGAAATGAAACGATAACACGAACGGATCGAACTGCTTGACAGGGACAGCATCCATTCCATCACCCGAAGATTTTAACCTGAATTCCTTCACATTCTTATCCGTCAGGTTTGTGACGCCCGGTAGAAACAGCTGACCGGTGAACATTGACTGAAGGGTGGAAATGCTGACCGGATAGTTGGCAGTGATGGATGACAGACTTTCTGCAATGTAACGCTTGTGCATCTTGTCGACGCCGAAAATTGAGTCATTCGTGATTTGAACAGCTGCCATTTCCATGCCTAATATGGTGAAGGAGAAGTAGATGGAGCTGTCGCGGGTCATGTAGGCTTTCGCTCCCGCCTTGAACGATGCAGGTGAATTCAGCTCAATGGTCAACGGAACCTGCAGTGTAGTCCAGCCTGATGGTGCTGACTCAATCACCTTTGCCATGTCGAAGGGTGTCTGTCGGCTGCCGGATGATAACGTGTCATCACCTGAGGTGGCTGTCCGGGAACCGTGACATGATGAAAGGGCAATCAGCAACGTTGCGGTCGCAAAAAATGTGTAGAGGATTTTTTTCATTTTCATTCGTAGAAATAAGCCCTGTTCTTGATTTTTTTGAGGAGCAGCTCTTTATCGCCATCTTCAAGTTCAAGAGCTTTTTCCCAGAATTTGACTGCCTCATCAGGTTCACCGTTGAAGAAGTATATGTCGCCTGCATGGTGATATATTTCAGCCGACGGCTCCTCCTCCAACTCTATTGCCTTGTCAATATATTCTTTAGCTGTGGCATAGTTGTGCATTTTGAACTGAACCCATGCGTAGGTGTCGAGATTGGTGGGGTTCGTGGGCGTGGCTGCAATGGCTTTACCGCTCATTTCCAGTGCTTTGTCAAGGTCTTTTCCTTCGCATGCCAGAAAGTAGGCGTAGTTGTTCAGAGTGTTGTAATTGCGGGGATAAATGGCGAGCGCCATGTCATAATAATAGTATGTGCTGTCAGGGACATTCAGCTTGTGGAAGATGTCGCCTGCCGAGGTGTACATACGCGACAGGGTTTCATCGTCCTTAACCTTGTCAGACTGGCTCAGCGCCACTTTCAACGATTTAAGCGCTTCTTGCGGCTTGTCAAGCTGCAGTTCCACTATTGATTTATACCACATCAATCCGGGTGCGTCGCTGAAGTAGGATTCAGCGCGGTCGGCATCGCGGAGTGCCTGTTCGTAATCCTCGCATTGCATTCTCAGTCCTATAAGACCAATCCAGTCATTGGCTGTGCCATGATCCATGTCGAGCACATAGCTGACTTGCTCGGCAGCCTTACAATAATCATTCTGCGAAACCAAATATGAGGCATAGAGGTTGTGTATGGCTGTTTCATGTGGATGCTGCTCGATCAGTTCCCCGAACAGCGAGTGGATGCGTGGCACCTGAGTAGAGTCGGAGAAGAGATTGACTATGTAGGTTCGCAACAGCTCCACTTTGGTGTCAACCTCAAGGCTGTTCATGCGTATGGCGTGGAAAATTTCACGGTCGTAGGCAAGAGAATCGCCACTTTCACGATAGAATTCTGCCAGTTTGTAATATGCCATGCCGTTTGTTGAGTCCGTTTCACAGGCTTTGTTATAGTAATATAACGCGCTGTCAGGCTGCTCCATCAACATGCGCATGTCGCCGGCAGCCAGCATACCCATAATATCCTTTGGCGCGGAATCCATGTAATCATTGATTTCCTTGATGGCATTGATGGTGTCAGACAGACTCAGGTAGGCGTTCACTTTTTTTACGGTGAGCGCCATGGATTTGCCAATGGCAGTCTCCAGTCTGTCTAAAATAGGTATTGCTTTCTTATTGTCATCAAGAGAATGTGAATTCAGCAGGTTCTCAGCATAGTTCAAAGCCACATCGTCTTTGAGCGGGTAGCGGCTGTAAAGCTGATCCCACACACTAATCGCCTCATCTCTCATGCCGAGTTGCGACAGAACCGAAGCCAGTTTCAGGGCGCTGTAATAATCATCGGGGTGCGCCTTGTAATGATCCTCCATCATGATGAGCCCCTGCATGCGGGTTGCAGAATCTTCTGCTATCAGCACATTCAGCAGTCCAAACTGGTTACCGGCATTGGTTTCTTCCGGATTCAATTCCATGGCTCGTTGCAGCAGCCTGTAGTTCAGTTCATAGTTGTCAAGCTGTTGCTGAGTCTGTGCTTCCATGTAGAGATAGTCAGCCTTGCGTTTCTGCTCATCGGTGACATCGGCAGACACGGTTATCAAGGCACTCACTGATGCGAGCGCTGCTACTGCACACAATATTTTATATAGCTTTTTCACCAAATTTTGTATAGCTTTTTCACTAAGGTGTGGAATTATGGTTAGTCAACACCGGTGTGACCGAAACCGCCGTCGCCACGCTCGGTGGAGTCAATGCGGCTGACCTCTTCCCATTTTACATGTGTGTAAGGGGCAATCACCATCTGGCAGATTCGCTCGCCATCATTGATTACAAACGGTTCTTTCGACAAATTGATGACAATGACACCCACTTCACCACGGTAGTCAGCGTCAACCGTGCCCGGTGAATTGGCAAGAGTGATGCCATGCTTCAGTGCCAGCCCGCTTCGCGGACGTATCTGACACTCATAACCTGCCGGTAACTGCAGGTAGAGACCGGTTGGAACCAACACTCGTTCAAGAGGTTGCAGAACAATGGGGTGGGAGAGAAAAGCACGAACATCCATTCCGGCTGACTCCGTTGTCGCGTAGGCAGGCAGTGGATGGTGTGATTTGTTAATTATCTTTACTTTCAGATTATCCATGGTGGTGACTGAGTAATTGTTGTGTTGTTTCAGTAAAAACAACCATGTTCCTTATTTGGTTGATACGATTGACTCGAACCGTTGTTTCCCAATCGGGGAAACTGCTACACAGGTCAGAAATAGCGTATCACACGGACGCTCCACACGCGGTCGCGGGCGCTGAAGTTGTCGAGTAGTTTGGTCTGTGTGCAATAGGTCATGCCCCACATGTAGGATGCCTGTACCTGCCAATTCCGGTAAAGTTCCGCACCTAACCCAACTTGAACGCCAAGGTTACCGGTGGCATATTTCATGGCTTCGACATGATTGTGTGCCACGGTGAAGGCAACTACGGGACCACCGAAAACGTAGGGTGCCACATAATCTTCCAGACCGTTCATGCGGGTCCATTTGAAACGCAGGTCAATGGGTATGATTATGTCATGCATGTAAAGACGTTCCTTGCCGTAGCCTTGCGATGCCCAGATGATTTTTTCTCCAAGATTGAGTGTTGCTCCACGCTGCTGATACATAAAACCGAAATCAATGCCGAAGCCAATTCCCGGAAACATCATCTCACATTCAATACCGGCTTCATAACCCACTGACTGGTCAATGGTTATCAGGTCTTGCTTGAATTTCAATGTAGTGAAGTCAACACCAGCTGCGGCTCCGTAGCGGAACTGTGCGGATGCGGTGGCTCCGAACAGGGCAAAGAAGAGTATGATGGCAAAAAGTTGTTTTTTCATCTTATTATATAGTGTGTGTGAATTTATTTTTTCTTCAAGAGCTCGATAGCTTCCTCCACGGTCAGCAACTGCTGTTCGCCGGTAGTCATATCTTTGAGCATCAGTTTTCCCTGCTGCATTTCAGATTCACCTACGATAGCCACAAACGGAATTCCCATGGCATCGGCATATTTCATCTGCTTCTGCATCTTAGCTACATCGGGGAAAATCTCGCCGGGAATACCTGCCTCACGCATCTTCATGAGCATGCTCAGTGCCGCTGCTCCTTCAGCTTTGCCAAAAGTGGTGAACATCACTTTTGAGCTTCGCAGGGTATCAGCCGGATAGAGGTCGAGAGTGTTCATGACATCATATATGCGGTCGGCACCGAATGAAATGCCTACGCCTGATACACCTGTCAGACCGAAAACACCGGTCAGATTATCATAGCGACCGCCACCGGTGATGGAGCCAATGGGGGTGTCAAGTGCTTTTACTTCAATGATGGTTCCGGTGTAGTAGTTCAAACCGCGAGCCAGCGACACATCAAGGTCAAGTTCCGATCTGAGTCCCAATGCTTTAACCCCCTCGATAACCTCACGCAGTTCGGCAATTCCAAGTTTGCCTATTTCGGAATTTTCAAGCAGGGAGTCGAGTTGGGAGAGGCGGCTTTCAGTGTCGCCTGAAATCTGGAGTACGGGCTGCAGCAGAGAAATCGATTCCTCGCTCAAGCCACGTTCGCGCAGTTCGGCATTTACATTTTCAAGTCCTATTTTGTCAATCTTGTCAATGGCAACAGTGATGTCAATCATCTTTTCGGGGGCACCGATATATTCCGCTATACCGGCAAGAACCTTGCGGTTGTTGAGTTTGATTGCTATGCGGATTCCAAGTCTGTGGAAAACCTCGTCAATCAGTTTGAGCAGTTCTATTTCATTGACCAGCGAGTCAGAACCGATAATGTCGGCGTCACACTGGTAAAATTCGCGATAACGTCCTTTTTGAGGGCGATCAGCTCGCCACACAGGCTGAATCTGAAAGCGTTTGAACGGGAACTGAATGTCGTTGCGGTGCTGAACAACGAAACGTGCGAAGGGCACGGTAAGGTCATAGCGCAACCCTTTTTCGCAGATTTTCGATGCCAGTTTCACCGGTTCGTTCCACAGCTCGGGGTCAACTTTATCCGTGAAATCGCCTGAGTTAAGAATCTTGAACAGGAGTTTGTCACCTTCCTCGCCATATTTGCCCATGAGGGTAGAGAGGTTCTCCATAGCGGGTGTTTCAATCTGGCGGAATCCGTAGAGGGCGAACACGTCGCGGATGGTGTTGAAGATATAGTTTCTACGCGCCATTTCAGCAGGTGAAAAGTCGCGCGTTCCTTTAGGTATGGATGGTTTCTGTGCCATTTTTTCAATAGTTAATGTTGTAGCTCACCACCTGCGGTTTATTCAACCGGATGTTCATTGTCGGTGGTAGAGTCTGTTTTTTTATCAGCGGAGCCTTCTGAGTTGGCAGTCCCAGCATTGTCAGTGGGTGCATTAGTGTCTGCGGAGTCGGTAGAGCCTTCCTCATCAGTCATTTCATCAGTCTCGTTTACTGCAGGGAGTGTGAAAAGATATTCCAGACCGCCACCTTTGCGGTTGCGCACCGAGATTGTGCCGCCAAAAGAGATGATGGTGTTCTTCACAATGGGGAGTCCCAGACCGGTACCGCCGGATTTACGGGAACGACCGCTGTCAACTCGATAGAAATATTCAAACAGGTGAGGCAGATGTTCGGGTGAGACGCCTTTTCCATTGTCATAGAAGCTGAATGTCATGAATTTGTCGCTGCGTGACACCAGTTTGACACCCATTTCCGTACCGCCGCTGTATGCCACCGAGTTTTTAGCAAGGTTAAGCAGCATGGCGGTCAGGAGGTTGAAGTTACCACGGATGGTACAGTCAAGCGGCACATCGTAAACGAACTCCATCTGATTGCACATTCCACTTTCAGTCAGGTCATTGGCAACGGTAAATACAACCTCGTGGAAATCGATGATTTCTGTGAGAACCTTTTTGCTGCCTTCCTCAAGACGGTTGATGGTAGAGATGTCGTTGAGCATCTCTACGAGTCGGTTTACCTGAATTTGTGATTTCACAAGGAAGTGGCGTTTCATTTCGGGGCTCATGTCCTCGTTTGAGAGAATGGTGTCGATATAGCCCTTGATGATGCCGAGGGGGTTCTTAAGCTCGTGGTTGATGTTATTGGTCATCTGACGTTTTGAGCGCCATTTGTCCTCAATCACCTTAAGTGCCATTTTGTGCTCTTTCTCGCTGTTTATCAGCGCCTTGGAACGTTGCTGATAAAATTTGATTATCTGGCGGGAGATGTCGCCGAGTTCATCGTTCGAGAACTCCAGATTCTCATTGTAGTCCGCAGTGTCGTCAATGGCGTTTTTCACAAAAGTGCGCAGGTTGACCACGTTACGCGCCAGATGCAGTGTGAACACATAAATCATTATGGTCAGCACAATTCCGGCAAGCAACACTGAAATCAGGAATATCTTTGAGTTGTCAAGAGTATAGGATAGCGCTGTGGTGTAAGGGACAACTGTCTGAACCAGATAATTGCCGTCATCAGAGAAGTGCACACGATAATAGAACACCTTGTCAGGGTCAAGTTCTACAATGTTTCCGAGTGAATCACGCGCCTCGACCTGAGAACCCTTGAAAAAATTCTTGCGACCATCACCCTCAACTTCAGGCGAAGGGAGTTCGTAGCCTATGTGTTGCACAACGTTACCGGTTGTGTTGTCATAGATAGCCACGCTGATGTCATCGTAGGCAGTCTTGTGGTAGTAGTTTTCGACGAACTGAAGGAAACTTGCCACAAGTTTGTCACGGTCAGGGTTATGCGTGTTGTAAAGGTCGATTATGCGGTTATTGATAATCTCAAGGCGTTGTTTCACACCTTTTTGCCGCAACTCCTGAGTTCTATAGTTGTGGAAAAAACAAACTACCCCCACGAATGTCCATAAAATGAGCACCATGGGGAAGAATAGTCTTTGCTGATAATTAAACGTTTTCGTTAAAGCCATAGCCGAATCCTACACGAGTTTCAATGTATTGACCGAATGTGTCGATTTTTTTTCTCAGACGGGTAAGGTTTACGTCAACAGTTCTCGGAGTAACTCTTACTTCATCGGGCCATACTTCTTTCAGGATCTCGTCACGAGAGAAAACGTGATTGCGATGGGTTAGGAAGAATACAAGCAGGTCATATTCCGTGCGTGTCAGTTTGATGGGCTGACCGTTGCAGTAGCAGGTTTTTTCGTTGCGGTCAATGCGGAGCGAGCGGAATGTGAGGTCTGACAATGAATCGGACTTAGGCTTCTGAGGCATTTCGACACGGGGCTGGGTCGATGTGCCGTAGCGGCGGAGTACCGCTTTGACACGGGCAATGACTTCAGGAATGTTGAAAGGTTTGGTGACATAGTCATCAGCACCGATGTTGAGACCCATTACCTTGTGATCTTCTCCGCTCATTGCAGAACAGAGTATGATGGGGATGTGCTCGGTTGCAGGGTTGTATTTCATCTGCTTCACGAAATCAAATCCGCTCAGACGCTCCATCATGATGTCAACAACGCAAATGTTGTAGATTGACAAATCATGGTTAAGCGCTTCTTCGGCACTGTAATAGCAGTCGGCTTCCCATCCTTCTTTCTCGAAGTTGAATTTCAGAATCTCGCAGATTGATTCCTCGTCATCGATGACTAAAATCCTTATTCTCATTTTGTATATTTGTTTAGTTTATGCAAAAATACGAAAAATTGATTTGTTACAAAAGTTAATAGATGTTAATGTGGCTATTTCTGTAATTTTCCTGATTCGCATGTATCTTCTCAGTTAGTCTGTATCGGGCAAAAATGAGCAGAAAGCAGAAGCATGAGAGCTGCGGTTCTGATGATTCCGTGATTACATCAAGCCGCGTTCACGAAGTTTCTTTTGCCAGTTCCATGCTGAAAGCATGGTTTCCTCAATGGGGGTGTCAGCTTTCCAGCCTAAAACGTTGTTGGCATAGGATGGATCAGCCCATACTTTCTCAATGTCACCGGCGCGTCTGCCCACAATTTTATGAGGTACTTTCACTCCGGTAGCCCTTTCGAAAGCGTCAATCAGCTGAAGCACAGAAAGACCGTTGCCTGTTCCGAGATTGAAGATTTCAATCGGAGCCTCGGATTTGTCAGTCAGCATGCGCTCTATGGCAACCACATGGGCTTTAGCAAGATCCACAACATTGATGAAGTCGCGGATGCAGGAGCCGTCAGGAGTGTTGTAGTCATCGCCGAACACGCTGAGTTCCTTACGGATGCCGATGGCTGTCTGAGTCAGATAGGGAATAAGGTTCTGGGGCACACCGTTAGGAAGTTCGCCGATTTCAGCCGATGGGTGTGCTCCAACTGGATTGAAATAGCGGAGGAGGATGCTCTTGAACGGCGCACCGGAATTGATGACGTCAGTAATGATTTCCTCGCTGATCTGCTTGGTGTTTCCGTAGGGCGATGTGGCTTTTTTGATGGGCGATGACTCGGTTACAGGATTCAGGTCAGGCTCACCATAAACGGTGCATGACGATGAGAAAACCAATCCTTTCACACCGAACCGAGGCATCAGGTCAAGCAGGTTCATCAGCGTGTTAAGGTTGTTGCGATAATAGAGGATAGGTTTTTGAATCGATTCGCCCACCGCCTTGCTTGCCGCAAAGTTGATAATGCCCTTAATGCCGGGGTAGGTTTCAAAAAGCCGGGTGAGAGCTGCCATGTCGGTGCAGTCAGCCTCGACAAAATCGGGCATCACGCCGGTTATTCGTTTTATTCCGTCAAGAACGTCACGGTTACTGTTCGAGAGATTGTCAATTATCACAACGCCGTAACCGGCGTTTATAAGTTCAACCGAAGTGTGCGAGCCAATGTAGCCGGTACCTCCGGTAACGAGTATTGTGCCTTTATTCATTTATTATATACCGCTTTAGGTTATTAAACGGCACAAAATTACAAAATTTATTGAAAATGATGACGTTTCTTTGCTCTATTTTCTCTATCTTAGCAGAAAAATTGAACCAATGGGTGATATTTCATTAATATTCCTGTGGCTTATAGGTGGCATTTACTTTGTTACCGTGCTTTGTGTTGTGGTTATTATCATTGCCGAGAACCGCAATCCCGTGAGATCGCTGGCATGGGTGACCGTGCTGACTGTGGTGCCTGTGGTGGGTTTGCTGCTATATTTTATTTTCGGCAGGGATATTTCCACAAAGCGGGTAGTGCCTCGGAAAGTGAAACGCAAACTCCGTAAGTTGGAGATTAAGCAGCGCTTGGGCGACGATCACCGCGAACGCATGGATGAGAACAGCCGTAAACTCGTGCGTATGGGCGAATTGCTGTCAATTTCAGTGCTGCATAACTATTGCGATGCAAAGCTTTTTGTGGATGGTGGCTCGAAATATTCAGCACTTCTTGAGGACTTGCGGAATGCCCGTAAATCGATATTGATGGAATACTACATCATAGAGCAGAACGGTATTGGAGAAGAGGTGAGGAAAATTTTGGTTGAGAAGGCGCGTGCCGGACTTGACGTTCACCTCATATATGACCCGGTAGGCTGCTATGGAATCAAGAAACGATACTGGCGGACGTTGCGCGATGCGGGTGTGGAGGTGACATCGTTCTCCTCGGTCAAGTTCCCGCGTTTCGGCACCCGTATCAACTGGCGCGTGCATCGCAAAATCTGCATAATAGACGACTGCATAGGCTACATTGGAGGTATGAATCTCGCTGACCGTTATGCCACAGGCGGTGAATCGTTTGAGATGTGGCGCGACATGCACCTGCGTGTGACCGGCAGCATAGTGGCATCTCTCAAGGTGTCATTTATCATTGACCGTTCTTTTGTCAAGGAAGATAATGCTTTGGTCGACAGATGGAATGATGTGGGAAAAAATATCTCAACGGATGGCGACATGAAGATTCAGCTCGTCACATCAGGTCCTACAAGTCAGTGGAGCAATATTGAACTGATGTTCTTGAGGTCGATAGGTGCAGCCAAGAACAGGATATTTATAGCCACACCCTATTTCCTCCCGTCGAGCGCTTTGTTGAGTTCGTTGCAGGCAGCAGCCCTATCAGGCGTAGATGTGCGCATAATGATGCCGCTGCGTTCCGATTCAAAGATGCTTACTAAAGCATCGTCAAGCTACATCACGGAGTGTCTGCAATCCGGCATAAAGGTGTACCTGTTCTCAGCCGGTATGCTTCACTCCAAAATGCTGTTAGTCGACAATGAGATAACCTCCATTGGCTCAACCAATTTCGATTTCCGCAGCTTTGAACACAACTTTGAAGCGAACCTGTTTATCTATTCCGAGGAAATGAACCGTCAGGTGGCTGAGATGTTTTTCAGCGACCAGAAGCTTTCGGTAAGGGTTGATGCAGAACAGTGGAGCAAACGTTCCATTACCGAAAAAGGTGTAGAATCGCTTGCCCGTCTGTTTGCTCCTATACTCTGAAAATGTCAGCGTGAGATGCTTTCGTAGTAGCGGATATAAGCGTCGTTGACCTGCCGCACCCCACCGGGGGTGGGATAGTTTCCTGAGAAATACCAGTCGCCGGGATGATTGGGCACGGCATTATGCAGCCCCTCGATGGTTTGATAGACAATTTCGATTTCCGCTTCCATACCCACCGGTGTCAGCATCCGGGCTATCTGCGCCGAGATTTCTTCCGGAGTGAAGGGGTCGTAAATGGCTTTTACGCAGTTTATCTGCTCCGATGCAGGTCGTTGCATCTGCTCCTTACACCTGATGTAGACATCATCGAGCAGTTTGTCACGACCGGATTCACGAATCAGCTCTACTGCCGCTCGGAAAGCGATGAATTCGCTGAGGCTCGACATGTCAATGCCGTAATAGTCGGGATAGCGGACTTGAGGAGCGGATGATACCACAACAATCTTACGCGGGTGCAGACGTCCGAGCATGCTCAGGATGGACTGTCGCAGGGTTGTGCCGCGCACAATGCTGTCATCGATAACCACAAGGGTGTCGACATTGTTGGTGACGCAACCGTAAGTGACGTCGTAGACATGCGCGGCAAGATCGTTGCGCGAATTACCTTCGGCAATGAAAGTGCGCAGTTTTATATCCTTTATTGCCACTTTCTCAACCCGTAGCTTGTGAGCCATGACAGCTGACAGAGTTTCGGGAGTAAGCTTTCCCTCTGCCTGCAGTTGCAGAATGTCACGCTGCTTGAACTGTTGGCTCAGTTCGGTGAATCCTTCAATCAATCCTATGAAAGCTACCTCGGCAGTGTTCGGGATGAATGAGAAAACGGTGTGGTCCAGATCGTTGTTGACAGCTTTTGCAACCTGCTTTACCAGATTGCGACCGAGGTGCTTGCGCTCGCGGTAGATGTCAGCGTCGCTGCCGCGTGAGAAATATATCCGTTCAAACGAGCATCGTTCGTTCTTACCTTCGCCAAGAATGTCGGTTATTGCTACTTTGCCCGATTTGCTCACGGTCAGTGCGCTTCCCGGAGCCAGTTCCTTGACATTTTTTATTCTCACGTTCATCACCGTCTGAATGACCGGTCGTTCAGAGGTCACCACCACAATTTCGTCATCGGCATAGTAAAATGCGGGTCTAATGCCATGAGGGTCGCGTAGAACCATCATGTCGCCGCTGCCGGTGACACCGCAGATGACATATCCGCCATCCCAGTGCGGTGCTGTCTGTTTCAATATATTGACAGGGTTCAGCTCATCCTCGATTTTCATTGTCAGATAGGGCTCCTCTGTTGTGTCGCGATATTCGCGATACAGACGGTGGTTCTCCTTGTCAAGCGCGTAGCCAAGCTGTTCCAGTAACACATAAGTGTCGCTGTAAAGGCGCGGATACTGACCCGTGATAACAATTTTCCGGAACAGCTCATCGACGTTGGTCAGATTGAAGTTTCCGCACACCATCAGGTTACGCGACTTCCAGTTATTGCGGCGCAGGAAGGGGTGAACATAGGTCATTCCGCCTTTGCCTGTGGTGCTGTAACGGAGGTGACCCATGTAGATTTCGCCTATGAAAGGGGTGAACGCACGGACCTCGTCTGACGACAGTTCATCGACATTTTTCAGTTGCGAGTTGACATTCTCGAAAATCTCGGCGATGGCGCCGGTGCCTAAGGCGCGTTCACGGAAAATGTATTCGTTTCCGGGAAAAGTGTGCATCTTGACCACACCGATTCCAGCCGCTTCCTGACCGCGGTTGTGCTGCTTTTCCATCATCAGGTAAAGCAGGTTCAGCGCGTAGCGGTAGGTGCCATACTTCTTTTTGTAGTATTCTATCGGCTTGAGCAGCCTGACCATGGCTATGCCACACTCATGTTTAAGCGGCTCCATGACTTAGCGGATGAAGAGAAGTTCGCGATATTTGGGTATGGGCCACATTTCATTGTCGACCATAAGTTCAAGTTTGTCGATGTGGTAGCGGATGACTTCCATGTGGGGCAGCACGGTGTCGTGATAGGCTATCGCTTTGCTCCGCTCATCGGTGATGGCGTTCGCTTCCTTGCGGGCATTTACCATTTTCTCAACTTCGTCCTTGATTATGGACATGTGTTCGGAAATATGTTCGATGGTGGTGAGATCGGCATGCGAGAGTTTCTGCATCTTCTCATCGCCGAAAAGCGATTTCATCTTTACGAGATTGTCTACGAGGAACGACTGATAGCGTGTGGCTACCGGTATGACATGGTTCAGAGCCAGATCACCTAACACTCGTGCTTCAATCTGGATTTTCTTGGTGTACATTTCCCACTTCACCTCATTGCGTGCCTGAAGCTCTACCTGCGACAGAACGCCGGTGCGCTTGAACATTTCCACAGATTCCGGACGCAGATATGCATCGAAGATTTTCGGCACCGATGTCTCGCAGTCCAGACCGCGTTTGGCAGCTTCCTGCTTCCACTCCTCGCTGTAACCGTTTCCATCGAAATGAATTGCCTTGGACTGCTTGATCAAAGTGCGCACTTCCTCCAGAATGGCTTGTTCGAGCGATTCACCTGCTTTCATCCGTTTTTCAACTTTAGCGTGGAAGTCGTTGAGCTGATCGGCTACGGCGGCGTTGAGCGCAAGCATGGCTGAAGCGCAGTTGGCAGTTGATCCGACGGCACGGAACTCAAAACGGTTGCCTGTGAATGCGAAGGGCGACGTGCGGTTGCGGTCGGTGTTGTCAATCATAATCTCCGGAATCTGGCTCATGCCTAACGATACTCCTTCTTTAACGGCAAGATCGCGCAGGTCGGCATCCGTGCTGTTTTCGAGCGATTCCAGAATCTGGGCAAGTTTGGTGCCGGTAAAAATTGATATAATGGCAGGGGGTGCCTCGTTTGCTCCGAGACGATGTGCGTTTGTGGCAGATGATATCGATGCCTTGATCAGTGCGTTGTGGCGGTGTACTGCAGCCATTACATTGACCACGAAGGTGATGAACTGCAGGTTGTCCTTGGGCGTTTTGCCGGGGGCGAATAGCAGCACTCCGGTGTCGGTGCCGAGGCTCCAGTTGTTGTGTTTACCAGAACCGTTGACGCCGGCGAAAGGCTTTTCGTGGAGCAGAACCCTGAAGTTATGACGGCGCGCCACTTCTGACATCAACGACATCAGCAGCAGGTTGTGGTCATTGGCAAGATTTGTTTCCTCAAAGATTGGCGCGAGCTCGAACTGATTGGGGGCAACCTCGTTGTGGCGGGTGCGTGCCGGAATACCCAGTCGGTGACATTCTATTTCAAGGTCGAGCATGAATGCTTCCACGCGCGATGGTATCGCACCGAAATAGTGGTCCTCAAGCTGCTGGTTTTTGGCGCTTTCGTGACCCATGAGGGTGCGTCCGGTCAGAACAAGGTCGGGACGTGCGGAGTAAAGAGCCTCGTCGACAAGAAAATATTCCTGCTCCCAGCCAAGGTAGGAGATGACATGTTTCACTTTGGGGTCGAACAGACGTGCCACTGCCGTACCTGCTTTGTCAACTGCGTTGAGCGAGCGGAGCAGCGGAGTCTTGTAGTCGAGCGATTCGCCTGTGTATGAAATAAATATGGTGGGAATACAAAGTGTTTTATCCAGAATGAATGCGGGCGATGATATGTCCCATGCGGAATAACCGCGCGCTTCAAACGTGTTGCGGATGCCGCCGTTGGGGAAACTTGACGCATCAGGTTCCTGCTGAACAAGCAGCTTGCCTGAAAATTCCTCTACCACACCACCTTTGCCGTCATGTTCTATGAAGGCATCATGTTTTTCCGCGGTTCCGTCAGTCAACGGGTGGAACCAGTGAGTGTAGTGGCGGGCACCGTTGTCAATAGCCCAGCGACGCATGCCGTCAGCCACGCTGTCGGCGAGGGCGCGTGACAGAGGCTCCTTGTTGTCAATGGCATAAACCAGTGCGTTATAAGTATCTTTAGGCAGATACTGATACATTTTCTTGCGGTTGAACACCAGTTCGCCGTAGTATTCTTCCGGGCGTTCCTTTGGGATTTTCACTTGCACTGCCTTACGGTCAAATGCCTCTTCAACAACTTTAAATCGCAGGGATGACATAATAAGAAATTGTATAAATTGGATTGAAACGGTGAATCCGTTGACCGGACGCCACCTTATTTAAAAGCGACGCGCCGTCAGCATGGCTTCGGCGCGTTAAGGTTTCTGATATTGTCGGCGACAGGACTTTCGGATTCTTGATAAATCCGAAAGCATTGTTTTTAAATGCTTTAGACTCCGTAATTGTCAAGAGCTCATGACTGAATCGCGGGTCACTGAGTGTTGTTGCCGTCATTGTTTGTAAGAATGATTTGCAAAGGTAGTAATTTTTTTTCAAACGACTACATTTTGAAGTCATTTTTTGCTTTTGGCTGATGATTTTCTTCTTTTGCTCCGTGCTGATTTTCCTTTTTTTGAGCGGTAGCTGCGTCCTGACTTGTTGAATGTCAGTCCGTAATAAGCTTTGCTGAGGATGCCGTTGGCAGGGTCGAACGTGTCGTTGACCTTGCGGTCCTCATCAGTCAGACTGTGGCTCAACAGCCAGTCATAGGTGTCGGAAAGATAAAGGAATTTGGCAGGCTGACCATGGTTCATGCCGGGAATACGGTCGTATTTCAGTCGGGGAGTAGCATTGTCAGCAGCTTTCATAGCCTCGACAACGCGGTCGCTCTGACGTATGGTCACGGCGCGGTCAGCAATTCCGTGGATAATCCAGAGCGGTACACGGTTCAGACCGGATAGATCGCGCACAGTGGCACCGCCACACAGAGCCATGGCAGCCGCAATCCTGTCGGGGTAGGTGGCTACAAAATCAAGGGTGCCGTAGCCTCCCAGACTCATACCAATGACGTAAATCCTCGTTGTGTCGACATCGAAATTCTCCTTCGCCCAGTCCACAACCTGCATTACTTTGCGTGGACTCCATGAACCTCCCGGATTCTGCGGCGCCACAACATAGGAGTCGATTTTTCTGCCTTTCTCAATGGCATCGATGGTGCCATAGGTACGCACACGGTCAAGATTCTTTCCGCACAGACTTGCTCCATGCAGAAAAACAATCAACGGATGGCTTGACCGCGCACCTGTGCTGTCAGTGGCAATGGAGTCGTAGGGTGAGTAAAACCAGAAGTTGTAACCACCTTCGAGTTCGCCCGAATGAGATTCAAGTCCTTTCCCGAACATGCACAGTCCGATGGCTATCGGCAACCATAGGGTCATTAATATTCTTTTCTTAGCACCATCCATGCTTCCTGATTGTTTTTTAAAATTATTCTTATGTAATCAACCGTTTCAGCGCGGTCATCGAAGCGTTCCATTGTTTCCACGGGATAATCTTTCCCGTTGATTTTCAGCAGGTTTTTATCAAGTGAGATGTAATCTCCTGATGTCAGATCACGCACATTCCATTCCTCAGGCTGAAATGTTCTGAATGTCATAACCCCCGGTCTCTCAAAGTTCATGATAATGTCGCAACCCTGAAAGCGTGGAGTGGCATCGGTGAAAATTTCCGGTGTTTCAGCTTCGGTTTCTACCGAAACATGCAGGTTAAGTTGCGCGTAGTCAGCCGGATGAATTACTATGGTTGTCTCTCCGGCACCAAGAGCCGTAACAAACAGGCTATTTACCCTTAATTCGCATCGGACTACTCCTGCCTCACCGCTTATGGTGGTGCGGGCGAGTGTGCCACGTTCAAAATTCAGCAGTTCCACTGAGACGGTCTCACCCGGCTTCATGCTCAGATGTAACACCCCTAACGCCGGCTCAGCCGCAGGGACGCCGGGCTGACGTTCCTCGCTGCTGCATCCCATCAGAAGCAGTGTTGATAACAATATTAGCAGAATCCGGTTTTTCATCGCACAAGTTCAATCACTACCGAGCCGGAGAAATTCTTGCCACCGTAACTTACGGTATATCGACCGGGTACCATACCTTCAAGAGGTGCGGCTTCACCTGCTCGGTATCTTACATTATTTAATATAAACCATTCCACTTCACCCGGAAGAAAGGGAGATTGGCAGTGGAAAAACTTGTCATCCTGACCGTAGGTCGGCTTAATTGGTATAACTGTTTCAGGTGAGGAACTCTGAAACGGTTTGTCGGCGGCATTTCCCCAGATGTGGTCAGCCAAAGCCGGGTACTCTACAAACGGATTGCCGCATCCACAGATTTCAGTAAGCCTTGTGTTACGCCTTTTCTCCCGATCATCGACCGGATCTGAAGCCGCACATTGCAACAGGTCACGAAGGTAGTAACTCTGAAATATCGGAAAGTCATCAAGAAAGATGTTGTTACCTTTGCCATACCAGTCATTGCAGGCATAGGCGGTTATCATGTGCATCACAACCCTTGCGAAGTCACCTTCGTAGCCCTTTGGTGGCAGATAGCAGTTTATATCGTATCCCGGTGCGAGTGAATATATGCCCGAACCCCAGAATCCGTTGTCATATTTCAGTGTGAGCTGCGACCGCTCTGATGAGCAGAAAACAGGTGGATAGTCATGCTGATTTTCAACCTCGCTTACTGTTGCGGGAAATATGTTAACTATATCCTCCGGCGGAACGGGCATATTCCAGTAAGATGGATGAATCACGCGGAACAGGGCACCCTCGGCAGGCGATATGCCGTCAGATGGGATGGTCAGTGTTTCATCCGAGAAAATGTTATTGATTGTGCCGTCGTCAGTCTTGTCAACTCGACTCAGAATACTCCATATTTCTGACGTCTCAGGTGGATTTGGATTGCCGTAACTTGCTCTGACTGCCATGAAAAGCTCCTTGCCGCAAAGTCCGTCGAAAGGAGTGGCTCCATGGAGCGCCAAACTTGTCAGACAGGAGATTATGAGCCACCGACGCTTCATTTCGCTTCGGCTTCAAGGGTAGTGTCAACAGGCTGCTCTATCACCACCAATCCGTCGACATCGTCCTCGATAAGCCGGATTTTTGCGGTACGCTTGGAGCCGGAGTCGTTCGGGTCGATAGACAGCATTATCTTTCCCGGCGAAAGTGCGTTGACATGGCAGTATTCCGGCATGATTATCTGAGGGGCGGCACCATCGGTCAGATAATCGATCTGGAACGCCTGTCCTGAACCGAGCGCGGTAAGTTTTGGATTGAGGACTTCGATGTAGTCAGCCTTTACGTTCTGACTGACCGGAACCGCGACCTTGAAGGTGCCTGAGCGGATAACAACTGAATCATTGCGCATCTCACCCATGATGTTGGGCGCCACCTCAACGTAGAGCGTATCGCCGTGAGGGAGTGCGTTGACCCATTCCGGAGTGTGGCTGACGCTCCAAGTATAGCCGTCATAATTGATGGGAATCTTGACTGTGCCCCCGCTTTTGACAAATGATAGTGTGCTTTGGTTGACGTCGAGATAAGTTGTGGCGAAAAAGCGATAGATGCCGATGGCTATGATCAGACCGAAGAACAGCGCGACGCTGCCTATTATTATGGCGCCACGTTTCTTTGCCATGCTTTTGACATGGACGGTTTTGTTGATCAGAATTCCACAATGTGGACAATATCTGAGTTCATCCTCAATGATGGCGCTGCAATGTGGACATTCTTTCATGATCAGTCAAAAATTCCTTGAATTGATTCTTCAGCTACTTTATCTTCCTCAACCTCGCCCAAATCAGATTTCTCGCAAAGGTCAAAGTCAGGTTCGGGGAAACGCACGTCCTGAGTGTAGTGCAGGCTCTTGTCGCCATAGACTTTCTTCATGTAGAGTCCGTAGATGGGGAGTGCCATAGAGGCTCCCTGACCGAATGCCATGGTGTTGAAGTGGATGAAGCGCTCCTCACCACCGACCCACACACCTGATACGAGCTGCGGTGTGAATCCCATGAACCAACCGTCAGAGTTGGAGTTGGTCGTGCCGGTTTTGCCACCCATCTGTGCGGTTAGAGAGTAGGGAGGACGGCGCAGTCGTCCGGCGGTACCACCGTCAACCACACCCTGAAGCATGGAGAGTATCTTGGCATGCGCCTTATGGCTGATGACATCGGTGTGGCGGCTTGTGAACTCTGAAATAGTATTGCCGTTGCCGTCAGCAATGGCGGTAACAAACACAGGCTCGGAGCGAAGTCCGTTGTTGGCAAACGCACTGTAAGCGCCAACCATCTCCTTGACCGACACCTCACATGGACCCAGACAAAGCGATATGACGGGGTCAATCTGGTTAGTTATTCCAAAGTTGTGCATGTTGCGCACCAACTGCGCGGGCGACAGTTCGCTCATCAGTCGGGCTGAAATCCAGTTGTTTGAATTCATCAGCGCCCACCGCAGTGTTACCATCTCGCCAATATTGGTGTGACCGGAGTTTCGCGGCTCCCACTGACGTCCGTTCTCATCGAACAGCACAGGCTGCTCATTGAGGAATTCATCGCATGGGGTGTAGCCTTCCTCCATGGCATAGGTGTAAAGGAACGGCTTGATGGTAGATCCGATCTGGCGGCGACCGGTAGAGACCATATCATACTGGAACTGCGAGAAGTTGGGTCCGCCAACATACGCTTTGACGTAGCCGGTGACAGGGTCCATCGACATGAAGCCAGCTCTAAGGAAATGTTTGTGATAAAGTATGGAGTCACGCGGGGTCATGACCGTGTCGACCATGCCGTCGTACGAGAACACGCGCATGTCAACCGGTGTGTTGAACGATTTCTGTATCTCGCTTTCGCCGGCACCGTTAGCTTTCAGCACACGGTAGCGGTCGGACTGCGTGATGGCTCGGTTGATGAGGCTGTTGAGCTGACTTTCAGGCAACTCGCCTCGGTTGGTGGTGTATGGGGCACCGGTGACACCTTTTTTCTCGCGGAAGAACTGTGCCTGCAGCGATTTCATGTGCTCTACCACCGCTTCCTCGGCATAGCGTTGCATGCGTGAATCTATGGTGGTGTAGATTTTCAGACCATCGGTGTAGATGTCATATTTTGTGCCGTCCGGTTTGGGATTTTTCTCAATCCATCCGTAAAGCGGATTGTTTTCCCATGCTATTGAGTCATCGACATATTTCTGTTTTTCCCATCCGCGGTAATTGCTCTTGACAGGCTTCTTGGCAGTAAGGTAGCGTCGCAGTTCCTCGCGGAAATATGGCGCCGGACCCTCCTTGTGGTCAACTTTGTGATAGTTGATTTTGAGCGGAATCTCACTCAGCGAGTCCAGTTCAGCTTTGGTGATGTAGTCATTGTTATACATCTGCTGCAGAACAACATTACGGCGTTTCAGAGTACGCTCCGGTTGCCTGATAGGGTTGAAATATGATGGGTTTTTAACCATTCCTATCAGCATCGCAGCCTCCTCGACGGTCAAATCCATCGGGTCTTTTCCAAAGTAGACGTATGCCGCCGACTTGATACCTACGGCGTTATAGAGGAAGTCAAATTGGTTCAGATACATCTTTATGATTTCATCCTTGGAGTAGAAACGCTCCAGCTTCACGGCGATCATCCACTCGATTGGTTTCTGTAGGGCGCGTTCTGCCAGATTTTCTGAAGTAGGGGAGAACAGCTGTTTTGCAAGCTGCTGTGTGATTGTGGATCCGCCACCCGCATTTTTCTGCTGGAGCAAAAGTGTCTTGACCAACACACGACCCATGGCACGAAGGTCCACCCCTGAGTGATCCTCGAAGCGCGAGTCCTCGGTTGCGATGAGAGCATCAATGACGTATGGCGAAATTTCATCATAGTCAGCATACACGCGGTTGCCGGTGTTGCGGAAGTAGCGTCCAAGCTCCTCGCCGTCAGCTGAGTAGACAACTGTGGCGAATTTATCAGTCGGGTTGCGCAGCTCCTCAATCGGTGGCATGTAGCCTATCCAACCGTTATAAATCATTATCATCAAAAGAAAAAAGAGAAGAAATCCGACTCCGAATCCAATCCAAAGCCATAAGATGACTTTCTTTACCCATCCCTTTTTCTTTTTCTCAGTTGTAGCGTTTTCTTTTTCGCTCATATCTTCAGTTAATTTCATGCTTAGTTAAGCCACACGGCAGTGCGGAGAAATTCAATTAACAAAGTTACGAACTTTCCGAAAGATAAATGGTGGAATATTAGAAAAAAAATGTTAAGAGTCAGTTTTGTTAGGTATGAAGTATTAGTTAAGAGTGACGAAGTATGGGCAGTAACTGTTAGGTATTAAGTATTAGTTATGAGTGACGAAGTATGGGTAGTAACCGCAAAAACTTCTCGGAGCGGATGTCTCCGGCATCCGCCATGCTTCACTAACAACTAAAACTACCAACTCCCGCTAAAAACTAAAAACACCCAACCTTTGTTCTTAATGTGAATATTTTTATCTTTGCAAAAATTTGTTTTGCTAATGAGCGGAAAAAGTCTGAAAGATTTGACACTAAAGGAGTTATGGGAATTATTTCCTATACATCTTGAACCGCACAACCCGGTCTGGAGAGATTGGGCTTGTGAGGAAATTAAGCTTGTAGGAGCACTGTTGGCAGAATATCATCCAACAATAAGGCACATAGGCAGTACGGCTATCCCGGATATTTATGCCAAGCCGATAATCGATATTCTTGTCGTAACCGACTCTGAATTAAGTTGGAAAGAAATAAGGAAGCAGATGGAATCGGCAGGTTATATCTGCATGTCGGAAGGCGCCGGCAGAATGAGTTTTAACAAGGGATACACCTCTGCCGGTTACGCCGAGCGGGTGTATCATCTGCATTTCCATTTGTCAGGTGATGAGGATGAGGTGATATTCAGGGATTACCTTTTGATGCATGCCGATGTAGCCAAGGAATATGAAGCTTTGAAACTCAGTCTGCTCCCGCAATTCATAAATGATCGCGACGGCTACACCGAAGCAAAAACGGAATTTATCAAAACCATAATGAATATAGCAAAATCGATAAAATGAATATTATAGAAGCAATAAAGGAACGACGTTCCATAAGAAGTTACGATGGCAATGGGTTGAGCGATGTAGAGATAACAATGCTGAACAACGCCATAGCCGAGGCATATTCACCGTTCAGGGGTGAGGTGAAGATTGAGTTACTGAGGTTCGGACTCAAAGGTGACTACAAACCGAGCACCTATGGTGTGATTAAAGGAGCCACGGACTATTTTCTGATTTGTTATGCTGCTGATGAGGATTCGGTTTTAGCTGCAGGATTCATGTTTGAGCAGGTGGTCCTGAATGCATGGATGGCAGGACTCGGCACATGCTGGATAGGTGGCACATTCAAGGGAAGCACATTTGAGCGTAACCTGAGTTTGCCGGATAATGTTAAACTTAAGGCTGTTTCACCTGTGGGCACTCCCGGAAGCACCCGTCTGCTCGAACGTGTCACTCATTTTGTCATGGGCAGCCAAAATCGCAAGCCATTTGACACACTGTTTTTCGAGGGTGATTTCAATCATCCGCTTTCTCCTGACAGTCGTTTCGGCGAGGCACTTGCCATGCTCCGGCTTGCTCCATCATCAACCAACTCGCAGCCGTGGCGTGCATTGGTGGCAGGTGATACCGTTCATTTCTATTATTTGCCCAAAAGCTACCTTTCGTTGCTTGACTGTGGCATAGGACTATGCCATTTCAGTGAAACAGAACGGTTTAATGGTCAAAAAGGGGATTTTTTCATAGCGTCAGATTATCCTGCACCTCCCAAGGGATGGCTTTACCTGCGTTCTTATCGATAATTTCTCGCAATAATTTACTATCTTTGCAAATATATCAATAATAATTTTAGAAATATAAACCTTAATCAGTTATGGTAAAGCATGTTGTAATGTTCAAACTGACCGGTACTCCGGAAGAACGCAAGGCGTTAGCCGAAAAATTCAGAGATGCGCTTTTGTCGCTTCCCTCTCAGATTGAAGTGCTCCGTTCGATAGAAGCCGGTGTTAACGAGAATCCCGCTGAATCATGGGATGTGACTCTCACCGCAATTGTCGACAAAATGGAAGATGTGGCAATCTATGCCAAACATCCCGCACACGTTGCCGCTGCCGGATTGCTCGCCGGTCATGTGGAGATGCGCGGGTGTGTGGATTATAGTTGTTAGTCTATAGATTTTGATTTTAGTCCTTAGTCTATAGTCTTTTGGCTTAGGTAAATAAATAATTAGAGGTTAGTCATTAGCATTTGCAGCAACTTGCACTATTGACTAACCTCTAACTACTATCTAATATCTGAAGTCTTACAACAAAAACTAAAGACTAATCACATCGGATAATTAGGATCTTCCTCACCGGGGAACCAGTAGCGAAGAACAAGCGGTTCACCGATAGAGCCGAAAATGCCTACACCTCCGTTGATGTTTGAAGCCAGCGACTGTGGCTCAGAGAAGTAGCCGGTTTCTGCAATACGGACTCTATAAAGGGTTGAAAGATAGTTCATAAGGTCAAACGAAATAGGTTCCAACTGCACCTGAATATATCGGCGCTTGTTAAATTCACCGGGTGAGGTGTAGGGATAGCGTGACTGTACTGTCAGCAGATAGCTTCCGTTTTTAAACTGTTTGTTTGTGAACAAATCCGTTGTGTAGGCATGCCAAGCTCCGAATGACTTCTTGAGATTAGCATCGTAGAGCAGGGGGTCAGTGGTAAAAAATGCTTCAGTCCAAGTGACGTAATCATCAGGCATGTAAACGATTATCGGAGGAGCCCACAAAGAGCTACTTATATTCCAACTTGAGGAGTCGCCTTCGTATTGGTAGCTGACACCCTGAACTTTTATCCTGTAGCAATGCGTGTCACGCGATTTGTCTTTAAGCAGAATCTTCAGCTGATAAACCGAGTCATTTGTCATTTCTCTCAGACCGAGGTCCTCACGCTCTTCACCTTCTCTGTAAAGTCTTGTAGCCTCTATGATTTCCGCTTCAGGTTTCCATCCGGGGACTACGGTTGAAGAATGTAGCGAGAGTGATTTTCCCGTGCGTGATGAAATATTCGCTGACAGTTCAAGTCTTTCACCCGGAGTGGGTTTGTGGGCACATTCAAAGTTGAATGTCGACGGGTTGAACTTCATTTCCTTACGCTCGCCTGTGCCTGTGACAAGCTCCACTTTGCCTACTCTGAGGAGGAGTTCGTCATAGTATTTCTTCATCAGATATTTGTCAGTTGAGTGGCGGGTTGTGTCAGGAAACATCAGGGCTCGCAACATCATGTTGCGGTCATAATAAACTTCAGTAATCTTATCAGTGAAGTTTTCGGTGTAGGCAAGGCGTACGCTTACCGTATCGCCGGTTGTCACCAGCGATGATGCCACTACCTGAATATCATCCTTTGCCTGAGTCGCAGGATCAGGCAGGAAGGTTTCGCATGATGTTGCCATGCAAAGAATGAGAGTGGCTGCTATGTTAAAAATAATTTGTGTTTTCATAATTGTATTTTAGAATGAATAAGTATATGATATTGAGGGTGAAATCGGGAAATCGCAGACTCCTACAAGAACTCGTTTGCCGTCAGTGAACCGGCTCATATAGAAGCTTGAAACATTTTTACGGTTAAGTATATTGGTGACACCGATTGATATTTTGCTTTCTCCTGTGCGGTGACACATGGTGAATGAAACGTTGGCATCAAGCGTCATTTCGTAAGGTAAAATGTAGTTGTAGCGTTGTGAGTACCCGTCGAATCGCATGTAAATGTCAAATGCATCGGAGGGTACTGTGATTGATCCATGATGACCTGTGTAATCTCCGAGGTGAGAGTCGTAAACAGGACCCTGATGGTATGAAATATAGTGGTCAGCAACACTCATCATACCGGCGTATGATATATGGTCGGGGATTGTGATGCGCCTTCCTGACATATATTTGAACAGCACCGACACATCAAAATGGTTGCGGGGATATTTTTCTATACCATACCACCTCTGTGACAGGTTTACCGACAGGTTGTGCGGACGGTCGGCAAGCGCCGGAATCTCCACACCGTTTGAAATGGCTCTGCCGGGGGCATCGAATTTGTCGAGTGCGCGTGACCATGTGTATGAAATCCATCCGTTTGTGGAGCCGGAGAATTTTTGCAGCAGAACTTCAACGCCATAGGAGCGTGATTTGCCAATGGTTATCTGGTTTTGCCAAGTTTCTGAGATGCTGTTGAAGTCAGTTCCTTCGATGTAGTCGATGTTCCCTTTTGTGGTTTTGTAATATCCTTCCACTGAAAGGTCGATGCCATGGGGGAACTGATGATTGAGCGAAAGTGCGAACTGGGTTGAACGCATGGGAGGAACGGAATCTGTAGCAGGCACCCAGATGTCGTTGGGCGATACTAACGACACGCTCGACAGCAATCGCTCAGCCTGTGAAACCTGCATTGCCGAGCCTTTGACAGAGGTGTTATCAGTTATCATATAGCTTAACGCCACACGCGGTTCCGGATAGAAGTAGGTCTTGCCCGCTGCTTTATAAAGCGCAAGGTTGACTCCTATGTTAGCCCTGAACCGGTTGTAATGGAAATCATCGCTTAAATATGCGTTGAATGATGACAGTGTGTGGCGTCTGCCCACTACTGAGTCAATGTCAGTGATAGTCAGTTCATCGCGATGGTCAATCAATATTTCTCCGGTCTCGTGGTCATATACTGACCAGTTTTTGTAATCCTCTATATAAGATTTTACATGTCTTTTGGGATCAAACCAGCCTTGACGGAATTCCACGCCGTAGGAGAGCGTGTGGTTCTCTCCAATCGGATGGTTCATTGAAGCTGCAATTTTGAGGCTTCTGATTTTGGAAATGCTGGAGAGTGTTGATTGCTCTGAATAGGAAGTGATTGTACTGTCAGAGAAGTAGGTTGAATATGGATCGATGTAATGGATATAGTTTTCGGAAGTTTGGATTCCATGTTGAGTTCGCTCATATTTATATTCCGAGAAAGCTGCAGTCATGTGCAGAATTTTGTCGCTTCCGTTCCATCGGTGGCTGTAGTTCATCGTAGCCAACGTGTTTCCCCACCATGTATCATCGCCCATAGGTTTTGAAAAACTGTCAGTAATTGACTGCCCTACCAGTGTTGCATCCTCAACAGGTGTTGGTGAAGCGACGCCCGTACCAAATTTATCTATATAATATGGGATTGTGACGGAGTTTCTATTACCGGTACGTTTCGGAACATTCTGGCTGTCATAGTCTTTTACAAAAGTGAGTGAGAGTTTGTCATTACCTGAGAACTTATGGGTGATTTTTGCATTGACATCCCAGAACTCCATGTTGGAGTAAGGGCACTCCTGATTGATTTTGTCATAATGATGCTCTACTACTTTCTGGTAGATAAGACCGAAATATGACATACGTGCTGCCACTGAAAATGAAGTCTTTCCCTTGACAATCGGACCGGATACATTCAGGCGACCCATTGCTGCGCCGACAGACATTTCGCCATGATATTTGTAGAAGTCACCTTCTTTGGCTGAGATATCGATAATACCGGAAAGTCTGCCCGAATAGCGGGCAGGGAAGGCGCCACGATAGAAAGCCAAGGTGGAAACTATGTCGGGATTCACGGCTGATACAAATCCGCGCATGTGCTCGCTGGAGTAGAGCGTAGCACCGTCAATCATCATGTTATTCTGGTCAAAGTTACCGCCGCGTACCATGATACCTGCGTTACCGGTTTTACCCGACTGTACGCCCGGAGTGGTCTGAAGTGTTTTCAGCAGGTCAGGCTCGCCGAAAACCACCGGCAGGTTCTTGATTTGTGTCTGCGTAACGGCAACCGCTCCCATCTGCGGGCTTTTGATACCGAAATCGTAGGGCTGACCGTTAACCACAACCTCGTTGAGGAGCTTCTGGTCAGAGCTCATCTTCACATTGATTGTCTGTGATTTCGGTTCATCAACCGATACCTGCTTTTTTACATAGCCGATGCAGCTGAAATTCATCTCGAAACCTTCACTGTTCTTAGGATTGACGGAAATGGTGTATTTACCGTCGGCATTGGTAAACGTTCCGCTTTTCCCAACTGTGACACTCACACCCGGAACGGTTTCACCATTGGTTGCGTCAGTCACCGTACCCGTTATGGTAATCTGGGCGTAGAGCGATGATGCATGCAGAAAAAGTATTACAGGAATGACTATCCTGCTGATCTTATTAATCATTAGATTTTGATTGGTTTAGTTATTTCGAAGGGTTAACTTATTCCAAAGTTAAGAGAATAATGCAGAAATCACAAACCAATTAACATATTTTAACGGGAGGAGGGGGGGTATTTTAATGATTTTTTTAAAATACCGGGGTCAGCAGATTCAATTTTTTACTTTTTCGTGTTCTTTTTAATTGATGTGTTCGTAGAACCGTTTATAGTCCTTCAGAGAGCCGTAGAGCACAATGGTGTCGTCCTTGCACACTCTTGCGTCGGGAGCCTTGTAGTCAAACACAACAGGTTTCGGCTGTTCTATGCCCATCAGGTTCATGTGTTTCTCATTGCGGCAGATGGCAATGATGCTGAGGTTGAACTCGCGGGTTATTGTCAGCTCGGAATATTTTGTGCCGATATAGAATTCAGGCATCCTGAACTTGAGAATGTAATGATCCTCGGTGACACGCATTGAAGTGACTGCCGTGTCAAGTTCCATCTCGTTCGATAGGTTACGGGCTGCATGCTGTTCCGGAGTCAGGATGCGGTCAACGTTGAAGCCCTCCAATATTGCCTCATGCAGCTCGTCGATTGCACGCGCATAAATGTGAGGCACCTTCATTTTTTTCAGCAGAGCCACTGTCTTGACACTTGCTCCGAAATTCTCACCGATTGCAACTATCACAAGATCAACATTTTTCAACGGGAGAACGCTGAGTGCAGCCTCATCAGTGGAATCCAGCTGATAGGCAGTGGAGATGTAGTCTTTTACCGCCTCTATGTTCGAAGGGTTTATGTCGGCGCCAATCACTTCATGACCAAGTCGGGTGAGGTCAGTGGCAAGGTTCATACCGTAGATTCCTAATCCTATAACAAGATAACGCATGGTGAGTTAAGTTTTTAGTTGATGATGACGTTGTCCACAGGATATTTCCGGAAATTGCCCATTTCCGAGGCAAACAGTCCGGTCAGCAGTGAGAGCAGACCAACACGTCCGAGGAACATGGCAACGCATATCAGAAGTTTTGAATATACTGACAAATCGGGGGTAATGCCCAGCGAGGAGCCGACGGTGAAAAGTGCCGACACCATTTCGTAAAGTACAGCCCTAACGGGCAGATCCGGTTCGAGCCATACCAGAATCATTGAGAAAATTATGTAGGAGAGAATAGACACGGCAATGACACCATTGGCTCGGCGTATGGAACCGATTGATATGGTGCGTTTGAAAACCGTCACGCGGTCATCGCCACGGATGATGGCACGAAGATAAAGCAGCATGGTTGCGAATGTGTTTACCTTGATACCGCCCGCTGTTGACTGCGACGCACCGCCAATCCACATCAGCACGACCATCATAATGGTGGTTATCGCCAGAAAGTTGACCGGATTGACTGATGCGAAACCTGAGCTTCGCGGCACAAAAGAGTTGAACAATGACTGTACCCCCTGTTCGTAGAGCGACATCCCCTGCAGGGTGTTGTTATGCTCGAAGATAAAAAATAAAACGGTGCTTACTACTGTGATTGTCAATGTTGTCACCAGTGTAAGCTTGGTGTTCATGTCATAAAGATGAATTGGCTCCCGCTCGGTGTTATTGTGGAAAATGATGTTCACCAGTCTTTTGATGTGGCGCACCAGTGCGTCCTTGAAATTCACCAGAATGGGAAAGCCTATGCCTCCGGCGAAAATAAGCGCCGATGCAACCAGATAAATCGACTGGTTGGAGTTCATCAGCAGTTCGTTTGACAGACCGCCCTGAAGGTTGGAATAACCGGCGTTGCAAAATGCCGACACGGAGTGGAACGAGGAGAAAATCAGTTTGTCGCGCATGGTCATGGGCAGTATGTCATCAATGCTGAAATATATTGCCGTCGCACCTATCGCCTCTACAATCATGGTGAATGTGAAGATGTAGAACAGGGTGGGGAGCAGCGAGTTGATTGACTTGGTGTAGATCATATCCTTGACCATCAGCTGGCTGTAAATGGAGGTGTTACCACTGAATGAGAGTGCGAAGAAGCTGGTGAATGTCATCACTCCCAGACCGCCTATCTGTATCAGTAACCCGAGAATAAGCAATCCGAATGGTGTGAAGGTGGTGGCTACATCAACCGGAGTTAACCCGGTGATGCACACTGCGCTGGTGGAGATGAACAGCGAGTCGATGAACCCTATGCCGTTGACGGTGCAACGCGGCATCATCAGCAGGAACGACCCCGCGAGAATGAAGAAAATGAAACTGCCTGACAGTATCAGCGCCGGGTTAGTGCGTTTACCCAGTATCTTGATAATGAAAAAGCATGTGCGGACAATCGAGAATGCTCCTATGACCGGGAAGAAGAACCAGCGTGAGTAGAGTATGTTTGCCAGAAACGGGAACCACGGATGTTCAGGATGAGGAAAGATAACCGGAATGACGGTCAGCATTATGCCTATGTCTACAATCCATTTGATCAGGCGCATGCCCTTGCGGTTGAACACAAGTTCGTAGATTACATCCCAAATGAATATTGTCTGCGAAATATGCAGCAGATTGCGTATAATCCGGGTTTCGGTGGCGCTATGGTCGAACCCTATATATATAATGAGTGAAACAATGCAGAGCAGTGACGCAATCAGAGTAAAAGAGTCCAGAATGGTTGCTGCCACCTTCAGTGTGGTGGCAAAATGGAGCCGGAACTTCTTGTAGCGTATGCGGGCTACTTTGAGAAATTCACGCAGGCGGGTCAATATTTCATCATAGTCAATCATGAAATCTGACGTGATCGCCTTGAAATCATAAACAGTAGAGCTGCAGTCATAACAATGCTGACAGCCACAAGGGTAATGTCGGACGCCGAGGCGCTGTCAACGCCGATACGGTTGATGTCGGCTACTTCATCACCGGAGGTGTTACGCCACTCCGCAATCACCACAATGGAATTGTTGAGTGAGTGAAGCAGTACGGGGAGCCACAGTGAACCGCTCCACCAGAGCAGATAGCCGAAGAAGGCACCTAACAGCAGACGGGGGAAGAAACCGAAAAACTGCAGGTGAAACGCACTGAACACGAAGGCTGCAATCCAAATCATCAGATGTGGAGCTTTGCCGCCTACGGTCATAAGCCTCTGGAGTGCCCCACGGAAAAATATTTCTTCGCTGAAGCCTGCCATAATCCCTATTATCAGTATGTTTACAATGAGGTTGCCTACACTCTTGCCTCCCATGAGCAGTTTTATCTGACTTTCGGCAGCTTCTTCCATCTGACGCATCATCTGTTCGACTGACGAAAGGCTCTCTGGCAATGTCAGATGCTTGTTCCATTCTACAATATGGTTCATAAAGGGAATGGAAAAGAGCAGTGCAAGCACGGCAAGCAGTGTCATCCGCAAGTCGGGAAGCTTGTCAACGGCGAGCAACGTGGCAGGATAGCGCGTTGAAATCATTGCCACTGCAACGGCAGGAGTGAAAAATATGAGTATGTCCTGAATCACTGTGCATATACGCAGTGCTGCAACCGGATTGGAGAACTTGTCACCAAGAAAGGTAATAATCAAGCCGGTAACCACTAATAACAGCACCATCAGGCAGAACAGCAGAGCTATTGCCAGCGGCGTTTTTTGTGACATCAGGTTCTTGGGAAATGTGAACATATTGGAGTCTGGTTAAAAATCTAAATAATAATCTTTAGTAAGCTGCTGATATTCTTCGGTGAAATGGTTTTGAGCATCGCGTAGCGTGAGCTGCTCCTGCGCCACAGGACCGTCAGTAAGCGAGAATTCCCACATAATGCGCATAGGTTTCTTGCCAGCCACGGTTGTAACACGGCATATTCTCCGGGGATAGAGCCGTTGCATCGAAGCCTCGAAGATAAGATTATCCTCACAGTCGGCAGGTGTAATCATGGCGAGTCGCCCTGACGGTGACAGCAGTTTTGCTGCCTGTTGGAATAGCAGAGTGAAGGGGAGTGAACTTTCATGGCGTGCCATGGCGCGGGCATGATCGGGCGACGGACGTCCGGAGGTGAAAAACGGTGGATTACTTGTGATAAGATCAAACTTTGAGAATGTCACGAACCGGGCGAAATCGCCGGGAACAATGAACAATCTCTCGCTCCACGGGGAGTTCTTAAAATTTGCTTGCGCCTCATCGGCAGCAGTCTTGTCAATTTCCACGGCTGTAATCAATGCCTCGGCATAGCGTTGCGCGAGCATCAGTGCAATCAGTCCGGTTCCGGTTCCCACATCCAGAATACGCACCGGGTTCTCAGCCGTTGCCCATGCCCCGAGCAGAACACCGTCGGTGCCCGGTTTCATGGCTGAACGGCGGTTGATAATCTCAAACCGTTTCATTCTGAAAACTGTCTCGCGGTGCGGATTGTCGCTCATGGCTATTGATGTTCGATAAGTCCTTCCGGAAGTGACATGATAACAGTGTGGCTCTCCGGAATAATTTCGTCAATGAATTCCATCGCCACAGGAATCAGCAGAGGTTCATTTCTGCCCGGAACATCAACAATGAAAAGGTTGTTTTCAGTGCTGTCGTTGACATCGACAATCTCGCCGAGCTTCAATCCAGAGTCGGTGATAATGGTGTAGCCAATCAGGTCAGAAGCATACATGCCTTCTTCATCATCATAGTCATCATCTGACTGCAACGCCTCGTCATTGCGAAGGGCATATATCTCCTTGTTGACCATCACGGCAACCTTCTCCTCGGAGTCGAGTCGGTCAATGGTGACCAGATAAGCTCCATTGCCACGTTCGCGAAGTCCGGAAAGGAAAAATGGCACGAAGATGCCGTCCATCTCCATGACGATGCACTTAAGCTCCATGGGATTGACTTCCGGCTCGACAAGCATATTTATTTCCCCTTTGATTCCGTGGGTCTTGCCGAATTTGCCTATGCTCACGAGTTCAGCAAGCGTAATCATTTTTTCTTTTTCTTTTTGCCCGTGGGTTGAGGCGGCAGTTTGTATTCGTTGAGGATGCAGTTTTCGCGGTTGGCACGGATAGCCCCGTGGGAGATGTGCAGCAGGTCGTTGTATATGCGCTCGTCCTCGACAGAGTCAGAGTTTGCCAGCATCACTTTTTTCATTTGGTTGGCAATGGCGCTGACCAGTGCGTCGCGTTCTTCACCCGGCTCCATCTGAGCAGCCTTTTCAATTGAGCCGATTATGTTTTTGCCGTAGTGACGGTAAGCGAAACTGTTTTGGCTGTAAGATATTTTGTCAGGTTTGGTCTGCAGTGAGTCGGGTTTTATGATTTCGTAAGGATAATCGATGTCAAGCTTGAAGTCTGACATAATGGCAAGATGATCCCACAGCTTGCGCCTGTTGTCCTCTCCATCGCGCAGGGCAGGGAAAAGGTTACCCATTGCTTTTATAATGCTCTGCGCACAGAGATTGCGTTCGTCGCGGTTCTCTATGTTCATGCAGTGCTCGACCATCTTGTGGATGGTTCTGCCATATTCAGGGAGCAGAAGCTCTTTTTGTTGAGTGTTGTATGTTAGCATGATGTGAAAGATTGGGGCGTTGACGGCAACATTTCTGTGCCATCGACGCCGTGTATGTTAACGTAATCCGTTTTCAGTGATGTATCGTTCGGCATCCATGGCGGCACGACAGCCCATACCTGCGGCGGAGATAGCCTGCTGATAACGGGGGTCAGCCACATCGCCGGCAGCGAATACGCCGTCGACGTTGGTCATGCTGGTTCCATCCTCCAGTTTGATGTAGCCGTTATCATCAAGACGGATGCAGTCTTTGAACAGTGCGGTGTTAGGCGTGTGACCTATGGCGAGGAAGAATCCGTCGATGGCAATGTCGAAAACCTGTTCGTTCTCAGTGCCTGAATTCTCAACCAATTTGGCACCCTGCAGATTCGGCTCGCCGAACAGACCGAGTGTGTTGCAGTTGAACAGTACCGTGATTTTCTCATTTTTCAACACACGCTCCTGCATCACTTTCGATGCGCGTAAAAACGGTTTGCGTACAATCAGGTAAACCTTTGAAGCCAACGAGCTGAGATAGAGCGCTTCCTCGCAAGCGGAGTCACCGCCTCCGACAACTGCCACTGTTTTGCCACGGTAGAAGAATCCGTCACAAGTAGCGCATGCCGATACACCCAGACCTGAATACTTCTCCTCGTCAGGCAGTCCCAGATAACGGGCGTTTGCGCCGGTAGCTATGATGACTGTGGTTGCTGTGACGGTGTCGCCATTATCCGCTTTTGCGGTGAACGGACGATTTTTGAAGTCTACGGAGGTAATGATACCTGAACGTATTTCGGCACCGAAAGCCTGAGCCTGCGCACGCATATCCATCATGAGCTGCGGACCGCTGATGGCTGACGGGAATCCGGGGAAGTTTTCCACGTCAGTGGTGGTGGTAAGCTGTCCACCCGGCTGATGTCCTTCATAAAGGATGGGAGTAAGGTTAGCTCGTGAGGCATATATCGCGGCAGTATATCCTGCCGGACCTGCACCGATGATAAGACACGGGGTTGAAAATTCTGCCATAGTTATGTTTCGTTAATTTGTTATTATCTGAGATCATTTATCTCCGCTTTGGGCAGCATACGCTTCTCGAATCTGAAAATGGAGTCGGGGAGAGCCTTGCCTGTCCTTACAGAGGAGAGTCGGATGTTTATCACTTGTTTGTTTACTGTCAGTTTTATGCTTTTGATGAGATAGGTTGAGCTGTCGACGGTTACCACGGCTGATGTAATGCCGGAGTTGCCCTTCTTAGGTTTCAGCTCTACAGTGTATGCTCCGGCAGCTGATTTCAGCAATCGCGGAGTGAAGTCGTTACGCGCACTTTTCAGGAACTGAAACGGATTGATTTCAGCAAGTTCTTCATCAGTCGGCTCTGTAACG
Organism: uncultured Porphyromonadaceae bacterium; assembly: GCA_947177685.1. Taxonomy (GTDB): domain Bacteria; phylum Bacteroidota; class Bacteroidia; order Bacteroidales; family Muribaculaceae; genus CAJUPY01. The sequence continues at coordinate 16,563 of CAMWVE010000010.1, read as the reverse complement.
GTCACCTCATTGGTCTGCGGTGAGTATGCCCACAGCGTTTTGCCATCGAACCATCGTGACCCAACCTGAGAGTCAATCATGAAGCGGTCGCCCGACAATATTATTGTGCCGGTGGCAGGATGCCCTTCGGTCTCAATCGTTATATTGGCTGAGATGCTCGGAGCCTTGCGGATGGTCTCCACAGTTTTTTCCACCACTGACGAGGCAGTGGTAGCTGCAGCGGCGAACAACGGAACAATCAGACTGATAATTAAAAAAATTTTTTTCATGTCTACAAAACATCTATTGCATGTAAAAGGTTGAGATGACATGGTCAGATGCCCATATCCTCAAGCAGACGCTCAAGCGCTATTATGTCAAGAAGCACCTGACGCGGCTTACTGCCCATGGCAGGACCCACGATTCCGGCTGCCTCCATCTGGTCCATAATTTTGCCTGCACGGTTATAGCCTATGCCGTAGCGTCGCTGCAGCGACGATGTGGAGGCTGTTCCCGACTGAATTATGAAGCGGGCACATTCGGCAAACAACGGGTCACGTTCGGTTACGGCTCCTGCATTTCCTTCGTTAGCCCCGTTGGGATTATAGTCGGGGAGGAGATAGGGAGTCGGGAAGCCGGTCTCGTTCTCAATGAAGTTACAGATTGCCTCAACTTCAGGGGTATCGATGAAGGCGCACTGCACTCGTTCAAGATTGCTGCCGTTGAGGAAAAGCATGTCGCCGCGACCAATCAGCTGATTGGCGCCGGTGCGGTCCAGAATTGTCTTACTGTCGATGCTCTGCGGAACTTTGAAGGCTATACGACCGGGAATATTGTTCTTGATTACACCGGTGATAACGTCGATTGAGGGTCGCTGTGTGGCGATAATCATGTGAATACCCACGGCGCGTGCCTTTGCAGTGATTCGCGCCACAGGAGTCTCGACCTCTTTGCCAAGAACAGAAATCAGGTCGGCAAACTCATCGATTATCACCACTATGTAGGGGAGGAACTGATGCCCTTTCTCCGGGTTAAGCTGCCGTGCGGTGAATTTGTCGTTATATTCCTTGATGTTTCTTACTCCTGCGCTCTTAAGCTGACGGTAGCGGTTTTCCATCTCCACGCAAAGCGAGTTGAGGGTCGATATAACCCTGTCAGTCTGTGTGATTATGGGTTCATCCTCGTCAGGCATTTTTGCAAGATAGTGATGCTCGAGCTTGCTGTAAAGCGAAAACTCAACCATCTTGGGGTCAATCAGCACAAACTTCAGTGTCGATGGGTGCTTGCGGTAGATAAGCGAGGCAATGATAGTGTTCAGACCTACGGATTTACCCTGACCTGTTGCACCTGCCACAAGCAGGTGAGGCATCTTGGCAAGGTCGGCTACATAAACCTCGTTGGAGATTGTGGCACCCATAGCCATAGGCAATTCACCCTTGAACTCCTGATATTTTTTTGATGACAAGACTGCACGGATACCTACCGTCTGCGGATTCTTGTTTGGCACTTCAATGCCGATGGTGCCTTTGCCGGGTATCGGGGCAACAATACGGATACCTATTGCTGAAAGACTGCGCATGAGGTCATCCTCCAGACGCTTTATCTGCTGGATGCGGGTACCCTCTTCAGGGACAATCTCGAATAGAGTAACCGTAGGACCCACGGTGGCATCTATTTTGGTGATATTGATGCCATATTCGCGCAAAGAGCGTATGATACGTTCCTTATCCTCCTCCTGAACGGTGTTACGGGTGGTGTCCGTGGGGTGGTCTATGAGCAGGTCAAGCGGCGGGAACTGATAGTGCGACAGTTCTGCGGTGGGATCGAACGGATTGTTGATGCTTTCAGCCTGTTCAATCTCGTTGTGAATTATTTCCAGTGGAACTTCATCATCGATTTTGTCTGCCCCCGGTTCATTCTTTACAGCCGGTTCATCATCCGTCGCCGTAACATCATCCATAGCTTCAGATGACTCATCGGCAAGAGTGACATTTTCTGTATCATCCGTTTTCTCACGGTGAACATTCATCATTTCGTCAAGTAGCGCTTCATCATCCTTCGGCTCATGTTCCGCAACCGGTTCATCATCGGTCTGCTCGGCAATATCATCCATCTCCTTCTGCTCCTGTGCGTCATGTTCATCGAACACCACTTTTTTCTCTTCCGAAGTTATGGTTTCATCTTCCTCCACGGCGGATTTCTGCTCATCGGTTTCATCCGAAACACCCTTATCCGACATGTTTTCACGCACTGCCTGCTCACGCTTCTCCCGTTCCAGTCGCGCCTGTTCACGGCGTTCTTTGACGGCTTTCATTCGAGCCCGCGAAATCTTGTAAAGCGTTATCAGCTCGTTCAGGTAAATCATTGCTATCACACCCACGAGCAACAGGCTGACAATTACTGCACCCGTCCATCCGAACCGCTGAATGAGCAGCATGTTCATCATGCGACCGTGCAAGCCTCCCCACAGGAAGTGGCTTTCCATGCCGTAGGTTAGCAAACCGGCAACCATGGAAAGAGTTAGGGCAATGAACAGAGATTTGAACGTGAATGACCAGAATTTGATTTTTATGACACGCAACAGCGCCAGTCCTATGGTGGTAAGATAGATTATCATGACCATAGCACCTATGCCGAACGACTGCGTGAGTATCACCTGCGACATCACTGCACCTGCCGGACCTGCGGCGTTCTCCACACTGTCAGGCTGTTGCGACAGCTGCTCTATGGTTTGCTGATTAATTGCGCTTACATCCTTTTTACCGCTGACAAAAAATGACAACGATGCAATAAGAACGTATGCCGAGAAGCCGATCAGCAACAGACCGATAGCGCCATGTGTGCGTCGGTCGCAGAAAAAATCAATGATTTTTCGCCAGATCGATGGTCCAGATTCCATAGGCTCCGTTTCAACAGGCTTCTTTTTAACGCCGGTTTTCTCAGGATCCTTTTCATGCAAAGCTTGTTGAGGCTCTGTTTCAGCGGAGGGTTTATCCTTTGCCTGACGTTTCCCGGTTTTCGCGGAATTGCCCGGAGTGGAGTAGGCATCGGTGTCCAAATCAAGAATGGATGGGTCGTATGATTGATTGTCAAATTTTGTCATTGGAAAATCTTTAAGTAACAATATACAAAATTACAACATTTGTGGAAAAAATCACGACTTTCACACATTAAAAATTAAAAAAGGGCAAAATAATTCTCGGTTCACCGGAAATATTGAAATTATATTGAAATTTTTTTTGCAGTTCCGCGTAATTTTTTATAATTTTGAATAGAAAATACAAAACAGATAGACTCGGGTTTATAACAAGGCAGCATAAGGCGGCGTTTCGAGTCCGGTTTTCAACCTTTTCTCCGGTCCGGCGCTTCTGAAATAAAGGCTTTGGAGGAACCTGCCGGTCTGATTTTATGAACTTCTATTATAAATAAGATATGAGTAAAGATTTTAGAGATTTTGCAGTGAAGCACCTTGGCATGAACGGTCTGACTTTTGACCAGACCGCATCATACATGTCGTCGAAGGCTGCTTCTTCAAACATTGTTTCAAGTTACATTTCTCCGACCATCATTGAGGAACGTCAGCTCAACGTGGCGCAGATGGACGTGTTCTCACGTCTGATGATGGATCGTATTATTTTCCTTGGTACAGACGTTAACGAATACACAGCCAATGTCATTCAGGCACAGCTGCTTTACCTTGATTCCGCTGACCCCGGCAAAGATGTTTCAATCTACATCAACTCGCCCGGCGGATCGGTTTATGCAGGTCTGGGCATTTATGACACCATGCAATATATTTCAAGTGATGTAGCCACAATCTGCACCGGCATGGCTGCCTCTATGGCAGCGGTATTGCTCGTTTCTGGTACAACCGGTAAACGTTTCGCCCTTAACCATTCGCGCGTGATGATACATCAGCCCATGGGTGGCGCTCAGGGTCAGGCAAGTGACATCGAAATCACAGCCCGTCAGATTCAGATGTTGAAAAAGGAACTCTACGAAATCATAGCGAGTCATTCAGGTCAGCCATTTGAAAAAGTGGAACGTGACTCTGACCGTGACTATTGGATGACAGCTCAGGAAGCCAAGGACTACGGTATGATTGACGATGTTCTGATCAAGGCACGTCATTGATTACCATGGCATTGAACCGCGCGGCGTTGTGGTGACCCCACCTCTCCGCGACGGTTAAAAATGATTTTTTATGGCAAAAAAGAATAATTACGAAAAATATTGCAGCTTCTGTGGGCAGCCGGGCAGTCACAGCGAGTTTTTTATACCCTCGCCACTGAACGGTGACACTTTCATTTGCTCGAACTGCGTGGAGCAAATCAACATGATGATAAATGAATTTCAAAATGATAAGTCTGAGAAATCGACATCGAAATTCAATACATCATTGCAGAACATACCCAAGCCACGCGAAATCTGCGCTTTTCTTGATCAATATGTAGTGGGTCAGGAAGAGGCAAAGAAATATCTGTCGGTTGCAGTTTACAATCACTATAAACGTCTGGCGCAAAAAACCGATGACGACACTGAAATCGAAAAGAGCAACGTGATATTGGTTGGTCCTACAGGCACCGGTAAAACTCTGTTGGCTCGTTCAATAGCCCGACTTCTCAACGTGCCGTTCACCATTGTCGACGCCACGGTTCTGACTCAGGCAGGCTATGTGGGCGAAGATATCGAATCGCTGCTTACGCGTCTGCTTCAGGCTGCTGATTACGATGTGAAAGCTGCCGAGCGCGGTATCGTCTTTATTGATGAAATCGACAAGATAGCCCGAAAAGGCGATAATCCCTCGATTACCCGTGATGTGAGTGGCGAAGGTGTGCAGCAGGGTTTGCTGAAACTGCTCGAAGGATCCATTGTAAACGTTCCTCCGCAGGGCGGACGTAAGCATCCCGAGCAGAAAATGATACCTGTCGACACAAAGAATATACTGTTCATCTGCGGAGGGGCTTTTGACGGCATCGAACGCAAGATTGCACAGCGACTGAACACGCATGCCGTTGGTTATGTATCGGGTAACGCCCGCAAGCGGGTCGATGAGAACAACATCATGAAGCATGTTGCTCCTCAGGACCTTAAGTCGTTCGGTCTCATACCGGAAATAATCGGGCGTCTCCCCATCATAACAAACCTTGAGCCGCTCTCCCGCGAGGCACTCCGAAACATTCTGACCGAGCCTAAGAATGCTATCATCCGGCAGTATGTCAAGTTGTTTGAAATGGATGGCATTAAACTGGAATTTACTCCTGAGGCACTTGACCTGATTGTCGACAAAGCTGTGGAATACAAGCTTGGCGCCCGCGGACTCCGTTCAATAGTCGAAACGGTGATGGTCGACGCCATGTTTGATGCTCCCTCCATGAAGAAAAAGAAATTTGTGGTGGATGCCGACTACTGCATGCAGAAGTTGCGCGAAGCCAATTTTGAAACCCAACAAGCATAATCTTACCAATTATAATTAGAACACTCATCAACTGTTTAACATCATGCGCCCGTCGGCGCTTCTGAATAATCAGCAATTACAAAATGTTTTCTCTCCTGAACTATATGCCGTATGAACAACGAACTTATTGATGCTCTGAAATACCACTTTGGATTCGACAACTTCAAAGGAAATCAGGAAGCCATAATACGCTCCCTTATGGAGGGGCACGACACATTCGTTCTGATGCCTACCGGTGGCGGAAAATCGCTCTGCTATCAGCTGCCGGCATTGCTTATGAAAGGTACGGCTATCGTAATCTCTCCCCTCATAGCACTGATGAAAAATCAGGTCGATGCCATGCGGAACTATTCGGAGGATGACGGAGTGGCTCACTTCCTGAATTCCTCGCTCAACAAATCGGCTATAGACCTTGTCAAGCATGACATACGCTGCGGCAAGACAAAACTGCTCTATGTCGCTCCGGAATCGCTGACAAAGGATGAAAATATTGAATTCCTCTCGTCAGTCGAGATTTCGTTTTATGCTGTCGACGAGGCTCACTGTATTTCAGAGTGGGGACATGACTTCCGTCCGGAATATCGTCGCATCCGACCCATTATCAACGAGATTTCGCAACATCCGGTGATTGCCCTGACTGCCACTGCCACTCCCAAGGTGCAGCACGACATTCAGAAGAACCTCGGCATGACTGATGCCCGCGTGTTCAAGTCATCGTTCAACCGCGAGAATCTTTATTATGAGGTACGTCCGAAAACGCCCAACATCGACAAGGAGATTATCCGATTCATAAAAAATAACCCCGGAAAGTCAGGCATCATCTACTGTCTGAGCCGAAAGAAGGTTGAGGAACTCTCGGAACTGCTTAAGCTGAACAACATATCCTCGCTTCCCTATCATGCAGGTATGGACGGACAGCAACGTTCCGAGAATCAAGATGCCTTCCTGTTGGAAAAGGTTAATGTCATAGTGGCTACGATAGCGTTCGGAATGGGTATTGACAAACCTGACGTCCGCTTCGTCATTCATTATGACATGCCCAAGTCGCTTGAGGGTTATTATCAGGAAACCGGTCGAGCCGGACGTGACGGAGGCGAGGGTAGGTGCATAACATTCTACTCTTCGAAGGACCTTCAGAAGATGGAGAAGTTCATGCAGAGCAAACCTTTGATTGAACAGGAGATAGGCAAGCAGCTGCTTGTTGAAACGGCAAGCTATGCCGAATCATCGGTGTGCCGACGTAAAACATTGCTGCACTATTTTGGTGAAGAATATAATGAAAATGATTGTGGAAATTGCGACAACTGTTTAAATCCTAAGAAACAAGTGGAAGCTAAAGATGATTTGTGCGCGGTCATTGAAACGGTGACCGCCTTAAAGGAAAAATTTAAGTCAAACCATATTATTGATGTAATGCTCGGTAAGAGCACCAACGATGTCAAATCATATAACCACGATGAACTCGATGTGTTCGGCTGCACGTCAAAGGCTGACGAGCGCTATCTTAACGCCGTAATCCGTCAGGGTGTCATTGCCGGTTATCTGGAGCGCGACATTGAGAATTTCGGAGTAATCAAGATTACCCCCGCAGGCGAATCGTTCCTGAAATCGCCCAAATCGTTCAAGATTGTGGAGGATAATGATTTCACCGAGGAAGAAGAACCTTCAATGGTGAAGTCGGGCGGCTCATGTGCGGTTGACCCCGAACTCTATTCCATACTGAAAGATCTGCGAAAGAAACAGGCAAAAAAACTGTCATTGCCACCTTATGTTATTTTTCAGGATCCCTCGCTGGAGGCTATGGCAACTACTTATCCCATCACCATGGAAGAACTCGCAACCATTCCCGGAGTTGGGGCAGGTAAGGCGAAACGCTATGGCGAAGAGTTTCTGCGCGTCATCAAGACTCATGTGGAGGAGAATGAAATAGAGCGTCCCGAGGATCTTCGTGTCCGCAGCTTCGCAAACAAGAGCAAACTGAAAATCTCAATTATCCAGTCAATCGACCGCAAAATCGCTCTCGATGAGTTTGCGGAATCTAAAGGGTTGGAGTTCAGCGAGCTTCTTGATCAGATTGAAGCTATTGTTTATTCCGGCACAAAAATCAACATCAATTATTTCATCGATGAGGTGATTGATGAAGATCATCAGGAGGAGATTTTCGATTATTTCAAGTCAAGCGAGAGCGATGATATCAACGAGGCAATCAACGAACTCGGCTCGGACTGCACTGAAGATGAAATCCGTCTGGTAAGAATCAAATTTATCTCTGAGATGGGCAACTGATAAGTTTGCCCATCTCTATCGTTTCAACTTTATGGCTCTCCCGCGATTCATAATCACCAATCCGTATAGGATTTTAGGCATTCCTGCAAACAGCACGGAAAGGGAAATTATGGCGTCGCTCAACAAGTTGAATGTTTATGCGAGGGTAGGGCGCCCATGCCTAATGCCCCTTGACATCCCGTCGGTTTTCGGAACTGTTCACCGTAATGCCGCCATGCTTGAGCCATGTTCTGTCATGCGTTTTTCACCTGAACTCAGGCTTAAGTATGCCTTGGTGTGGTTCTCTGTGGTCACCCCTGTTGACGCCTATTCAATCGATAAGCTTGACCGTAATGACTTGGAGGCGGCGCGTGATATTTTAGCGGCTGAACAAAACAGCTTCTCCTCCCGGATTAATTCGGCAGTACTCAGTTTCCTCGACGGTAAGCTTGAAACGGGAATAGCTCAAGTCATTTCTGTAATTGAGAACGAAAGGCTCAGGAATGAATTTGTCAAGGCTATAATTGGCGATGAGCCGCATCCCTCGGAGGAGAAACTGTATGATCTCTTTGCCGAACTGCTTTCAGAATATCTTCCATTTGACACAATTTCGCTTGGGTTTAATTCCAATTCATTGGCAATTAATACGTTGAATGAATTGTATCGCCGCAGATGGAGCAGTGAGGTAGAGAATGAACTCACCCTGATTCGCTCGGAATCATATCGTAGCGCATCCATCATAGCTGATAAACTGAGGAGCATAAGCGGTAATATTGATAAAATTACAGAAATCACCCCTCTTTCAAACGCCGGACTCGGCATGTTGCGTGACTCTGTTGCGCGCACCGTGCTTGAGAAATCCATCGACCTCTACAATGCAGGGGTCACGGAGCAGGAGAGCAAAATCATACTGTCGCTGTTGAAACAGGTTGCTTCCATTGCCTCCGGCACACCGCTTAAAGAGCGTTGTAAAGAAAATTATTCATCACTGTTAAGCAATCTGAACTGCCTATGATTATGTTTTTTTCCGTCATAATACTATTGCTGCTTGCGATCATCATTGCCATGGTTGTTTCCGGGTCGCGTAATCAGCGAAAGCAGACTGAAACCTTGCGCGATCTAAACTCACGGCTGAGAAAGGCGGAAGAGGCATGCCTCACAATCAATCATGATCTGAATCTTGCAGTTCTTAATGAAATATCACGCATAGAGCAGAACCTGCGCCAGATGGACTACACCGTAAAAGGTGTCAGCAACATATCCAACCGTGTGCTTTCAATGAAAGCGGTCTACTCCTCACTCGGCTACGAAATGCCCGAACTGATGGGAACAGAATATAATCAGGCTGACAATCATCAGGTAACGCTGCAATATGACGGCTCCCTCGAACCCGGCAAAAGCGTGGTTAAAAAAGTGATCCGACCTGCCGTTCTTTTCAATAATAATTTAATCCAGAGCGCTTCAATAGTTGTCTCTTTTAATGATTCACCCCGCCATGAAAACGAATAGAATTATCTACGGAATTGATTTGGGAACTACCAATTCAGCCATATCCCGCATAGTCAACGGTTTTCCGGTAACGGTTAAAAGCAACATACAGCGTCCCGTGATACCGTCGTGCGTGGCGGTGACACGTCGTGGTGCGGTTGTGGTTGGCGACAAGGCTCACAACCTGTTGCAGCGCGACTATACTCTTGCCTATGAGTCAAATGAATTCTCCTTCAACTCCTTCATTGAATTCAAACGTCAGATGGGCAAGGATGTCCGCTATTTCTCCACCATTCTCAACCGCGGTTTCACTCCTGAGGAGTTGTCTGCCGAGGTGTTGATGGAACTTAAGCGCATGGTCTACGATGACGATGTGCGCTCGGCTGTTATCACCGTACCGGCTATGTTCGACAATAACCAGAAGGATGCCACGGTCCGTGCGGCTCGCAAAGCAGGTCTGGATTATGTGGAACTGTTGCAGGAACCGATTGCGGCTTCGATTGCCTATGGTGTCACCGCTGACAGATCTGACAAGTTCTGGCTGGTGTTCGACATGGGTGGCGGCACATTTGATGTTGCCCTGATGCGCATGCAGAACGGAATTGTATCGCCGGTCGATACAACCGGATGTAACACGTTGGGAGGAAAGGATATAGATGAGGAAATTATTGATGCTCTGATAATCCCGCACCTGAGATCGCGTTACAAGATTGATCAGATTCTCACCCACCGTCCTAAGCAGTTCAAGGCTATGTGGAAAAACAAGGTTGAGGAGGCAAAAATAGCCCTTTCAACGCTTGAGCAATACACTCTGGAATCCGACCTCGATGAGAATTTCGGTGTTGACGACTTGGGTGAACCGATAGAACTCGAGCTGGTAATATCACGCGCGGTGCTTGACCGTATTCAGCGTCCCTTCTTCCATCGAGCCATTGATTTGACCCTCAATCTGTTGCGCCGTGCAGTAGTAGATCCGTCGAAAATCCGTGATATAGTCCTTGTCGGCGGACCCACCATGACTCCGTTGCTGCGCGAAATGCTTCGTGAGGCTATTCCGGCAAATATCCGGGATGACATTGACCCGATGACTTGCGTTTCACACGGTGCCGCACTTTATGCTTCAACCATAACTCTTCCGGAAACCGTGCTTGACTCGGTCCGTAACAATTCTAAAGTGCAGCTCGAGGTAATTGCAAAAGGAGAATCGGCTGAATTAAGGGAATATGCTTCGGTGAAACTGTTGACAGAAAAATCCGGACTCCCGTCTGACGCTGTCGTGTCAGTGGAGTTTACGCGTAACGACGGATGTTGCACAACCGGTCCTCTCAAGATTAACGCACAAGGCGATGTGGTGGAACTTCCTCTGAAGAAAGATTGCATTAACCTGTTCACTATCCGGTGCTATTCTCCTCAGGGAAAGCGACTTGAATGTGAACCGGCTGAAATTTCGGTTATTCAGGGTGTCGACGGTATTGCCGACGCAATAATGCCCTTGTCGATGGGTGTGGGCGTGAGCAACAATGATGACGATGAGGTTTTCAAGACCATCACAGGTTTGCAGCGTGGTGTCAGACTTCCTGCTACCGGTGTCATCAGAGGGTTGCGTACACGTCAGGACATAATTCCGGGCGACTGCACCACTGAAATACGAATATCACTTTATCAGAAGGAGGAATATGAGGATATGGTGACTCGCGCCATTCTGTGTAATCACCTTTATGACGTGATTATCAACGGCGATGACCTGCCTGCTATTCTGCCTGCCGGGAGCGACGTGAACCTGCGTCTGCATGCCGACAAATCGGGCAGAATCGACAGTTTTGTTGTCGACATACCCTATTTGGATATTGAACTTGATGTTACTGACCGCGTCACCGCTGCTACTAAGTCCGAGATACCTCTCTCCATAGCCACTCACGAAGCTTCAGTGGCTATTCAGAAGGCACGGACACTGGATAAAGAAAATGTCGCAAATGAAATTTCATCGATAATTCGTCGTTTCACTGAAACTGATGACAGGGAACTGAAAGACTCCCTGTTTGAACAACTCCGACGAATCAGTGAGGAAGTTGACCGCGAGTTTAATTCCAACAAGGTCGACAGGGCGGTGAACCACCTCCATCGGTTGCTGAATATATATGCGCATGACGTAAAAAAATATGGTTCAGCCGATGATGAGCGCAACCTTGAACGTTGCCGTGAAGAAATCTCCGAGTTGGTAAAGACTGCTGACTACGATGCTATAAAGGAGTTTACCAACAGGTTGTGGTTGATGAATTATAAACTTGCAAAAGCAGACTTCTTTATCTCATGGGTGTGTGAGTGGAATAACAATTTCGACAAACTCGGATGGCGTGACCCTGTCAGAGCGCGCTACCTCATTGATCGTCTGCTCGGCATGAGCGATAATGATGCCACGGCGCGTGAAATGACTCCCGTGTTTGAGGAACTCAAATCAATGCTGCCCGATTATCAGGTTTCGGCAAATGATATTCTTCAGGGATAACTCTGCCTGAAATTTGTGTATTCTGCAGGAATTAACTAATTTTGTAATCATTTTCAACTGTCACTTCAACCGTTTAACACATAAATATGGAAGAAATTAAAGAAGCAGAAAGCACCGAGAAGAAAAGCTTGAGTTTCGTGGAACAGATTGTCCTCGATGATCTCAAGGCAGGTAAGAACGGCGGACGCCTTAACACACGTTTCCCGCCTGAACCTAACGGCTACCTCCACATCGGTCATGCAAAGGCTATTTGCATGGACTTTGGCGTGGCTGAAAAGTTCGGTGGCACTTGCAACCTCCGCTTCGATGATACCAACCCGGTCAAGGAAGATGTGGAATATGTCGACTCAATCCGCGAAGATATTCACTGGCTCGGCTTTGACTGGGGCAACAGAGAATATTATGCCTCGGACTATTTCCCTCAGCTTTTTGAACTTGCCTGCCGACTGATCAAGGAAGGTAAAGCCTACGTTGACGATCAGACATCGGAACAGATTGCCGAACAGAAAGGAACACCCACCACTCCGGGAACTGAAAGTCCTTACAGGAACCGTACTCCGGAGGAGAATCTGGACCTGTTCATTCGCATGAACAACGGTGAGTTCGATGAGGGTGCGCGTGTGCTCCGTGCCAAAATTGACATGGCTTCTTCCAACATGCACTTCCGTGACCCCATCATGTACCGCATCATTAAAACTCCCCATCATCGCACCGGAACCACATGGAAAGTTTACCCCATGTATGACTTCGCGCATGGTCAGAGCGACTACTTCGAGGGTGTCACACACTCAATCTGCACACTGGAGTTCGTACCCCACCGCCCGCTCTACGACTATTTTGTTGATGAGCTTGCCGATGAAACCTATCGCCCACGTCAGATTGAGTTTAACCGACTCAACCTCACATACACCGTCATGAGTAAGCGTAAGCTTCTCCAACTGGTGAAAGAGGGTCTGGTAGAAGGTTGGGATGATCCCCGCATGCCAACCATTTCAGGTATGCGTCGCCGTGGTTTCACACCTCGCTCAATCCGTAACTTCATAGAACGTATCGGTTACACCAAATATGAGGCACTGAACAGCGTCTCATTGCTTGAACATGCTGTCCGCGAGGATCTCAACGCCATTGCAACCCGCGGTATGGCTGTAATGAATCCGGTGAAAGTTGTCATTACCAACTATCCCGAAGGTCAGACAGAAATGGTAGAGATGGACAATAATCCCGAAGATCCTACTGCCGGCAGCCACTCAATGCCTTTCTCGCGCGAAATCTACATCGAGCGTGAGGATTTCATGGAAAATCCCCCCAAGAAATTCTTCCGTCTGGCTCCCGATGGCGAAGTACGTCTGAAAGGGGCTTACATTATCAAGTGTACAGGTGTCAAGAAAAATGAGAACGGTGAGATAGAGGAAATCTACTGCACCTATGATCCGGATAGCCGCAGTGGTCTGCCCGGAGCATCACGCAAGGTGAAAGGCACTCTCCACTGGGTATCGGTTCCGCATGCAGTCGATGCAACAGCTCGTCTCTACGACCGTCTGTTCAATGTCGAGAACCCGTCAGCTGAAACTGAGCGCGATTTCCGCGAACTCCTCAATCCTGATTCTCTCAAGATTGTGGAAGGTATTAAGGTTGATCCTTTCATTGCCGAAAATGCCAAACAGGGAGCCAAATTCCAGTTCCAGCGCATCGGCTACTTCACTTCTGACCTTTCTTCAACTCCCGAACATCTCATCTTCAATCGTACAATCGGCTTGAAGGACAGCTGGGAGAAAGAACAGAAAAAGTAACCTCTATGAGTCTTTACTTCATTAAGAATTTACCCTTTATCAGATAGTAAATACTCTAATCAGATAGTAAAAACTTAATCAGATAAAAAAGGTGTGTCACCCTCGGAAAGCCGAAAGTGACACACTTTTTTTGGCTATATAAGGGAAACTTAAAAATCAATACCCAAACGCATTGTGAACATTGTGTTGGTGTGATGCGACTTGCCAAGATAAATCAAGTCCATTGAAGAACTTGTTATATCATCCATCTTCACTTCATAGCGATCTAACGAATAACCTCGCAATGTCAACCCGACACCCCAATTGAGGTTCATTTTACGTCCAAGGTTGAATCTGTAGCCAACCGTTGGAGAGAAATATATACCGCCGCCATCTGTCATATTGTAACCGAGTCGCACATCTCCGAAGGGAGTGAACTCGCCAAAAGTCTGGTCTGTGCGGAACTGAGCGAATACCGGGACTGTCCATTGTTCATGTTTGGTGCTTCGTTCAATCATAAGTCCTGCACCCACAAAAATGTTGGGGTTGAACTGATAGCCGTGCGATGTAGACAAACCGGTTGACCAGATTGTTTCTTTCTCACCGAAAAAGCCGTACTCATAATTTGATAAGTTGTTGTCCCATTCTAAGAATCCGCGATAGCCTCGATTTATATTTTGGGCACTTACAGCGGTTGCCATCAATAATGCTACAAGAATAAATGTGATTTTACGCATAAATAAAAATATTAGATTACTAAATAGTTGATTACAAGGCAAATTTATAGAATATCAAATCCCATACAAAATTTCTCGCCAAATATTAAGTTTATTTAAGTTAACGGAATCTCAATTTTTAAATAATTCTATTTGTTTAAAAATTTAATTAAGTCGTTAAATATAGTAATGGATGTTAGTCTGAGCTTAACGAAGTTGCAAAATTTTGTTCTTTAAAGCGTCGCGTTGTTCGGGAGATGTGCCATATTCAAAGGCTGCTATTTTACCCGATTTATCGACGATGATGGTAAGTGGATATCCGTTTCTTCCAATCCATTCCTTGAATTGAGTATCATTTACGAGTGGAATCCAGTTGAAGTTAACTTTGTCGAGAACCTGTCGGGCAATTTCAGGAGCTTCATATGTAGATGAGAAGAACATCACATCGGGCATTTCATCTTTCCAAGTGGAAAGTTCCGGCATCTCTTTGCGACATGGTCCGCATCCGGTGAACCAGAGGTTAAGCGCCATCACTTTGCCCTCAATGTCAGCGTTAGTCCATGTTTTGCCGTTTATGTCAGTTGCGGAGAACTTCGGAAACTTGTCTCCGACATTGATTAGAGGTTTTGTCGCAGACAATGTGAAGTTTATACTGTTCTCATTTTTCTTTTCGTTGTAACGGCGCAGCAGTTCTTCACCTTCCGGAACATTTTCCACCGGAATTGAATATCGTAAAGCATCCTCAGAGAGTTCAACTGATGGCGAACACATGCCGATAGCCTTGGTAGCATTGGGAGTTTCAATAAAAAACATCTTCATGTCATGAGGAGTGCTGTGGCTCTTTATGACAGCCGGAAGTTCGTTAAAATAATAGCCGTTGAAAATTATTATCCTTTCGGGCTTTTCAGCATGGGCTGCAGTGCCAATCAGCAATGCAACTGATAAAATAAATAATCTTATAAACTTCATTGTAAAAATTTTATTATTTTCGCAAAGTTAGTCAATATATTCCATTCCGTTTCTCAACAAATGTTGTGATTTCGGGTCGATCTACTGAATTCCATGAATAAAATTGGTTTTATTTTTGCTGAAAATTTGATGACTGTGAAACTATCTATTTGTTTTATGCATCTTATCAAACAAAATCACAAAAGAAACAAATACGAAATGGAAAGTCCACCTATCACAGAACAGGAGTTTACCCGAATAGTCAGGGAACACTCCCGAATCATCAACAAAATCTGCTATTTCTATGCGACGGAAAAATTGCCTTATGAGGATTTACGTCAGGAGGTTTACATAAATCTTTGGTTGAGTATGAGCCGTTTCCGGGGTGACAGCAAGCTATCAACATGGGTGTATCGCGTTGCGGTAAATGCAGCCCTGATGGCAATCCGCACTGAAAAATCAAAAATTGAAACAGTGTCGATGGATTTCGGATTTATTGACTTATCCTCTGAAATAGATGACGCACAACGTGAGAACCTGCTGATGCTACACTCAATGATAAGCCGACTCGAAGATATAGAAAAGGCAATTGTCCTGCTATGGCTCGATGAATATTCCTACGATGAAATAGCCGAAACCATTGGCATGAAGCGAAATACGGTTGCAACTAAATTACACAGAATTAAAGAAAAACTTTCAAAACAGATTTAATATGAAACTCGACGAACTGAAAAAAAATATGACTTTGCTTGAACATGTTCTGGAAAAGACTGACAATGAAATAAAGATTGATGTCAAGGCATCTCAGACTGCCCAGAAAAGTATTCTAAAGAAATATCGAAAAGGTATTTTGTCAAATGCCATTCTCGCGGTAGTATTCACATTCATGTTGATCGGAAAAGTCAATCAAGTAGCCTTCCCTACCTATCTCCTCATATACATGATTTCTTTTTTGACTGTGGCAGCTGTCTGGTATTCCTTTCTTTACATCAAATTCAAGCGGTTGAATGTCTCATTGCTCAGCCCGCGCAAACTGTTTGCCGAGGTTACAAAAATCAGGATTTATACCATCTCAGGTGAAGCCGTATCAGTTGTCTTTCTGGCAGTGTTCTTCACGCTGTTTCTCCCCAATCTGATAACAGTGAATCCTCTTGCCTTCTGGCTTGTTGTAATAACTCTGGCTGTTGGGTTAATCTCAACCGGAATATTCTACATGCCTAAATACATCAGGCTTTTCAATGACCTCACTACCGTGAAGGAGTGAACTGACTGTACCGAGAAGGTTTCGTCCATAACCACAGACAATATAGGTTGATAATAATTATAAAAATACCCCGGTCAAACAATATCAGTTGTGTGACCGGGGCTATTTTTAACTGATAACGCGAGTTCGGGATAATAAACCTGAAAAAAGAGCATCAGGTTAAGTACACA
>CAMWVE010000009.1 GCA_947177685.1 uncultured Porphyromonadaceae bacterium | reverse complement strand
CAGCAGGGCGGCTATCGTCAGCCCAACCAGCAGGGCGAATACCGTCAGCAAGGCAATCAGCAACAAGGCGGTTACCGCCAGCGCACACCCCAGCAGGGTGGCTACCGTCAGCAGGGCAATCAGCAACGCGGCTACCGTCAGCAGGGCAATCAGCAGCAGGGCGCACAGTTCCGTCGTCCTCAGCAGCCACGCCCCGGCAAAAGCTTCGTGCCACGTCCCAAACGCGTCGAATACGAGATGCCCATACCCGATCCCAACGAACAGATTCGTCTGAACAAATTCATGGCTAACGCCGGCATCTGCTCGCGCCGCGAAGCCGATGAATACATCCAGAATGGACTTGTAAAAGTCAACGGTGAAGTAACCACCGAGCTCGGAACCAAGATAACCCACAGCGACGTAGTCGAATACGATGGCAAAGTAGTGGCACTCGAATCAAAATGCTACATACTGCTCAACAAACCCAAGGACTGTATCACCACATCGGACGACCCCAACGGTCGCCTCACCGTCATGGACATAGTCAAAGGAGCATGCAACGAACGCATCTACCCCGTAGGACGTCTTGACCGCAACACCACCGGCGTACTCCTCCTGACCAACGACGGCGACCTCGCCTCAAAACTTACACATCCCCAGTACGTCAAGAAAAAAATCTACCACGTCTGGACCGACAAAGACATCGCCGAAGAGGACATGCAGCGCATAGCCGACGGCATCGAGCTTGAGGACGGTCCCATACATGCCGATGAAATCAGCTACGCCACCGAAACAGACCGCAATCAGGCAGGCATCGAAATCCACTCCGGTCGCAACCGCATCGTGCGCCGTATCTTTGAACATCTCGGATACCACGTCACAAAACTTGACCGCGTCTACTTCGCCGGACTCACCAAAAAGAACCTCCCCCGCGGACGCTGGCGCTACCTCACTCAGGAAGAAGTCAACTTCCTCAAAATGGGCTCATTTGAATAAACAATAAACAACCAAAAAACCAACATATCAACCACATGAAACGAACCAGAATAGCCGACATATTCAACCCCGCACTCATCGGCACCGACGTCTGCGTCAAAGGATGGGTCAGAACCCGTCGCGGTAACAAACACGTCCAGTTCGTAGCCCTCAACGACGGCTCAACAATCAAAAACATACAGATAGTCTTTGACATGAGCGCCTTCACCGACGAACAGCTCAAGCCAATCACCACCGGAGCATCGATCTGCGTGACCGGACTGCTCGTAGAATCAATGGGCAAAGGACAGACAGCCGAAATACAGGCTAAGACCCTCGAAATCTACGGAACAGCCGACACCGAAACATATCCCCTCCAGAAAAAAGGTCACACACTCGAATTCCTCCGAGAAAAAGCCCACCTGCGCATGCGCACAAACACCTTCGGCGCAATATTCCGCATCCGGAGCATCCTCGCCTACGCAATCCATAACTTCTTCAACCAGAAAGGCTTCTACTATCTCCACACACCGCTGATCACCGAAAGTGACTGCGAAGGAGCAGGCGCAATGTTTCAGGTAACCACCCTCAACCTCGCCAACCTCCCCAAAGATGAAAACGGAGCCGTAGACTATGCCGGCGACTTCTTCGGAAAACCAACCGCACTGACCGTATCAGGTCAGCTCGAAGGAGAACTCGGCGCAACCGCACTCGGACAAATCTACACCTTCGGTCCCACATTCCGTGCCGAAAACTCCAACACCCCGCGCCACCTCGCGGAATTCTGGATGATAGAACCCGAAATGGCATTCTACGACATCACAGACAACATGGATCTCGCAGAAGAATTCATCAAATACTGCATCCGCTACGCCCTCGACCATGCCGCTGACGACATCCAGTTCCTCAACGACATGTACGACAAAGAACTCATCAACCGCCTCAAAGCAGTCCTCGAGCAAGACTTCGTGCGTCTCTCCTACACCGAAGGCGTCGACATACTCCTCAAATCAGGCAAAAAATTTGAATACCCCGTCTACTGGGGCGCAGACCTCCAGAGCGAACACGAACGCTACCTCGTTGAAGAACACTTCAAGCGCCCCGTGATCCTCACCGACTACCCCAAAGAAATCAAAGCCTTCTACATGAAGCAGAACGAAGATGGCAAAACCGTACGCGCCATGGACGTCCTCTTCCCCCAGATAGGTGAAATCATCGGCGGTTCGGAACGCGAAGAAAACTACGACAAACTCCTCACCCGAATCCAAGAACTCAACATACCCATGAAAGACATGTGGTGGTATCTTGACACACGCCGCTTCGGCACAGTGCCACATAGCGGTTTCGGACTCGGATTCGAGCGACTAATACTCTTCGTAACCGGCATGACAAACATCCGCGACGTCATCCCCTTCCCCCGCACACCCAACAACGCCGAATTCTAACACATCCCCAACCAGTTCACTCCGTGACCATTGCCATGCGGCAATGCCACGGGGTGCTATTTTCTGAACAATCAGATGAAAAAAAGCCCCATATACACCCGCACAGGCGACGCCGGAACCACATCGCTCGTCGGAGGCACACGCGTCCGCAAAACCGACCCCCGCTTGGAAGCCTACGGCACCGTTGACGAGCTCAACTCACATCTCGGACAACTCGCCGCCGACACCCTAACACAACCCGATGACCTCGCCACGCTTACCCTCATCCAGAACAAACTCTTCAACATCGGAGCCTATCTCGCCACCGACAACCCCGATCACGCCACCACCGAATGCGTAGGGCTCGGACATCAGGCAATCTCGCAGATAGAAAACCGCATAGACCAAATTGACAGCCTCGTACCCCCGCTGACACAATTCGTCCTTCCCGGCGGGTCGCCCGCGGCAGCCCGTGCCAACATAGCCCGCACCGTCTGTCGCCGTTGCGAGCGACGCATCCTCGCCCTTGAAGAAACCACCCATGTCGACCCCGCAGTCATCCGATTCATCAACCGACTCAGCGACTACCTCTTCATTCTCGGCAGATATTACAACAATTTAACCGAAACACCAGAAAAATTCTGGGATAAAAATTGTTAGAATCCAAAACCATTGCTAAATTTGCAACCCAAAACAAAACAGCAAAACCAAAACACCATAATCATGTATTGGACACTCGAATTAGCATCAAAACTTGAGGACGCGCCTTGGCCCGCCACAAAAGACGAACTTATAGACTACGCAATGCGCTCCGGCGCACCACTGGAAGTAATAGAAAACCTTCAGGAAATGGAGGACGAAGGCGAAACCTACGACTCCATCGAAGAAATCTGGCCCGACTACCCCTCCAAAGAAGACTTCTTCTTCAACGAGGATGAATACTAATTGCACGTCAGTTAGTCAACCTTCTAAAATCCAGAAATTTACAGAATAATCCACCCCAATTTTGAGGTGGATTTTTTGTGTTTTATCCCCTGAAAAGTATCAAAATAATCTATTATTTGAATATATGGACGACCCAAAAACGAACCACTCCCTTTTCAAAATCTTCCAAGAAAAAGGAATAGTAAGTTGACCTTTTGACACGACGGAAACCCCATTGAAATATTTGATAATAAGAAATTTACATCCACACATCATCTTGTCGCAAGTACCCTTAAAACACCCAATTTATACAAATTTTAACAAGCGCAAATACTCTGAGTGGGTCGTGTACGCATAACATAATGAATATCAAAATATTATCACTTGTTTACTCCAAATATCAATATTAAATAGATATTTATACATTCTTGGGATAGCCAGAGAAAGTGTCAAATTAATAACCCATACATATGACCTGAATTTGAAGAAAAATGGCTAACTTTGTATTATTCAAACTTATAATTTAAATCAGAATGGCAATTTACTATCACGGTTCTTCTGTATTGTTCCCCGAATTTGACCTTTCACACGTTCTTGAAGGCGATGGTAAGGTGAAGTTTGGATTTGGGGTTTACCTGACTTCGAGTTTTAAATCAGCAGCTCATTACAGTGGTGCGAATAAAACTGCGACTACACATTATGTATATACAATTGAAATCCCTGAAATAACTGAGACCAACCATATAGCTTTCAAGACCCCAGTCCATTCTGAAATAGTCAAGAAAGCAGAAGAAAAACTTGGGGATACAATCCCACAGAAGTACACTCTTGATGGAAAAGAGTTTCGTAAGTTTCTCGCAAAAAAATTAGGTGGTAGTTCCGATGTTCAATCAGAGAAACTTGCTTCAGAGTTTTTGAATAATATAGAAGTGGAATACATTACTTGGCCATACAACTGGCGTAATCCTGACCTTGGGCTGAATGTTGCCGTCTTGAATGATAAGAAGATAGAGATATTGAAAGTCCATAAGGTTGAACTGGATGATAAACAACAACTGATTGCAGGTTCTGAAAAGGAAGTATCGATATGAAAAGATATACAATCATAGGAAGTGGGCAGTACAATTGGGACATTATCAAGCTACGCAAGTATCCTGATGATTTCACAATTGGGAAAAGAAATCCATTTGTAGAAGAAACTCTTATTGAAGAAGTTGGTGGGACATGCGGCAATGTAATGTGTATGTTATCACACTTTGGTTGGAATGTTTTTCCTCAGCTTAAACTAACCAATAGTGAAGAAGGGCAGAAACTTGCCGATAGTCTGACACAATATGGTTGTGATACCAGATATGTATATCTTGTTGAAGGTGGTGGGTTCAGTGGTATGACCTGTACCCACCGCAAAAGTAAGAAAACTGGTGAACACGAATTAGGGTTAAGAAGTTTTGGACCTAATGGTTCTCGTTTTCGTAAGATTACAGAATTGAGGGCAAGAGATGAAGTACCCGCATTTTTGGATACAATCACAGAAACACCTGATGTCTACTTTTTCGATCACAATGAAGCCGGGCCAAGAATGATTGCGACAAATCTTCACAATCGAGGTTCACTAATTTACTTTGAATGTGAAAATAGTTCGGACTGGAAGAAGTTCATCAAGTCTGTTGAAGTAGCTGATATAGTGAAGTTTTCAGATGAGAATGTTCCTGATGTTTCATTTGTAGATAAATACAATGACAAACTCTTTATTCAGACACAGGGTTCAAAGGGCTTACAATTCAAACTTGGAAATGGGAATTGGATACATTTAGACCCAGTTCCAGTAAAGAATGTAGTGGATTGGGAAGGCTGCGGAGATACTATTTCTGCTGTATTTATTGATGAACTTGGTAAGATTGGATTACCAAAAGTTTCTGAATTGACAGAAGAACAAGTCATATCAGCATTGAAAGTCGCTACGGGGAAGGCGGCTTTATGTACCCAGTTCTATGGTTCAAAAGGATGGTTATAATCTAATTACATACAATTATGGGAAAAGGTAGTGTTGCCCCGTTTATCAAGGAATTCTATCCTGAATACTATATGTTGAAAGAGTATCCTGTTAGTGAATGTGCTGCTTTCAAGACTACAAAAGGCGAATGGGGGATATTAGGTAATTTCGCACCAACTCCATTGATTGTAGAGGGTGCCACTTTCAATAATAGTGAGAAACTTTTTCAGCTGATGAAATTCACTGATGAAGAAACTATATTGACTATATACAGATTGAACGGAATGCCTTTGAAAAGAAAAGCTAAGACATTAGAAAAACGGGAGGGACTTCGTCGTCAAGATTGGGGTAGAATAATTGTCGATTGTATGAAATTCTGTCTCCAAACTAAATATGAGCAGAACGGGGAATTCAGAAAAGTACTACAAGAAACTAAAAGACTATATATCGTTGAAGATGAGACAAATCGTCCGGGTGCTCCTACCACTTGGGGTACAGTTCTTGAAGGAGATAAATACGTAGGTAGCAACCTTATGGGTCGTCTATTGATGGAGTTGCGGGATAATGGGAAACTGGAATACAAACTACCTGATGATATATTTGATTTTATCAAGTATCTTAAACCATTGAAATAATATATATAAAAGAAGTGGTGAGACCTTTTAAGTCCCACCACAACCAGTTTAGTTAAGTTTTAATTATTTATGGAACAAAATTTAAGACACATTCTTTTGTAAATAGTACTTAATAACATTCTCGTCATATAGTTCCATATCATAGGAACACTTATAATATGGGTTGGGTACTGATACAACAAAGGATTTATCAATCAGACCTTCAACCCCATATGTCTTTTTTACTGTTGTCTTACACCTCAAACAAGTTGAGTTGTATTTCTTAATCAACTTATAGAGTTCAGACCCTTTTTGTTGGATATACTTTTTGGTAGTCTGGGGATTTCTAAAATCTATCTCACCTATCTCCAGATAACACTTTGATTTAGTTGAGTTAAACAATTTGATTGTCCCGTTTCTCAAATCAACATAAACCTTATATCCTTTAGGACTTGTTTCAATTACACTTTTAATAAACTCCTCTCTTTCAAAAGAGTTAGTTTCTCTCTTCAATGTTAAAGTTTTCATATTCAATAATTTAATTAAAATTAAAGTTAAGTTTCTCATTTACAATTCCTGATAAAGTTTCAGGGAGATATTTACTATATACCTTTTGGGTAATCCAAGTTGAAGAATGCCCCATAAGGTGTGAAATCACATTCAAATCAACACCCTTGTTCAACAGCAAAGTCCCATAGGTGTGCCGGGAGCAATGAAAATGTAAGTTGAATGGTAATCCAATCTTTTTACCAAGACACCTTAATGACTGGTTTATGGTCCTGTTCTGGGAGTTCAGGGTTATTTTCAACTCCTTCTCATTTTTCAGGTCAAAATCTTCACATAACATTCCAAATATAAAGTTATCATACCTTCCCTCCCATTTCTTCAATATCTTCATTCCTTCCTCAGTAATGGGTAGAGTTAGAATGGTAGGTTTTCTTGTATGGTTCTTGAATTGTAAGTGTTTAATAATCCTCTTCTCCATATCTATTTCAGACCACTTCAATGTACAAATGTCTGAAAATCTCATACCACCTATATGAATTGAAAATAGGAATAAATCCACAAAGTCTTTGGTCCTTGGGTATTTACACATTTCAGTTGTCTTGATAAGTTGTTTTACCTGTTCTTCTGTAAGATAATGTTTATCATTATCTGAGATGTCTCCTAATGATACCTTGTTTGTGGGAAGATAAAGTTCAAGAATTTCTTCACCAACACACCTGTCTATCCATTCAAGTCTCATTAACTTCTTTACTGACTTGAAGATAGGTGTAAGGGATTTGTTGATCGTTTCATTTGTATTACCCTCTGATTTCCTCCAGTTAATGTAATCTTTAATAATCTCAAATGTCAAATCCCTACAATACAATGTAGTATATTCATTGGTTTCCATACCTTTGACTTGTTGTAGATACTTCCTGAACCTATTCATATTACATTGGATATTACACCATACGGAGTAACTGATTTTCCCAACATTGTAAAGGTCTTCATTGACCTTCAAAACATAATCAATGAACGATACCTTACCTTTGTTGATTTCCTGTTTTTCCTTGTACGTTCCATTCAGAATACTTTGGAGTGTAGGTACTGTAATCACACTATTGGGAGTTGATAACAATTCCTCAATAATCAGGTCATAACCTCTCTTGATATTCTTAAGTCTCTGATTAATTATATCACCTTGGGGACAACCCTTTTTAATGTACTTGTTATCATTGTTTCCACTCTCCAACCAGAATTCTGGTTTCACCCAGACGTTCATTGATTTCTTTACAGATACCCCCATAGTAGAGTATCTCAGATATATGCAATACTCCCCAAACTCATTAGATCCCTTGTCCTTTCTCAAAAAGTATTTCCCTGTCATAGAATTCGATTTAATCAGTAATTTCCAAATACTTATCCTACATATTTTACCTTATTTCTCAACAAATAGTCATTAACGTCTTGTTGAGTGAATACATAAGTCTGTCCAACCTTTGAGTATGAAATCTCTCCTTGCTGTCTCATTTTGTCTATCACTGACTTTCCAACTTTCAGGTACTGACATAACTCTTTGGTGTTATATACCTTGTTCATACTTCCTTCTACAATCTCCTTCAGTTTCCCCAGAATGTAATCTCCTTGAGACCCATTCTTCTTAATTTCATTTTGATACATAAATTTTAATCCCTCATTAGTGAGGATTCAAATTAAACATAACAAAGTATTTCTCGATTTATTAGATTTTTGAATTTTTCTTGAAATTTTTCTGATTTTCATCTTAGTTTTCCTTTGACGATACAAAAGTAGACAGAGGATCGTCCAAGTGTTTTGGCACAAATAAATTTCTTCAAAAATATCGTTCTGAGTAATTACGAAATTTTTCGTCGTAATAGGAACAGGGGTGCTTATTGTCTATATGGGATGGATACCTACATCTCATTTTCCATAGAAAAATCACCAAATCTTTTGATTGGCTCATGATTGTATAAGAATTATTCGAAACTATGTATAAGCTGTTACAACCTTACAGGAACTTCGAGGAGTATGACCGACCTTTCATAGAACTTATTGAGAATTATTGAGTTGGTGAAGGTTTATCTAATCTTTTGAGTAATAAAATAATATAATCAGATTTTATAGCCTCTTGATAGGGACGATTTAAAAAATAATTCGTAACTTTGCATACTAAATGCGATTTTGCCGCTGACAAATAGACCATAATGAACCAATTAATATTACACGTTAAAGTAGCTCCTTTATAGTCGCATACGGGTTGGTCCCCTGTCAGTGCTATAAGGTAGTTATTCATTATAATAAAACCCTTTAGCAATAGATATAAAGGAACATCAAAAATGAAGAAGGAAAAATATAAAGGGATTGACCTTTTCTGTGGAATTGGAGGTTTCCGTTTGGCTATGGAGAACTCCAATATACAGTGTGTTTTTTCATCGGATATAGATAAATTTGCCCAAGAAACTTATAATGCCAATTTTAACGAAATACCAACTGGCAATATTAAGGAAGTAAATGCACAAGATATTCCACCCTTTGATATATTAACTGCAGGCTTTCCTTGTCAGCCGTTTAGCTATGCTGGTGAAAAAGCAGGATTTCAAGATGAAACAAGAGGAACGCTCTTTTTTGACATCTGTCGTATCCTTGATTATCACAAACCAGCAATGGTTTTTCTTGAAAACGTAAAAGGACTTGTTTCTCACAATAACGGGGAAACACTTAACACAGTGATAAGTTCTTTAGAAAAATTAGGATATTATCCACATTGGGCTGTATTGTCTTCATTAGATTTTGGATTACCTCAAAAAAGAGAGAGATGGTATTGTGTTGCATTTAGAGACAATATACCATTTGAATTCCCAGAACCATTAGGGGGGCATCCAACATTAAGGGATATTATTGATATTAATGACCAGTCCCCCGAACTAACTTTACCTAAATTTGAATTAGATAGAATAGACTATCATTTTGCTCACTGTCATGAGGTTGAACGTGTTCAACACGACAACTCAAAATATGCTCCAAACACAAAAAAAGGAAAATATGGCATTTTTTCCTTCCAGAAACCTGACGGTTCTTTAAGATTTCATGTCGGAGATCATGCTAAAACGCAAATACAAGAAGCTTTTTATGCTTGTTTGGATACATACGCCCCAACAATCATTGCAAATAGGACACCAAAATTATGGGACCTACGAAGGCGCCTATCCGTATTAGAAGCAAAAAGATTACAAGGATTTCCTGATAATTTCAAAATGCCTGTGTCTGATTGTCAAGCATTGAAACAACTTGGTAATTCTGTCAGTGTCCCAATCATAAAACTCATAATGAATAATATGATTGAGGCTTACGAAAAATTTAATTATAAGATATGAGTTATCTTTCTCTTCAAACAGTTAAAGATGCGTTTATTCGCAATCAGAATAATAAAGTAAGCAGTCCTGATTGGGGCATAATTGCCATATTATATACAATTGGGGAAAAAATAGATGTTGGAGTATCTTATAAAGTAGATAAACTTAAACTTGGATTGAAATTAAATGAACTGTTTATTTCTGAGAAAAAGGAGATAAAAACTGTATCTACTGTTTTTGCCACCTTCTCCATTAATTGGATAAAAGAATTTTTTGAACAGTTTAAGCAAAGCCAGTCAATCCTTGATTTGGCTATATGGTATTTTAGAGCAACCGACCTTCCAATAGATATTTCCAAACAGAGCCTTATTGAAATGTTTCTGAAAGAGGTTAATCTATCTTCTGATGAAATTCAACAATTTTGCGACTTATCTATTCCTAACACCATAAGTTGGGACATAGATGACACACTATATTCTAATAATGAATTATTCAATCAGATTGCAGGACATTATCAAGTAGCAAGAAACAATGATGCGATAACATTGAAAGCAGAAGGGGAATTTGTTGTTAAATATGCTTCTGATTTTGGAGCTGGACCTTTTACCCAACCATTATATGCTTCAAAAGGCTATGCAAGTATATTAATGTTAACTGACTTTGCCCTTTCGGAAATGTATAATTCAAGCGGCAACATTGAAAATATTAAATTGGGAGAAGATATCATAACGTCTATTAAAGATAGCTTCATATCCTATTTCTCCAACTACCTAAAAATGAAAAGCGGGAATGAAGCCCCTAATATAGATGGATATATAAATGGTTATGAGAAGTTATTTGAAATACCTTTACGAAGCATAGACCCCAATTTCAAATCAATTTTCCAGTTTGTATCTGTTGAAAGCCTTAATATATACATTCGTAATCAAAGTCAGAAGAACAAAAGTATAGCACCATTCCTTGTGGATAAATGGGAGGATACTTTTAGTAGCAATATATATAATGCTTGGACTTTTGTACGTCATTATAAAGTGTTTTTACATCTCCTTCACAACTCTCATAACCTTTGGGAGAAGATTTTTAATGGAAAATCAATTGAAGGATTTATTAAAGTCCCTATTGATTATACCCCTTTAAGTGATACTATTGATACTTTTCCTACAATTCTTTATGGTCCTCCAGGAACAGGTAAAACGCACTCTTTACAAGTAGACTATATAAATAAGTTCGATAAAAGGCTTGTTAATTTCACAACATTCCATCAATCGTTTTCTTATGAAGAATTTGTAGAAGGGTTGAAGCCTATGCTTGATGAGAATGCAGATGATAGTCAAGACAACACGGATGTAAAATACAGAATTGAAAAAGGTGTTTTTTATATAGCTTGTGAGAAAGCAGTTGAACTTGCTGGATATGCTTGTCTGAAAGATTGTCTGAATGATAGTGAGGACAATAGAAAGACGAAGTTCAATCAAGCTATCAAAGATAGGAAACTGGTGTTGCTCTGTATTGATGAAATCAACAGAGGTAATGTTGCTTCAATATTTGGAGACCTCATTTCATTAATTGAACCAAGTAAACGTCTCGGAGCCAAGCATGAATTAATGCTGACATTACCTTATTCCAAGGAGAAGTTTGGTGTTCCTGCAAATCTCGTGATAGTTGGAACTATGAATACCGCAGATAGATCTATACAATTATTGGACACAGCTCTTCGTAGACGTTTTACATTTAAGGAGTGTCCGCCCAAATATGAGGTAATTAAAAATCAAACCGCAGTTGCCGTCCTAAAACATATTAATGCCAGAATAAGGTCTATTCTTAACAAAGATAATCAAATTGGTCATTCATATTTTGTGGATGCTACAAGCAATGTTGAGATACTTGATGCGATATGCCATAAAGTTATTCCTCTGCTTGAAGAATACTTCTACAACGATGTTGATAAAATCAGATTTGTCTTGAACGATGCAAGTAAGTCAGACATTCACTTTTATATAGAGGATATTGAAGCAAAGAACGCTGCGAAACAATACTCTAATATTGATGTTGAAAACGAAGAGGCTGACTTCTACGAATTTGACACAAGTATATGTGAAATAACTGATGAGCAGAAAGCAGGTGATTATCTGAAACTCATTATTGGTGAATGAGACAAAAGAAACCCATAATTACCTATGAGTTTGGTACCCTATATATAGAGGAACAACCTCATAAAGAAGGTGATACTGCGCTTTCCAGGCTCACCTTTGATAATCTATGGGATTTCATTTTATCTAATAATACCAATGATGATGCAGATAGTATAATGTCTGTTCATACACGTGGTGGAAAAAGATATATACGCACACGTCGATATGTAGGCACTATTCAGACCAAGGATGGTCAAGTAATAGAAATACTACCAAAGATTTATAAATCTTCTGGTAAACAAGAAGAGGACAAAGAGACATGTAGAAAGGTGTTTTTGAATATGTTAAGACACTTTTCTGATATACGTGCAAAATCATTTCAGAATGCAGGTCTTGATACAAGAAAGAATTTCCCAATTCTCGAAGTATATATATCCAATTATATAGCAGCTGTTGAGGAACTGATACTTGGAGGCATTAAAAAGAATTATTCAAGAGTTTCTGAAAATCAAAGATTTCTGAAAGGGAAACTTGATATTCCAAGACATTTGTCCAAAAATATCGTTAATAAGTCAAGATTTGCCATACAATATAATAAGTATATTGAAGATATACCACAAAATAGGATTGTAGTTTCTACCTTACAGAAATTGTATGAGGATAGTCATTCAACAACTAACAAAGCAAGAATATCCGCATTGTTAGGTCTTTTGTCAGATGTTCCTTCAAGCAACAATATTGAACGGGATTTGAAGCTCTCATTTTCAACAAACAGATTATTTTCTGCTTATGAGTTATTGATTAAATGGAGTTCACAGTTTCTTCTAAACAAAGGATTTACAAACTTTTCTGGAGCTTGCGTTAATCAATCACTGCTCTTCCAAGCTGAAAGATTGTTTGAAAATTTTGTCGCATACTTGTTTAAGAAATATGCACCAACTTATGATAGGAGCATATCCTTAAAAACGCAAACCCAGAATACCAGGTATTGTTTAGTGGATAGACGTTCTGATGGGAAGGGTATGTTTAGATTAAGACCTGATATTGTTGTTGAGACAGACAAGAATAACCCTCATTATGAGTGTATCATATTAGATACTAAATGGAAAGCAATTGATGGAGATAATCCCGATCATAACTATTTGATAGATATGAAAGATATGTATCAGATGTATGCCTATGGTCAAAAATATAGACAGGGTGAAACTCCAAGAGCTGGACACGAAGTTATACCAAAATTGGTATTAATATATCCCTATTCAGAAAAGTTCACCAAGCAACTTCCTGAATTTGTATATGAGGATATCCTTGACAGATACGGTTTGAGTTTAATGGTTGTGCCTTTCGACTTAACGAATAATAGATCTTATGAGCAACAAGTGCATAATATTATAAAAAGTGTTCTAATAGCCAAGAAGAAACAACCTATTCTTCTACAATATGATTTAGAAGATAGTACGTTCCCTCTTGTTGCTGCTGAGAGTATGCCTGAATACACTCCACGCATTAAAAGTGATATGATGCTGGTGGGGTGCTATAAAAACAAACAGCATAAAGAATGGATTTTGAATAACCACTTATATAACATTAGGTTGGGTAAAAGGAATGGGTCGCTTGAAAAATCAGGTCTTATGATTGCGGCTTCACGACTTCTGTTGTATGATAAAGATAATCCAATAGAATACACGGTATATGAACTTGATACGACAAAACAGGTTCTCGCCAACTCTGATATAATGATTGATAAAGGTTATCCGGATGCAAAAAATTCAAGAAGCTATGTGTTGTATTTTATGGGAAAAGAAGTTGAAGAGCATCCAATGTATGATGTGATTTCTTTACGAAAATCTTTCGCACCTAATTCAAGGAACAATGCACCCTTCTTTGTAGAGTTGTAAAGTATGATATACAAAGCGGAATTTTACCATATAGATCACCAAAAATTATTATCTAATCATTTTTTAGAGAATGATTGGGTTTGGCTATATCGGAAATATCGAAAAGTTGAGAATGGTATTGACGTATATTATAGGTATTTTGCATATTTAGCAACACCTATTGCCGCCTCACATTGCATAAAATCTGCAACGAGCGATATTGAAGAAAATAATAGGGTTTGCTTGATAAATGGCTATAAATATAGACCCTACGCTCGGGAAGGTTTTGAACATTTAGTTACTATTAGGGACTTTAAAGTGTCTAATACTTATTTCAAAGATATCAGAATAGCCGAAGAGATAATTTTCTATCATCGATTATATGAGCGTAGAGAAAATAATACAATTAAGTATTATCAACTGAATGAGAATATTGAAACTCTTGTCTGTATCATAGAAGAAAATTCTGTAAAAATCCTTGCACGTTTTCTGTCAGAATATATGGCTGCTAAATGTATGGATTTAGTATGTCATTGCCAGTCAGAGGTAGAGTTTTCTTTAAATGACTATAATCCACGATTTAAGATAAGGTGTACTCCTGGACTGAAATTTCAAAATTTACGTTTAACGAATAGTTCTAACTTTGAGTTATGTGTCGCTCCTCACTTTCATATAATCCAAAGTTGGTTCAATGGGAAACAAATTTTCAGACATATCTCATTAAAGAGATTTTTTGACAATATGCATCCATTAATTAGTTTTATTATTGGTACAGATGATAATGGGTTGCCTATCAAATCAACTCCTGACACCTCATTATATACACCTGTATTTTTCTCAAAGAATGTACAAGCACATTACGGCAGACAAGGTTATAAATCCCAGGAATTACGAATTTCAGGTCCAAATTTCTCATTAAGATGTGATAATGATAATGATGAATATATCATAGCTTTTCTTAAAGATATTCTTGACTTGCCTTATACTGACCAATGTATTTGGTTGGGTTATAATATACCTCCTGATGGGAGAGGCTTTAGCTCGCTCTTTCAAAGTTCTATCATAGAGGGTAATTGGAACGGGATTGCAACATCAATTGATTTTGTATTTAGAGATTTATACAAAACATTTCTTTCCTTATGGGAAAAGAAGTATAATGATATAATAATTAAACCTCTTAATGGTGTACAAACGGAATCTTTAGAAAAGATTTGTATTGTGTTCAATAACGATTATGAGGCCTTAATCACATTGATTAGAAATCTATCGTTATGTTTACAGGAAAGTTTCAATTCTAATTTCCTTTCCCAAATAACGCCTGTTGAGGAGAAAATAACTACGGAAATTAAAGATGGGATAGAAATCCACACGAAGAAAACAGAGGCATCAATATCTCATTTTCACAGAGTCTGTGGTATTTTGGGTATTGAAGATAGTAAACTGAATACTTTTTTGAAAAATCTTCAAACTCTACGTTCATATACCCTGCATAGAAATAAGACTGAAATAAAAAAAGATATAAAGAAAGCGTTTGATTTTTTTGGACTTAAATATGACCATTCAAATTCAACGTCAACTTCACATAACATTTTGCAGATAGGTGTAGATGCACTTACAAGTTTTATTAAACAATTATAAAACCCGATAGCGGATGAAAAGATATACAATCTCTCATCCGCCATTCTATTTTTCTTTGCTTACCTACCCAATCTTACTTACCACAGGGGTTCTGGTGTATCAGTTGGTTTGTCTCGATCTAACTCTATTTCTATCTCCACTGGGTCAGTGTTGGTCGGAACCTCATTGCCTACAAGGATAAATGGGGGTTCTGTTTTTGTAATTGTTGAACATATACCATTCGGACTCAACACTCTGTTCCATTGTGAATCGTGTTTTTTTCGTGTCTTTTCGTAATATTCCATGACATCTCCACCTGCTTCAAGCCATACTTCCCTTATCTTATCTATCTCTTCCTTGACTTTCTGACTGACTTCTGCACCAACTTTAATTATCTTCTTGACAGGAGCGCCAGATAAATCTATCTCATCAAGGATATTAACTTTGAATGTTTCAGTAGGTTTGTCTTCGTCAGTATCTACGTTCATCAAATCAATTTCCTGGATATTCCATATCCCTGCTTTATCGTCATCGCACGAAACAATTTCGTGCTTAACTTGGCGGGGTTCACTGACAGTTAGGGTTGCGGTTTCTTCAATTGTATTCTTTTCTTCTTTTATATCCAATTCAGGTGTTATATGGAGTTTCTTGTTCAATATTGTTGACACTTGAACCATTAGGTCTGATAGTTCAGCAACACTCATACTCTCCAAGACAGAATTATCAAGATATTTATTTTCTTCCATTGTAGTTTCTTTTTCAAGTTCAACACCATATTGGGTTATGTCCATTTGTCTGAACAGAGCCATTAGACAATCAACAACCATACTATTACCGGCTTGCTGACATAGTATTCTATCTCGTTTTAATGGAGACTCAAGTTCCATCAGTTTAGGTGCAATCTTGAAGTCCTTGAACCCCATTAACCGCAAACATTCAGTACCTGTGAGGTGTCTGACAAAAGGAGTATCTACATTACCGCTTCTGGGGAGAATATCGTCATCCAGATAGTCATACATTCTTGTTGTTAAATGGATGGGAGCAGGATACTTGAAATCCACATTATCACGAAAGCCTATGACCCATACACGTTCACGATTTTGTGGTATCCCATAATCTTTTGCATTGAGTACCTGCCAATAGATTGCATAACCAAGACTTTGAAAGACTTCAATAGCTGCTTCCAGACCACTCTTTATATCATCTTTCTCATCCATCATACCCTTGACATTCTCAAAAATGAAGATTTTGGGTTGACACTCCTCTATCCTCTTTGCAAATTCATAAAATAGTGTACCTCTCATATCATCCAGTCCAAGTCTCTTTCCGCTTCGACTATAACTTGGGCATGGAGAACCTCCAATATATATATCAACCAGACCTCTGTATTTGGTTGCATCCAGAAACCTTATGTCTGTATGCCACGCACTTTCTTCAATTTTATGATTTGCAAAGAAACTCTCTTTCTGCCAGTTCATCCCCTTTTGATCATATAAGGACGATACATAGGCAGCAATGTCCTCTGAGTTTGTGATACCCTTATTACGACAGATAATCCTAATACAGTCTATCGTCAGTTCAAGTTTATCATCCAACTTGGGTTTGTCGCCCAATAGGTTCTCCCTAACATCATCAAGAGTTATAGGTTCATAATCCACATCCCTAATAGAAACTTCTTTACCTGTTTCTTTCATAACTTTGTGTCGGGCAATGATTTGTCTTGTCGATTCAACGCCAGCCTTGTTTTCTTCATACAATGACAAAGCAAAGGCTTCTTTGTCTTCTTCATTGAAATCTTTGATAAACTCCTTGAGCTGCTTGAAATTGTATTTGAGGTATCGCTCACCTATATCACAGGCAAATACAATTTGGGATTTAAGTCCAAGTCTTTCCAATGCTGCCTCCGGGGCACCAATACCTGAAAAACTGGTAGCGATGCGGATAGTACGTTCTGGATGTGAAAAATCTCTGTCTGTCCAGCACTGACCATCAATATCAAATACACCTTTTGTTGTTTCAACAATGTTCTTCTTGTTCATATCTTCCATACTTTTGTGATTTTAGAGTTTGTATTACTTTTCATCTGCAAAAGTATCAGAAGGAATATCCAAGTATTTTGGGCGAATTTTTCACATCTATGGAATTGTATAGATTTTGGTAAGGTCCACCTTGGGGGGTAGTCAATCTACATTCCAGAGTAGTCAGATTAACTACGAAAACTTACGAAACTACGAAAGGGTATATAAATACCTATTGGGGTAATCACGATATAACGAAACTGTCATTCTTTGTTATATTTACATAAATATTGTGTTGGAGTAATTAACCAATCAAATATATAAATGGTGGCAGTTGGTTTTTCTTCATATCGCTTCCCAACTACCACCATTACTTTTTTATAAGTGATATGTATATACAATAAGCCGATATGAAATGTTATTCAATTATGATTATGAAATTCCCAACAGGGGTAAATTCTATCTGAACGAAATTATTGAACCTACTACTTATGAAAGGTGGTTCAATTCAAGAAACATAAATGTTTTAAACAAATCTCTCTGTGGTAATGGTGGGACCACTGGTTTTATAGAATACGCCAAAAATAACTTCAAGGGTATCTTGATATTAGTACCCAATGTATCTATCTCCAAATCCAAGGAATTACAATATAAGTCTGACCCTGATATATGCTGTGTCTATGGTGGTTGTGAAACCATAGACCCCAATGCTCTTGTGTGTATTGCAACCTACGATCAATTTCCCAAATTGGACCAAATGCTTCTTAATTATGGAATGGATATGGAACATTTTTGGTCCGGACGGTGTGTGGTTATTGATGAGTATCATAAGCTGATTGACGAGAATGGGTTCAGGAGTATCTGTTATAAAGTAACTGAACTGATTAAGAATTGGGATAATAGCATTGTATTAATGTCAGCGACACCTCATTGGGGATATGTTGATTGTTTGAGAACCTATGTCAAAGAAAAAGAGATTATAACCTACAACTTGGACTATAGCACCGAATATGAGGGTCAATCAAATAAATGTATTCAAGTCTATACAATAAATAAGGACTTGAAAAGTATTATCCGTCAAATCCATAGCAATGACAAATTTGGTTCTGACAGACAAATATGTGTCTTTTATAATAATGTGAATGAAATCCAGAAAATTCTTAATCAGATAGGTGATAACTCTTGTGAGGTTCTGTGTTCTTCTTCCAACAAGAATGACATTGGAGAGTATTACAGCAGTGAATTCAATCCGGGGAAGAAGCTTCATTTTATGACCAGTGCTTACTTCACAGGGCACGACATTGATACACATATTGATATTTGCATAATCATTGGTTCACAGCAATTCAGTTATACCAGTTATTCCCAAAGAGAGATTAAACAAATGCTGGGGAGATTTAGAGCTGGAGTATCTGGTATATGTGTGTTTGCATTGGATAGGTGTATCGATAAATCTGATTACAATAGGGTGAAGAATGAATATGATAAGATTTACAAACAGATTAAGGAAATTGAGGATAAAGGATTGAACTGCTGTGATTTTGAATTTGGAGTGAAATGGAAGCAGGAACAACTTAATCTTCAAGATACTTTGGACAGGTACAGGATTTGGAAATCTATTGATAATGTATGTGAACTGTTCAGAGATATGAGAGGTGATACTGGGGAATACATTGTCAGAAAATGTAAGATTGATGAACTTGTAAAAGGAGACCCAAAGAAGAAACTTTCATTCAAAGCTGCAAAAGAAAAGATTATCGCAGGTGAAACATTGACCTATGACCAATACCAATATAACTATATGCTCTCCAAATACTATGATACCTATGGTTCAGAAAAGCTTAAGACTTCAAGTATAACCAAGATTAAGGATTGGTATAGAATTTATAGCAACACAGATAATGTTGATTTAACCATTCTTACACCTAATGAACTATATGAAGCATTCGGGTTCAAGACTTTTGGGATATATCGAGCAAGTTATTTGATTGCTTGTATAAGGTATATGGGATATGAATGTAGTTATGATACATTATCACGAATGTTTTATGACCTTTTTGATAGTTATCTCATTCTTGAAAGGTCAAGAGATAGAGAAGATAAGAATGAATATATGATTATCAGGATAGATAATCCTGTAAAAAATACCCAAATAAGTAATGGTGAATATGGTTCTACTATAGTAAGTGATAATTTAACCATTACTAAATTGGGTATTTTTGACAGAAATATCTCTTATCAGATAGACCATTCAACGCATTGCTATGCCATAACTATTCCATTAAATGATGCAATTGACAAATTCCATTCATTAAAAGGAAATTATTTGTATGATTGGGTAAATGAAGATAAAGTTTCCAGATTACCACTAAGGAAGAAGGATAAAGATTGGGGTATTATAAAAAATTTCAAGCAAACGAAAATCAGTGAAATGTATAAGGTATCTAACAAAAGATACAGATATTGTAAGTCTGAAATGGATAGTGTTGACCATATTATAGTAGATATTGACGGTGGTTTGAAATACTCTGATTTCAGTAAACTATATAAAGATATATCATATACAGCATATCCTACAATCAGCAATATCACCTCTGATTGGACTAAATTCAGAGTAATTTTCCCACTTCAACACACCTTGACATTAACAGGTGAATACAATGCACAGGTGTTGAAAGCAATCCGCAATATGGTCTGTTATTATGAAGACAAACAGCATACATTATATTCATACGTTAATAAGGATGACTTCGACCAAAGGATAGAAAATGAAGGTCGATTATTAGATATATCACAGGAACTGGTAGATAGTATTAATATTGCAATCACTAATAGCAAAGAATTTGTACCTCAAAAGTTTAACAAATCAGCAT
Organism: uncultured Porphyromonadaceae bacterium; assembly: GCA_947177685.1. Taxonomy (GTDB): domain Bacteria; phylum Bacteroidota; class Bacteroidia; order Bacteroidales; family Muribaculaceae; genus CAJUPY01. The sequence continues at coordinate 52,516 of CAMWVE010000009.1, read as the reverse complement.
TTTCTGTTTCTTCAAAAATTTCTCTTTGGACACTTGACCAAGCAAAAGACTATTTTACCCAATCAAAAGATAAGTTAGAAGAAGGAGCAAGGCATAAGGCTCTATTCATAATCAAGAACAGATTGAATGATGCAGATAGAAACGATTTCGAGAAATGGTTAGGAGATACTTATGGTTGCAGTTATTTGACGAAATGGAAAAGTCATAAGGTCGTTAAGAGTGAAAAAAAGATATATAAGGTAGATGTATCAAAACCTATACAATCTTATTAATACAATTCAGACATCCAAAATGTAAATTGTATAGAATATATCAGCGCTCGTGCAAAACTCACATATTGATGATAATCAAATATTTAAACGCGACTAGCATAGTGAAGAATGCTAATGGAGATAATATATTACAGATGAGTCTAATCTTCAGTGCGTTTAACTCATAAATCACTGAGATTTCAAAAAAATCAGCAATTACAAGAAAAAAGAGAAATCTTTTGTTATGTTTAGAATATAAAATTTTAATTATGAGTAAAAGAGTAAATGAATTAGACCAGTTGTTGGGAACAATGTGGTCTGAAAATGATGGCTGTGAAATCAGTCAGGTTGGTAGAAAGACAGTAAATGAATATGAAAAACTGTCGAATGAAGAACTCTTAGAGGTAAGGTCAAATCTTGAAGTTGAACTATCTAACCTTGATAGGGAAATGAGGTTGGTAGAACATTCCGACAAAGCCTCTATTGAGTTTAATGGTCGAAGCCTTTATGACGTTGAAATGGATAGGAATTACCACCTTGATCAAATCAATGAAGTAAAGGAGGAATTAACAAAGAGAGGTATGAAATGGGAGGGAGCGTAACCCGTAAAAACAGAAGAACAGGTGTTGATTTCACCTATGTTAAAGGGAGAAAGATTGTTGAAATTCCAGAAACAATCTTGTGGGAACACCCTCCCAAAGAGTTTAAACTAGAAGATTGTATTCCACCTGAGAAGTGGGATTATCAGATTAAGAAGGTTAAATTGTAATTATCTCTTTTTAAACATTCATTGTAAAAGCCTCACAGGGAAAATCCTTGCGAGGCTTTTTATTCATTTATGGTATACGAAAACGTTTCGTAGATTTCTACAATGTTATCTTTCGTAAATCATTCAAGTATTTGATTTGTTTCCGAGTAATGTCTGTATCTGAAGGTTCTATCTTCTTCGACATATCAACAACCCTCATTTCATCTCCATAGGCGAGGTATTGTATAAGAAAATCCTTATCAGGTTTTACATACACTTTATAGATCGTGTACATTATTCCGCTCAAATCGTCTAACTTCATTTGTGCCTGACAGAATGGTTGGTCATCGAAAATCTGTCCAGTTGTTTTTAGATATAGCGAAACAACCTTGTCCGGGTCAAGGTAGTCAGTCCAGTCATCAGGTATAAGATTGTATATGTCAAAACCATCATTGACTTGGTATCGGGGGATAAGTATATCTTCATCCTCACACAACCTTATCCTTTCGACATCATATATGACCAAATGAGAGGTTTCCCTATTACCATATTCATACAGATTACCTACAACATACCATCTACCATTTATACATTTGAGTTGCTGGGGCTCAAGTACATATTTCTTATCCTTGTCATTATCTCGTTTCTCACCAGGTCTTTTCATCTTGCCATATTTGATGACAAGAGCTTCACCAATGGACATAACAAATTGTATGATACCGACCATTTCAGGTTCATCCTGATACCCAAGTCGTGTGTCAGGGTAATCAACATCTGAACCACCAACAGAAACAAACCCCATACTATTTCCAACAGAGGAAACACCATCCGCTTTCTTCTTTCTGCCACGCGGAGAGACGGTCAAAAGTGTTTTCGTTTCATAACCTCTTTTTTCTTCATCAACCAAATGTTCAAGGGTTTCACGCAGGGTCTTGTTTTCATCCAATAATTCAGGGTTAGCCAAATAGTATCTGTTTTGAACTATATTCTTGAATATAGGTTGCTGAATAAGAAGACCAAATTGTTCGTATATGGAATGCCTCCATCGCAAGAATGTCTTTGGTGTAATCTTCGGGTCAAGATATTCAGTATATTTCTTACCCTCTGCATCTACCAATTCTTTCTTTCTATCAGGCAGTCCTGTCCTTGTCCAACCTGACGATGGAATATACTTAAAAATGTCTTTTCTATCCCACAGATAACGTTGGTTTATATCTTTAAGTGTCATTCCATGCTGTTCATCGGCTTCCGTTTCAAGGAGAAAGATGAGCCATTTGTATATACAATAGTTGGTAAGTGCCATATAATTCAATAAAATTAGTTTGCAAATTTACTAATACATTTTGGATTAGAAGGTTGGGAATTATCAAAAAAATCTATACATATTAAATTAGCCCAAAATACTGGGATATTCCTCCACTTTTCTTTGCAGTGTAAAACTTAAAATCGCAAAGAAAATGGAAACAAAATTCAATGAAATCTACTTTTTAAAGTGTGTAAGACACATTCGCAACATCATTCCTAATGTTATTGACGATAAAACGGCAAAGTACCTCATGGTGTCTATTATTAAACAATGTGGATATAGCAAGAACGACGTGTTGTCATATATTCATTCGTTTGTCCTAACTCATAGTCCTGAACTCCTTAACAAGAGGTTTGATATAGAGGGGTGGAAAAAGATATATGACTACTTCATCAAAAGTACCAAGTATCCCAAGTTCGGAGATGTATTAAAGGAGAAACAAATCTTTCTGAGATCTGAAGAGGATTACAGACTTTGTTTCACAGAAAATGCCAAGTATTTTTCCCTTAACCCGGATATGTTTCTCAATGAAATCAAACTGGATTGTATAGGTTGGAGGTCTTTATATTTAAAATTCATTGGATTGGGGATTGAAAAGGGAATTGAGGTCGAAGAACCTTCTATTGAGATAACAGGGAGAAAAAAAGGCCGCAAGCCCAAGATGATGGAAACAGCGAAAGACGAAGCCATAGATGAGACAACGCCTGTCAGAGTAGAGACAGAAGTTGCTCTAACTACCACCTCTAAGGTCGTCGATAAGGATAAAGTTCTGGCAGAAACATCCAAGTCATCTTCTCGCATGAAACGACAGTATGACGTTCCTGTTGCACAATACCAGAGGGAACAGGTGTTTGATACAATTGATAGTGCATCAGAAGCAACAGGTATTGACCAGTCAGTGATACTTGATTGTATCAACAACAGACCGTCAACAAAAGTTGAAAGGGTATGGCGGTACACAGATAAGAAGAAGCAGAGGATAGTTTTATATACAATCTTACACACTTACAAGAACCAGAACGACATTGACAAAAGTTCAAAGGAAATATGTGGTAAGAAGATTTACCACAACAACATTGAACTCAAGAAGTGGGAACCAGTATATCGAGGGGAATATGTCTGGATACAATTATCTGGAGTCACCGAGAGAGAAACTTTACCACCTACCACATCAGATACAATTGCGGATAATATAGCAGCGTGAAATCATTTAGATCTTAATAAAAATTGGCCACAGATGGACAACACCTGTGGCCTTGAATAATTTACTTGAATTTGAGATGGACTAAACAGTATTATAAAAATTACTGCCATTCTTACATTTGTCCATCGTATATGATGGAATGTATTATTTCCTTTCACTCATAAAAGTATCATAATCTTTGACTTGACTTAAATCAAGCTTTCTGACCTTTTCATTTTCATCGAGTAATTTGGGGGCAACTCCTTTTGACATCGGAAGAATATCTCTTTTAGCGTCAGTTTGACCATATTCCATATACTTTTTTCGTAATTCATCACTCTTTACGAATTCCTTTCGCACCAAGATATAAGTCATTGTATCTGAACTCATCTTTTAACTTCTATATTGGTATATCTTTCAATCAATGACGGATTTAAGATGAAACAGGGTGAACCTTCATCAATATCAACATCACCATCATGCCAATCAATCTTATCAAATTCAAATGCACTAAATCCAACAATGTCTTTCATCAGAACTGCTAATAATCTTTCCACAGAACCATTAAATATAATTGTATGTATTCCGTCTGGCATAATCCACAAATCACCTTCATTACATATCTCACCACCATTCTTTATGAAATATTCAGTCCCAACAAGGTATGCAATGTAGTCAGACAGTGTACATCCATTTTTAGCGAAATGCTGTTCTCTCTCCTTGTTAATCACAAGCCCATAGACTGTATTACTCTCAATTTGTATAGGTCGTTCAAATACTATCAGTTTATTCAAAATTGTGTCCATCTTTACTTATTAGTTTAATTATATGTTATTTATGAGTTACTCCTCTTCGTCTATATCATCAGCATCATCCAAGCACCCCATATATGATGCCACATTAGATGGTTTTCCTTTCTGCTCACTTAAGAATTTATCAAACGTCAAAACATATCCATTCGCAAAATAGCCTTGTTCATTTATCTTATCAGACTGCAGCGTTGAAGTGAGCATCTCTTTAATCATATCTTCTTGACCTTTTGTAATAATAGCCTTATTTGGAGTATCAGGTATGTCAGTATCTATGTCCACCTGTTCACCACCTTTATACTCATCACTATATTTCCCCATGCCATTATACTGGTCCATTGTGCTGATTATTTCTGTAAGTTTTCGCCTCATCTTTTTTTCTCGTTATTGTATATTCGATTTATAAGTTGTTGCGAGATAATAAGATTATCATCAGTCTCGCCAAAATGTATCTTTATTGGGTCTGTGAGTTCAACCATTCTATATCTTATCAGATGTTTCTTCATTATTCTATATATAAGGTTCTTAAATCTGACTTTAAGAGCAATCATATTTTCATCTTTGGTAATCAACAACTCTGGTGCGAGTTTACATCCATTGGACTGGGCTCGCTCACATCCTTGCAGATAGCAGATATATCTATTAAGTTCCCAAGTCCAGAGGTCATCCTTGTGTTTTTCATCCTGATTATATAGTAATCCATATATAGAAATCACATCCCCACCATCGTCAACAATCTGGATGGGAGTGTCAAAAATTACCATTGCGTCATACTGTTTTTTATCCATCTTAATTCAATTGTTATATACAATATTTATGGGTCAAAATAACATAGATACATTATTTTGACTTATTAAAATCCACGACAAGTTTCGTACGAAACTTCTCTATGATGTGCAGATATATGTCTTGAACAATGCAAATGCGAAATAATGCGAAAACTACTCATTTTCTTTAGTTTACCCCTGGTGGTCTCGAATAATACGGCTACTTTAGCGGTGTCAAAATAATCAAACAAGATTAAATGAGATGGATAAAAAGATATACAAATTCAAAAAACGCAAATTAATCATTTAGGTTGATTTGAATGCAGTCATAAACTTTTGGATAAAGGTTCTAAAAGATTAAATTGATACTTTTCCCCTAATAATAAAATTGATACTTATGGACGATAAAACGAGAGTTGTAATATATGCGAGGGTCAGTACCTCTACACAGGACTACGACCACCAATTGAAATCACTCCGCGACTTTGCAAAGAAAAACTCATACATTGTTATAAAGGAGTTCAAGGAAAAGATTTCAGGAGCAAAGAAAATGTATGAACGTATGGCTCTGTGTGAACTGATGGATTTTATCAAAGAAAATAGAGTTGACAAAATTCTAATATTCGAGTGCAGTAGACTTTCAAGAAGGCCAGCAGATTTCTTAAATATCATAGAGGAACTGAACGAACTGGGCGTTTCATTATACATTCTCCAAAATGGATTAGAAACTCTATTACCTGATGGTACAATCAATCCAATTGCAACATTGGTATGTGGTATAATCGCACAATTCAATCAAATGGAGAGAAATCTCATTCGATCAAGAATGGCTGCAGGGTATGAAACCTATCGTGAAAATGGTGGAGTAGTAGGCCGTAAAGAAGGATATATCAAGCCTGATATAGATTACAAAAAGGAATACTTCAAGGAAATATATCTCCTTGAAAAAGGTAATACACTCAAAGATATCAAGGCTATAACAGGCACCTCAATCAACACACTTCGTAAACTCAAATCAAAATTTATACTATAATATGCCTCAAGAACTGAAACTTATACAAACCATCTACAACCTACTTATTGACATAACCGCATGTCTTATGAAGATAGGAGTTATACTTTCTCTTCCATTTATGTTCATCAATTTTCTGTTTAACCATAAGCCTAAACAAGTATGACCGGGCGCTATATTTTAAGAAAGGACAGGAAACCAAATGAATTTGGTGAATATTGTATATGTTTATACTATTCCACCAATAGTGTTCCAGTCAAGAAATCTATGGGTATATTCATTCATCCTGATTTATGGTTAGGTGATGATGGTAAATCAAATGTCTTCATTCTCAATGGTGAGAATGGTCATCCCAAAGCTGATATATATAATAAGGTATTGGCAAAGAAGAAACAAGAGATAGACCAAATCATAGATACACTGAATGAAGATGAAGATTTCAAAATGACTGTCCCGATATTAAGGAGTATCCTCAATGGGACATATAAACAGGAACTGGCAGCTCAAAAGGGTAAGGTATCTTTTGTTGATGAAGTCCTCAAACATAATGAGGGTCAGTATCACAAAGAAAAGATAAGTTATAGCGTATGGCATAACATACAATGTAATATGGGGAATTTCAGGAAGTTTCTGCAAAAACAAAAAGGCAGGGACACCTGTCCGTCCACCACCTTATATTGTAAAGACCTGACGGTAGAAATTATTGAGGATTACATATTATGGAGAAAAGAACGGGGAAATACTAATGATACCATTAATAAGACTTTGACACCTATCTTCAAAGCTGTTAAGAAGATGGCGAGACTTGGATGGATAAAAAAGGAAATCGCAGATGAAATCCTTGAATTATATTTACCGACTCAAGTAAAATCACTATCTAAACCAACTGATGAAGTTGACTATCTTACACCTGAACAAGTTAAGCAACTTATTGAGTTTACTGAACAATCCAAGTATCCCCGTACGAAAGAGTTAATGGATATGTTTCTGTTTTCTGTCCATTGTGGAGGTATGAGGTTCAGTGATGTATGTACATTAAGGTGGGTGGAAGTTAATCTGGAACAGAGGATTATCAAGCACCTTCAGGTCAAAAATCATACAAAGCGACCTGTTGTGTTAAATCTTCCGATCACCACAGAATGTATGAAAATTCTGGAACGATGGATAGGTAGGTATGATAACTTTGTATACGGTATGCTCCCGGATGAATTTGATTTGGATGATTGCGAGAAACTTAAACTGACTATAAACAGTAGGAACAAGACAATGAACCAATCCTTGCAATGTATGGGCGAGAAGATGAACTTACCATTTAGGTTGCACTTTCACATAGCCCGCCATACGTTCGCAAGTCTCGCCCTCAATAGAGGTGTGGATGTAAAAAGTATATCATATCTGATGGGTCATTCCACTTCCAGCGTAACGGAAAAAGTCTATGCCAAGTTATTCCCGAGCACTCTCATTGATATAGTTAGTGAGCGTTTGGATTTCAACTTCGATTAAATCATACTACATAATATATAAGAGGATGGTGAGGATTATTTCACCATCCTCTTTTTTCTATAACTATCTATATGGGAATTGAGACTTAAATTGGTATACCATTCTCGTTGAAATGATGAAATGATAATAAAACAGAAAGAATTTTTAATAGACCAAAATACTTGGATATTCTTCATTTTACCTTTGTGGTGTCAAAGGGAACGAAGATAGAAATCAGAAGAATTTTTCAAGAAAAATTCAAAAATCTGATAAATCGAGAAATCCTTTGTTATGTTTAATTCAGAATTACAATCTTAAAAATAAAAAATATGGAAAAGAAAAGAAACAACAAAACCATGAACAATGCAGGAGAAAACCTGGAAAATGTTCAGAACGACGCATCCAACACAAAACATTTCACTCTTGTGTCAATCCAAGGGGGATATCTTCAAATGGAGGCAATCTTGAATACAATCTTAAAAAATTTGGGAGCAACTGACTTTATTAAACACGGAGATTCGATCTATGTCCCTTCGAAAACATTTGAGTATATCAACTCACAGATACCTGATATAACTTGTCTTTGCAAGAATGAGCTAAATCAATCTCAATGTATATTTATACAGGGACTTGATTTGGATTTAGATACTTTCAAGAAACAAACCTATCTCCAATTAAGAGCGTTTGTTTCTGAAAATGGTGAATATCTTTCATTCTGCGTTAATGAAGGTAGACTTTGTGATTGGGAAAAGATAGTGAAACAATTCCCTTATACAATATGGATGGTTGATAACTTTGAAGCAAGTAGTAATGGAATCTTCTTTGTAGACAATACCATTTATATGAATTCTAATTCTTTCATAATTAGTAAATCAGACAATCTGGATGATTTAATGGAACTTTGTCCTATTCACTATGGAAAGGTGAAAGAAATGGAGTTGGTTTCCATTATAGACAGTATTGATAATGAGGTAAGTGAAATTGAAGAACAATTGAAGAACATGAAAGATGGTATTCAAAAGGATTATCTGATGAATAGAATATCTTCTCTGGAAAACCTAAAGGACAATCCTATTTCAGAAATCCAAGGTATTAAGGAATTTTGGAAGAGAGAGATAGAGGATTATGACAACTTGAAATTATGTGATATATGGGCCCCCCTATATGATTTCAGTAAGGAGCACGACGTAGACGAAATCTACTTTGATTTTGCAGAGAACTACTATCGTTGTCTGGAAATACTGAATTATAAACGTCAGAACTCACTTGTTTAATAGAATTTTAAGGGTGGGCAAAATTCTCCATTCATATGAAAGGATCTACCTACAATCATCTATAGTGTAAATTACGCTATAGGTGATTTGTATTTTAATATAAATATGTGAGTACTAACCAAGTTTGTTAGTGTCAAATTATTTTGCTACATTTGTACTCGATAATGTTCAACCTCTTTTAGGAATATATCCTCAAGAGGTTGAAAAATAGATACAACTCACTTTAGCATTAGACATTTAAAATGGATAAATATAGCAAACTTTGGACGAACCACTTGCGAACCGCTCACAGGTCCAACTCTAATATGTTATTACCCTTCAATGAGTTACCAGTATCCACAGGCAACTTCAACGAAGAGGAATATTGATTAAGGCATATTTACGCAACTACAAGAATTTCAATGAGTTGACCTCGCAAATACGCGACAGTCAACTCATTTTTTTATGAATTATAGTAAATTTATACCTAAAAACGCAACAAAATAAGCGTATTATAAACTTATGAGAATTGGTGTTATGACTGGTGAACTCCATGTAGCAAAATCTATATCTCAAGCCTAATGAATGTCAGAATAATATTGTATCTTTGCATTATATTTGCATAGCTCAAAATAATGGCTATCATATCAAATGGGAAACTACAAGTTACGAGATAAATGTCTTTTTGGAATAAAATAATCGAAACCATAACAGGAACAGAAAACAGACTGTCTAATTTGAGCAAAGAATCTTCGGATTCTTTACGTTATAGTTTTGTCGATGCTGAGGTTGGATTGTGGGATAAAAAGATTCATGATATAGGGGCAATCAGATGGGATGGTGCGGTGTTTCATTCCCCAAATAAGCGGGAGTTGATTATTTTCCTTAATGATGTGGAGTTTGTTTGCGGACATAACATTATCCATCATGATGCCAAGTATTTGTTTGGAGACAATGCTAATGATTATAAGTTGGTAGATACTCTGTATTTATCACCGCTGCTATTCCCTGAACGTCCGTATCATCGGTTGGTAAAGGATGACAAGTTGGAGGTCGAACATTTAAACAATCCTGTCAACGATTGTGAAAAAGCCCGAGATTTGTTGATGGAAGAGGTGGAGCATTGGAAAGAATTACCTGATTCTATGCAGATGATATTTTCAACCTTACTCCAAGATCAGGATGAATTCAAAGGATTCTTGGCTTTCGTTAATGCAAAAGTAGGGAATAGAGAGTCGTTGGCAGCGCAGATTCGATCAGAGTATAAAGATAAGATTTGCCAACATGCAGATATAGAAAGTGCAATTAAGCATTATCCATGTGAGCTGGCATACGCGCTTGCATTGATTGATACCACTGATTACCGGTCTATAACACCAGCATGGGTTCTGCACAATTATCCGAATGTAGAAAATCTGGTGCGACTTCTCAGGAATACTAAATGTAGCGAAGGGTGTTATTATTGCAACAAAGAACTTGACGTGCATGTTAATCTCAAACGTTTTTTTGGTTTTGAGAAGTTCAGGACTTATGATGGAGAACCGCTGCAGGAAAACGCTGTTCGTGCGGCTGCAGAGCATAAATCACTTTTAGCTGTTTTTCCTACGGGTGGTGGCAAATCGTTGACATTCCAGTTACCAGCTTTAATGGAAGGTCGTTTGGTTCATGGTCTTACGGTTGTTATATCACCACTGCAATCTCTAATGAAAGATCAGGTGGATAATTTGGCAGAGAGAGGTATAACTGACGCAGTCACAATCAATGGTTTGTTGGATCCCATCAGTCGTGCAGAAGCTATAAGGCGCGTTATGGATGGAGATGCCACGTTGTTATACATTTCTCCGGAGATGCTTCGTTCAAAGACGATTGAAAAAATATTGCTTGCACGCCATTTAGTTCGTATTGTAATAGATGAAGCTCATTGTTTTTCATCTTGGGGACAGGATTTTAGGGTGGATTACCTGTATATAGGAAAGTTTATCAGGCAATATCAGAAGAAAAAAGGTTGTAGTTCAATACCAGTTTCATGTTTCACTGCAACCGCTAAGCAAAAGGTAATACAGGACATCTGTGATTACTTTAAAAATATGCTCAATATTGAACTTCAGATTTTTGCTTCGTCAGCTGCTCGAACTAACCTGCGTTATTCGGTGATACATGTAGACACGGAAGAGGATAAATATTTGAAATTACGTTCACTGATAGCTGAATCATCATCACCTACAATAGTGTATGTTTCTCGCACCAAACGTACAAGACAATTAGCTGCAAAACTCACACTTGATGGTTACAAGGCATTGCCATTCGATGGCAAGATGGATGTGGATGATAAGATTGCCAATCAGGACGCCTTCATGAATGACAAGGTGCGAATAATTGTGGCAACTTCTGCCTTTGGAATGGGCGTTGATAAAAAAGATGTTGGATTGGTTATACACTACGATATTTCTGACTCGTTGGAGAATTACGTTCAGGAGGCGGGTCGTGCAGGGCGTGACCCTCAACTTGAAGCGCGTTGTTTCGTACTGTATAGCGATTCGGATCTTGATAAGCATTTTATTCTTCTAAATCAAACAAAGCTCAGTATCAGTGAAATACAGCAGATATGGAAGGCAGTGAAGGATTTAACCAAGCATCGCAAGCGCGTGAACTGTTCAGCATTGGAGATTGCGCGGCAGGCTGGTTGGGATGACTCGGTGTCTGATATCGAAACTCGCGTGCGCACGGCATTGGCGGCTTTGGAGCAAGCCGGGTATTTGGAGCGAGGAAATAATATGCCACATGTCTATGCTACGGGTATAACTATAAATAACTTGGAAGAAGCACGTCAGCGAATCACTGAATCCACGCTTTTTGAGAAAAATGAGATTGAAACAGCCGTTAGAATAATAAAGTCCTTGATAACACAGAGGCATATTGGCAAAGCGCATGATGTAGCGGCTGAGTCGCGAATAGATTATCTTGCCGATATCCTTGGACTCAGAAGGGAAGATGTGGTTTCTAATGTGGTTCGTATGCGCCAAGAAGGTATTCTTGCAGACTCCAAAGATCTTTGTGTATATCTGCATGATGCCGGAGTATCGGAAAATAAATCGAAACGACTTTTGGATCGATTCACAAAACTGGAACGTTTTCTTTTAGTATGTTTGTCAAACGAAACATGTCGTATCTCTTATAAGCAACTTAATGACAATGCTCAAAAAGAAGGAGTAACAATTTCGACAGAAAAGGATATCCGAACTTTATTAAATTTTCTCACTGTTAGAGGCTATATCCGTAAAAAAGAAAATGGCATAAATAACATTGAATTAAGATGCCAGTCAGAAATGACAACCCTTCAGTTACAGTTTGAGAAACGACTGATGATTTGTCAGTTCACAATTGATTGGCTATACAATCAGGCATCGCAAGGTAGTGAAAAAGGATCGGAAAATATTGGAGTTCAGTTTTCCATAGTGGAGTTGTTGAAAGACTTGAAGTCAAACGGGAATAATCTTATGGAGGCAGCGAGTGATGCTCAACTTGAAGATGTTGAGGAGGCATTACTCTATTTATCGAGGATAGGGGCATTAAAACTTGAAGGAGGTTTTATGGTCCTTTATAACGCTATGGATATCAGCCGTATAAAAGATTCTAAATTCCAGTATAAACAAAGCGATTATCGCATTCTGAGTGAGTTTTACCAGCAAAAAATTCAGCAGATTCACATTGTGGGGGAATATGCTAATCTTATGGTGAGGGATTATGGCGCAGCATTGCAGTATGTTCATGATTACTTCCACATGGATTACAGGCGTTTTATTTCAAAATATTTTAAAGGAGAACGGGCTAATGAAATTGAGCGTAACGTCACTCCTGAAAAATATAATCATATTTTTGGAGCCTTGTCAAAGAAGCAGATGGAGATTATTTCTGATAAGGAATCTCGCTGTATAGTGGTGGCAGCAGGACCCGGCAGTGGAAAAACGCGTGTGTTGGTACATAAACTTGCATCGTTGCTCATGCTTGAGGATGTTAAGCATGAGCAGTTATTGATGCTTACATTTTCGCGTGCCGCAGCCACAGAGTTCAAGCAGAGACTATTGGAACTTATCGGAAATGCAGCCCACTTTGTTGAAATCAAGACATTCCATTCCTATTGTTTTGATTTGTTGGGTGAAATTGGTAGTCTGGATGGGGCAAAAGATGTAGTGACAAGGGCAGCTCAGATGATTGTGAATGGAGATGTGGAGCCAAATCGTATTGCCAAGACGGTTTTGGTAATAGATGAAGCGCAAGATATGAGTGAAAGAGAGTATGCGCTGCTTCATGCCCTTATATCATTCAACGATGAGATGCGTGTTATTGCAGTTGGTGATGATGATCAAAACATATTTGAATTCCGTGGTTCTGATCCGAAGTACATGAAACAGTTACTAAAGGAATCCGGTTCACGATTTATTGAAATGACCGAGAACTACCGCAGTTCACGTCATGTGATTGATTTTGCAAATGCTTTCGTCAGCAGAATAGAGGAACGAATGAAAACAGATCCGATTATTTCTATTAACAATAAGAAAGGATCTGTGTTCTTACGCTATCATGTTTCCAAGATAATGTACCAGCCTCTTGTCGAAGATATACTGAAACATCGGCGTATGGGATCTGTGTGTGTTTTGACACAGACCAATGAGGATGCGGTAATTCTTGTAGCATTGTTGAGAAAGCATGGATTAAACAGCAAGCTGGTGCAGAATATGAACGGATTACGGTTTTGGAATCTGGCAGAAGCGAGGATGTTTATTAAACAATTGGAACATGCCACTCAAACGCAGTTAATTACGGATGAACTATGGGACAAGGCTAAACAAAAGACATTCTCCATGTATGCTGAGTCCACGAGCCTTCCTTATCTGCAACGTTGTATCTCTTTGTTTGAACAGACAAACAAAGCAAAGTATCTCACAGATTTTAAGGAATTTGTATTTGAATCAACAATTGAGGATTTTTGTGATTTATCCGATGCTGATGTTGTGGTTTCTACAATTCATAAGTCTAAAGGACGTGAGTTCGATGATGTTTACATGCTAATAAATGAGCCTCAGATCATTCAGGATAAAGATATGCGGCGATTTTATGTGGGGATAACCAGAGCAAAAGAACGATTGTTTATTCACACGAATTCATCTCTTTTTGAAGGTATACCGGTGGATGAGCGTATTATATATCAGGATCAATACGGAATGCCCGATGAGATTGTTCTACAGTTGTCATATAAGGATGTAAATCTTGGATTTTTCAAAGAACGAAAGAATGAGATACTCGCCCTTAGGGCAGGTCAAAAACTTCGTTTTGCCGACAACTATCTTTATGAATGTAATGGGCATAAGCCACTTGCTCAACTTTCACAAAAGATGCAAAATGAGCTTCAGGAATGGAATGATAGGGGCTATAAGGTTAGTTCTGCTTCAATACGTTTTATTGTGGCGTGGCGCCCGAAAGGTTCATTACAAGAAGAAAATGCCGTATTAATGGTTGATTTATCGCTTACAAAAAGAAATTAATGCAGTAATATTAAATGTCACGGGCGGGTTTGTCCGTTGCCGTCGATGAGCCATTTGTAGGTGGTGATTTCACGCAGTGCCATGGGACCGCGGGCATGGAGCTTCTGGGTGGAGATGCCTATTTCCGCGCCAAGTCCGAACTGGGCGCCGTCGGTGAAGGAGGTGGGTGCGTTGACATAGACACAGGCTGCATCAACGTCGCGACGGAACAGCGATGCGGAGCTGTCGTCGGCAGTGACTATGGCTTCGGAGTGCCCTGAACCATAGTGGTTTATGTGTTCGATGGCTCTTTCAACAGAGCTGACGGTCTTGATTGACATGGCGTAGTCAAGAAACTCGGTTCCGAATTGTTCATCGGTAGCATGGCGCAACAATTCCGCAGGATAGTGGTTCGCCAGAGCGTTGTATGACGGCTCGTCTGCCCATATTACAACCTTATTTTCGGTGAGCGGAGCCACGATGGCAGGGAGGTCGCTGAGTCGCGACTCATGAACTATGGCACAGTCCAGCGCGTTGCACACGCTGACGCGACGGGTCTTGCCGTTGTTGACAATAGCGGTAGCCATGGCTGTGTCGGCTGACCGGTCTATGAAAGTGTGGCACACTCCGGCTCCTGTTTCTATGACCGGAATACGGGCTTCCTCACGGACGCGGTCGATGAGACGACGTGAGCCGCGCGGAATCAGCAGGTCAACCAGCCCGCGTGCCTGCAGCAGTTGCGCGGTGGCTTCGTGTGTTGAAGGAAGCAGTGTTGCCGCTGCTTTGTCGACCCCATGTTTTTCCAATACGGAATGGATGACTTCAACGATGGCTGTATTTGAGTCCGATGCGTCGCTGCCCCCTTTGAGGACAACGGCATTCCCTACTTTAAAGCATAGCGAAAAGACATCGGCTGAAACATTGGGGCGTGCCTCGTAGATAACGCCGATGACACCAAACGGCACTGCCTGTTTCGTCAACACCAGACCATTGGGTAGCACCCGCTGTTCAAGCTGTCCGAGGGGGGAGGGGAGTGACGCTACATGTCGCGTATCGGCAGCAATAGCCTTTATCCTGTCGGCAGTCAGAGCCAGACGGTCGTATTTCGGATTTGACGGGTCCATCCGCGACAAATCTTTTTTGTTGGCTTCAAGAATAGCCGGGATGGATTGTTCAAGGTGGTCGGCTACTTCGGTGATTATTGCCGCGCGTTCATCGTCGGTCATTGAATTGAGGTGTCGCGAAGCTGTTCTGGCAGCCTGCAACATGGGGGTTATATCTGTTGACATATTGGTTTCAGCTTTTTGGAAAATCAATGTAAAGATAGTCGTAATGGACCATTGGGCGGGCACCGCGTTGTCCTATGAACGCGCGCGCCTCATCGGAGTTATATGCGACGCGCCCTACGCCGAGAACCTGACCGGTGGCATCGCTGACGACCCTGACAAGATCATCGCGTTCGAATTCGCCTTCGACCGCCGTAACACCAACCGGGAGAATCGATGCCGCATGGGTTGAGAGAACCGCTTCCTCGGCGTTGGAGTCAATCAGGATTCTGCCCTTGGCGAACCCTACGCTGTGGGCAATCCATCGCTTCATGCTCGAGGTAGGGTTTTCCGACGGCGAGAAACGTGTGCAGACAGGGCGTTCGCGACCTTCGAGCAGCAGGTGGGTGAGAATGTCATCCTTCTTACCGTTAGCAATGATTACTTCTATGCCCTCATCGGCAACTTTGCGGGCGATGCGGTATTTTGTGACCATGCCGCCACGCCCGAAGCCTGAACGCTCGGTGCGGATGTAATCCGAGAGATCACGCCGTGGGTCGACGGATTCAATGACCCTTGAATCAGCCGATTTAGGGTCGCCGTTATAGATGCCGTCAATGTTGCTGAGGATAATGAGCGCCTCGCAATCGAGCATGGCGGCAACCAGCCCTGACAGTTCGTCGTTGTCGGTAAACATCAGCTCGGTGACCGAAACGGTGTCGTTCTCGTTGACTATGGGTATGACACCGTTGTCAAGCATAGTCAGCATGCAATTACGCTGGTTGAGGTAGTGCCGCCGGGTGGCGAAACTCTCCTTCAGCGTCAGCACCTGACCCACGATTATGCCGTGTTCGCGAAACAGGTCATAATATCTGTTGATCAGTTTTGCCTGACCCACACCTGAAAACAGCTGCCGGCGGTCTACATCATCGAGGCGCGCTGTGTTGAGCCCTTTGAGTTCCGAACGTCCGCATGCCACGGCACCTGACGAAATGACTATTACCTCCATTCCGGCAGCCCGAAGTTCGGCAATCTGGTCGACCAACGACGACAGGCGTGTCACGTCGAGCGTGCCGTCTGCGCGCGTCAGCACGTTACTGCCTATTTTGACTGTGATTCTTTTATAACGGCTCATTTTTTCAACGGACTAATTATGGAGTCAATCACAGCGGCTGTGAATCCTTTGCGTTCAAGTTCGTTAACCCCGCGGATAGTCATTCCTCCGGGAGTGGTCACGGCATTGACAAGCTGCTGGAGCGTCAGGTCAGACGACTCTATGACTGCCGTGGCACCGCTGACTGTTGCAGTGAAATAGTCAACGGCTTCATCGTAGGAGAATCCGAGTTCCACACCTGCCTGCGCTGCGGCGGCTATGAACTTGTAGACGTAAGCAATGCCGCATGAACAGAGGGCGGTTGCAGCTCCCATCTTAGCTTCGTCGATAAATTTCAGTCGGGTCAGCGGAGCGAAAAGTCTGTGAATAGCATCAATCTTTGCATCCTCGACTCCCGAAGCAGTGGCAAACGTCATCCCTTTGCCCACCTGCAGCGCGGTGTTGGGAATCATGTAGATTACACCCACAGAGCTTCGGTCAATCATCATTTTCAGGTCAGCGATACTTATTCCGGCAGCCACAGAAACAACCACCGAATCTTCCTGAAGGTTTTCCCTGATCTGATCCGTAACATCCTTTACTGCCCAAGGCTTGACAGCCAGCACCACGAGCGACGATCCTTTGACCGAATCAGCAAGATCGGTGGTTACCTTGAAGTTAGAATAATTGCCGTAAGCGTTCATGAAGTTTGTCAGGCGCCCTTCCGAACGGTTTGCAAGGCATATTTCAGAATCGGAATATTTCACTAATCCGGCGGCAATGGCAGAACCCATATTCCCGGCGCCGATCACCGTTATTTTCTTAAAGATTGACATCGCGATTGATTTGAAATTTCTGCAAAATTACTCAAAAGTTGACAAACTTATCCATTTAGCACAATAAAATGTTGCGAGTTATTTTCAGTAAGTACTGTCCTATGTTTTTTCGGATGTTGTATGTGGCGAGAAAATTTGGTAAGGTTATGGTCATATCTAATAATTATTTGTATATTTGTGAATTGACTTTTAACTTAAAACATCAGTGGTTATGAAACAGTGGATTTCAGGAATATTATTTTTGATGTGTGGCATATTGGCTTTTGCTCAGACAACGGAAGAAGATTTCAAGGCACTCAGTCCCGAAGATCAGGAATTGCTCTCCAAGACAGTGAAGCTTGTTGACGATGGTCTGTCAGATGCGGTCATGCCTGACTTCGACTATCTTGTCAAGAAATATCCCGATAATTATCTGGTGCGTTATGAGCGGGCATATAATCTTTATATGCTCGGACGCTATGCTGACGTAATCAAGGAAGGTAAGTTCCTGCTTAAGCAGAAGAGTGCCAATGAACGCACATTTCAGCTTATCGGAAATGCGTATGACCTGAACGGTAACAGGAAGATGGCTGCAAAAACATATCGTGAAGGGATTAAAAAATTTCCGGAAAGCGGCTCATTATACTTGGAATTAGGCACGGTTTCTTTGCTTGACGGTGACTATAATAAAGCATTGGAATACTACAATCAGGGTATTCTGGTTCAGCCTGATTTTGCCTCGAACTATTTCAGGGCTGCAAACCTTTACTTTGCATCGGAGAATGGCAAGGTGTGGGGATTGGTTTATGCCGAAACAGCTATTCTGCTGGCTCCGTCCGATGAAAAGCGCCATGAGCAGATGGCGGGCTTGATTGCGGCATGCCTGAAAGAAAATATAAAACTGAGCTATGGCGACAAACCCACTGTTTCAGTGAATCTCGTGTCAGCCCGCGACATGAAAGTTGATGAAAAAATGAAGAATGTCTATCTCGACTTTCCGGGGATTTATGAGGGGGCTATCGGTCAGCCGTTGATGAAAATGTTTAAAGAGAAAGTGCCGTTCACCGGCAGTCTGTCACAACTGATTGAACTACGGAAAGGTCTGGTGGAAACATACTTCGCAGTCACGGACAATCTTTATGGCAATTCCATGTATTTGCTTGAATTCCAGAAAAAGATCATTGATGCCGGGCACTGGGAAGCCTACAATTACTTCCTGTTCATGCTGAATTTCCCTGAGGAGTTCAGTGAGTGGTATTCAGCCGACAGCGCTCCGTTCGACGCGTTTATTGAGTGGTACAACAAAGACCCATATAGACTTGGCGACGGAAAATCGGTTGACCCCATGCAGATTTTTAAAAACTACACACCCGTTGGGTTGGCTAAATCTTTAAGAATACAGTCACAGTTGCTTATTGATGCGAAGTTGGTGAAATCTCAGGATTGACCGTGAGAACCAATTCCTTGATTCAGATGTTGTAATAACAAAAAGCTATTATGACAAGAGAAGAACTCACTGACATTATTGCCAAACAAGTGGCAGAAGTCATCAACAATCCCGGAATGTGGGGCAAAGACCCTCAGATAAGCATAATCCCAACAACTCTGTTGGTAAGTATTGAACGACACGATGACGCTGACCGCGTAATCGAGTACAATGACTACGCCATTGAAGAGGACGCGGTCGAGGATGGCGATTACTCGGAGGATGCTGCTGATTTCCAGTCTGCATCGGATCCCGATCTGTATCCCGTTGGTATGCTTATCGACTATGCCGACAAGAAACCTGACATGAAAAAGATCAGCAAACTCGTAGAACAATATATCCCTCAGCAGGAGGAAAATCTTTACGCCGAGTAGTACCCCCGGCTCACCAATATTTGTTAAGTCCGGGTAACGGGGGCTAATACCCCGGTTTCCGTTTACTTATAATGCCTGTCGCCTCAATGAATTAAAAGTTGGGGGACGGGCTATTTCATTGGCTAAATGTTGAGGGTGCCAGATTTTGCAGATAGGTTATAATTTACTACTTTTGCACCGTGTAAATAACGGGGCTTGTCGCTGCCGATATCGACATATAAAGATAGTGCAAAATGGTATTTTCCGACCTTCTGTTCATATTCGTTTTTCTGCCGCTGTTCATCCTGACCTACCTTGGTGGCGGATGGCTCGACCGCAGGCGCATAGCAGCCGCTGACGGCGATACGCTTAAGCGACCCATGCTATGGCGCAACCTTTCGCTGACACTCTTCTCGCTGCTGTTTTATTCATGGGGCGAGCCGGTTTATGTGATGCTGATGCTGTTGGCAGTGGTGATAAACTACTGGTGCGGACTCGCAATCGATGCCGGTCGAAGTGACGGCATGCGAAAGTTATGGCTCATCATTGGTGTGGGGCTTGACCTCGTTATCTTAGGCAGTTTCAAGTATTTAGGATTCTTTGCCGGTGCGCTCTCGCAGATAGGGCTTGAGGTGCCTGACCCGCAGATTGCGCTCCCCATAGGCATCAGTTTCTACATCTTCCAATCTATCTCCTATCTGACCGACGTCTATCGGCGACTGTCGCCCGTGCAGAAATCCATGCTCGACCTGCTGCTCTACATTGCCATGTTTCCGCAGCTCATTGCCGGACCAATTGTGCGCTATGGCACAGTGGCAGAAGAAATCAACCACCGCACCGTCACCCATGCCGACATCTCGGCAGGCTCCTACCGCTTCTTCATAGGCTTGGGCAAAAAAGTGATTTTTGCCAACATTCTGGGCGAGATAGCCACTCAGCTGCTTGGCGGAAACCTCGCGCACCTCTCCACAGCCGGCGCGTGGGTAGGCATAATAGCCTTTACGCTGCAGATCTACTTCGACTTCTCAGGCTACTCCGACATGGCGATAGGGCTGGGACGCAGCGTCGGATTCCATTTCCCGGAGAACTTCAATCACCCCTACACCTGCAACTCCATCACTGACTTCTGGCGTCGCTGGCACATGAGCCTCGGCTCGTTCTTCCGCGACTATGTGTATATTCCCATGGGTGGCAATCGCCGTCATCAGGTGTTGAACATACTCACCGTTTGGTTCCTGACCGGAATGTGGCACGGCGCAAGCTGGAACTTCATTCTGTGGGGACTTTACTTCGGACTGATAATCATGATTGAAAAGTACACGTTGCTGCGGTGGCATCTGCCCCGGGTTGCGCTCCACATCTACAGCCTGTTCGTGATAATCGTAGGGTGGGGGCTGTTCTATTTCGACGACTTCGGACGTCTGGGGCAGTTTTTTCACGCATTCTTCGGCTTTGGCGAAGGTTCCGGACTGCCATTGGAGGTGGAGAGTGTCATAGTCGACAATCTCTGGCTATGGCTTGCCGCCATCGCCCTCTGCCTGCCGTTGCGCTCCCGACTGGCTGACGCTGCCGACTCCATGGTGGCAAACAGCGCATCTGCCACCGGTGCGTACGCGCTGCAAATTTCCCGCGCCATAATCTCTGTGATCATTCTTGTTGTCAGCGTGGCACTGCTTGTCGGCGCCACCAACAACGCCTTTATTTACACCCGTTTCTGAAAAAATGAAAAAACTGACCTCCCGCTTGCGTACTTTCGCCGTGTCGCTTCGCCTTATGGTGACAGTGATGTGCGGTGTTGCCCTGATTGTTTCTCCAGAGCTTCCCTTCGAGGTTGCCGCAGCCACCAAATCCGGTAAAAGCAAGAAATCCGGTTCACGACGCCGCTCCGGCAAGAAGAACTACTCCAACACGCGCGTCAAAGTGCTGTGGAAAAGCGCTGACGGCAGCCAATGGATTCGCCGCGGTCGCCGTGGCATCATTACATGGCGCGACAGTGCAGGCTTTGTCCGTTCCATGCAGCCCTACTCCGGCAACGGAGCCATGGGACGACCTTACTCCGAGGCTATCAACGCATACGCAGCCGAACTTGCTCCTGACTCGGTGAGGGTCTATTCGCTCATTGCACCCTCGCAGGGCGAATATTACATGCCGGAAATGCTGTCGACAGCCGGCGCCGAACAGGCTGCCATCGAGCAGGCTGCGAGCTATCTGTCGCCCGACGTAACCCCCATATTTGTCAATGACACACTCAAGGCTCACCTCGATGAAAAGATATACAGCCGCACCGACCACCACTGGTCGCCCTTAGGCGCCTACTATGCCTCCAAACTGTTTGCCGAGGTGGCAGGCGTAGGGTTCCGTCCCATGGAGCAGCTCCGCAGCGACACCATCCATGATTACGTCGGCAGCATGTACCGCTACACCTATGACCCTGAGATAAAGAAAGCCTCGGAGGACTTCATTTATTATATGCCCCCGGAAGGCTACACCTCGGAATTCATAACCTACACCATTGAAAAGGGAAAGACACGCGCCGAGAGCGAACCAAACGTGCAGCCGTTTTTCAAGGATCTGCCCGATGGAAGCGGAGCTGCCTACTGCGTTTTCATGGGTGGCGACACCCGCACCGTAAAGACAACCGGCACCGGAGGCACACCCGGACGCCGACTTCTTATTGTCAAGGACAGCTACGGCAATGCCATGGCATCATGCCTGTTCGGATCGTTCGAGGAAGTGCATGTTGTCGATTTCCGCTACTTCCCCCACAACCTTGTCGACTACGCGCGTGACAACGGCATCACCGACCTGCTGTTTGTCCACAGTCTGTCGCTCGCGTTCGCCCCCGGTACCACCGAGCGCCTTAACATAATGTTGAAACAAGGCAAAGACTCCGACCGATGACAACCCCCCGTCCAGAAGTTCCGGCAGGTGCCCATCGGGCATATCTCATCATTGCCGGGCTCGCGTTCGTTGCAATGACAGTGGTGTTCCTGTTCTTTCCACGCACCCGCTATTCCGAACTGGAGAAGCGCGACATGATAGACTTCCCCAATCTTGCCGACACCACCATGCGCGCTGCCGAAAAGACCGCTGCTATTTCGCAGTGGTTCAGCGACACCGAGCCGTTCCGCGACCACTTCATGACACTGAGCATGAACATCCGCAACATGCTGCGCTTCTCGCTCGGCAACAAGGAGGATATGGTTCTGTTCCGCCCCTCGGCGCCTGATGACGGCGACGATGCCGTAGCGGAAAATCAGGAGTCGACTGCCGACACCACGGCACACCCCGAAGCCGACGAAAACGCCAAGCTCGCCAACGCCGGCATCATAATCGTAGGTTCGGGCGAAAATGTGCGTGCCCTGATGGCATTCGGGGGCAGTCCCACGTCAGGCAAACCCTACATAGGGTTGGTCGACCACTTCGCCGAGCTCTTTCCGGGAGTGCGTGTCTATGCACTTGTGGCGCCGCAGGCTGCCGAGTTCTATCTGCCTGAGAAGGCTTCCAAGGCGAGCCGTTCGCAAAAAACCACCATCGACTACATCCGCGACAACCTGTCGCCCGATGTTACCTTTGTCGATGCATACTCGGCTCTCGCCGCACACACCGCCGAGGATATTTATCTGCGTACCGACCACCACTGGGCGCCGCTCGGCGGTTTCTATGCAGCGCGCGAGCTTGCCCGTGCCGCCGGCGTACCGTTCAAGGAACTCGACAGCTACGCCCGCCATGTAGTCAAAGGCTATGTCGGGTCAATGTATGGCTACTCCAAGGATATTTCTGTCAAGAACGCCCCGGAGGATTTCGTCTATTACACACCCACCGGCGTCGACTACAAGACCACATACATAACCTACGGGCTCAACAAAGACTATCAGGTTATTTCAGAGTCGAAGCCCTATGCAGGTCAGTTCTTCCATCATTTCAAAGATGGCAGCGGCGGCGCGTACTGCACCTTCATGGGTGGCGACCAGCACCTTGTAAAAGTAGAAACCGGCACTCCGGGCAACCGCAGGCTCATGATAATCAAGGACTCCTTCGGCAACACGCTGCCCGGCTATCTGTTCCATTCATTTTCGGAAATCCATGTTGTCGACTTCCGCTATTTCCCCCACAATCTGGAGCGCTACGTCAGAGACACAGGCATCACGGACATTGTCATAGCCTTCAATGTCTACAACGTTTGCAGCAGCGGTGTGGCAGGCAAAGTGCGCCGTTTACTGCGGCAATCAGGCAGTACCTTCGCCAAGCCTGACTCCGTTGTCGTTCCTTCCGACACCGTGCCCTCACCCGTCCCTGTCGACACCACATCAGTCAAGCAGCCCATAGACCTGCCGGAAGCATAAGAGTATCCGCTATAAGTAAAACAATCAGCCATTTAGCCGAACGCTAAATGGCTGATTGCCTTATAATGATGTTAAGTCTAAGTTATCGGATAATTACCTTTTCTATTTTCTTACCGGTGACTTTCAGGTAGAGTCCGGGCAGCAGGTCATCGCCTGAAGGCATGCGCACTCCGTGGATGTTGTAGAACACCGGAGTTGTTGAGGTTTCATCTAACTCGATGTTTTCCACGCCGGTGATAGTGTCGTCGATACTCATCAGAACCGGAGCCGGGGTGTGGGTTACGACGCGCTCGTCACGACCGATGGCATAGATGTTAACGCCTGACTGTTTCGCATCGGCACTTTGCTGATAAGCAATCAGGTTGTCAGCATTGTCGAACACAAGCTGGCGTGCATTTGCCGACGCAGGAAGTGCCGAAGTTTCGCGCAGGCTGAGCGTAGGTTTGCCGTCAGCATCCCATTCCACATCGTAGAGAAGGATACCTGATGCTGTTCCGAGTGCCAGAATGGTGCGGTCAGCGTTCAGAGCCACACCACCTGCCGAGCCGTTGGCAAACAGTTCGGTGTGGCTGCCGGAATTGTAGATTACATTGCCGTCGAATGTGGCATAGACCAGCGACGGAGCGGAAGTGTTGTTGTTGCCTGCGCCACGGGTCTGCGACAATAACAGTCCCTTCCCTTCGTCAACAAAGATGCTCACGTTGGCGTTCAGCATCAGCGAGCTGCCGCTGATGTTGTTGATTTTGACAGGCGCCTGTTCAATCATCTGCGAGTTGCCGATGTCGTAGCGGCAGAGAACGCTTGAGAGCGCGTTCTGGAACATCCACAGCTGAGTGGCGTCACCGTTGCCGGCGAAAGCTATTCCGGAGGCACGTCCGCCCACCACGGTGCCGTCAGCCAGTGTCCAGCATCCGTCGGCGTCCTTGGTGCCGCTGAAAATATTATATGTGCCGGCTTCGGGATTTGCAGGGTCGAAAGCCCATGCACCCGCTCCATCTTTGCTGAAGTCAGCGGCATAGACCACGCCGTTGTCACGGGCTGCGATGCGGTAGGTCGAGCTGGCGTTGTCGCTCATCCATGTGGCAGTGTTGGCGCAATATGTGCCTTCATACTCATGTGTCGGGCTGATTACCATGAATCCCTGAGCGTAGCCGTTCGAGGCTACGATCTTGCCGTAAGCCGGGCTGTTGTGGTCGGTGATTACGGTTACACCACCGTTGCAGTTTGTCTTTCCCGGAGCATACTGGAATACTTTGGCGCTCGTACGCACAATGTAGCTTTCCACTTCCAGCTTCCAGTCATATTTTCCGGTCTGCATGCCGGTGAAGTCAATGTCATGGGAGTTCTCGCCTGCTTTGAGTTCGCCCAACTCCATGGTGTAGTCAGGCTGAACCTCCGCTTTTTCCTTGGCTTTGGCTCGCATGGCAGGATTTTCGGGGTCACTTTCATTCACGCGATAGAGGTGAAGCTTGACATTGCGGACGTCACCGGTGAGGTGGAAATTGATTCGCGCACCTGTCACCACACCCTCGTTTTCAATGTTTGCCAGCGACAGGTTGTAGGCATGGTGACCACGGTCGCCCTCAATCTGGGGAATATTCGGATCCTCCACCACGCCTGCGCCTTTCAGTTCCAGTTCAATCGGTTCCGCATCAGTTGTGGCTATGGTGAGTGTTCCGCTGTATTTAGCCTTGGCTGTGGGCGAGAATGTAATCTGGTAGGTGGCAGTGGGAGTATCTTTTGAAATAACCGCGGGGCTGACGCTGAAACCTTCACCATCCACTTTCAGGGTGATGTCATCCTTCAGATTCAGTCCTTCAACAGTATATGATCTGTTGCTTGACGAACCTATCATAACTTTCTCAAAGTCAATACTCATTGGAGCCGTTGAGTTGATCGAAGGCTCTTCATCCACCGGATCGGTTATAGTTGACTTGGTGATGAATTTCGACAGCTTACCGTCGCGCAGGGCAAGAATAACCAGTCGGGCTTCCACAAACTGACCATCCTTCATGGTTATCTGGGTAGTACCCACGGTTGCTGCCTTGGCAATACCCTCTTTCTTTGTCAGTGCCTTATATGACAGGGTCACGGTCTGTGCATTGGCAAGACCGTCGGTTATGTCAACCAACCTGACTCCGTTGATCTGCCCGCTTGAGGAGGTGGGAGTTGTCATGTAGATTTTGCCGCCGTAACGGAATATGCCGGTGTGATACTGGGCTTTAGCTACGTTTGCAGTCGGAACGGTTCCAACCACTGTCGGCACTCCGGCAGCAGCGCTTTTCATTTCCAGTTCGGCACATGCTTTGGCTGAGCCTTGAATGATGATGTTGTTTTCGTTGAAAGGCGAGGGGAATGTAAGAACTTCGCCGAGTCCGGTTTTCGAGTATCCTGATACCTGCTTATTATAACTGAACGTTGGTGCTTTGTCGCCATTCAGTGTTCCGATTGCATAACGTATATCACCAGATGTGCCTGTGGTTTGCGCTGTGTAGATGATTTTGCCTGTGTTGATGTCTCCCTGAACAAGCATTGACTCTCCTATGTAAGCGTTGGTCCAGTTACCGCTGTTGTTGCCAAGGAACCATTTCACAGCTTCACCGGTAGCGATGCCATTCTCATCCTTTGCCCATTTGAAAGTCTGGGCGTAGGAGGTTCCGTTGTAGCCCTGCTTGACATATCCCATGCCCACGAGTGTGCCGTCAGCCGTGATGGCAATGTCGCTGATTCCGGGATTGCCAACGGTGGCGATTGCCGTACCCAGTGTGCGGAGCACTTTCTTGGTGACATGGTTGAACACCACTATTGTGGGATTGTTGCTTTCGTCATGAGCAAGAATGTAGACAATGTCGCCGCGGGCTATCACGCGCTTGAAGGTTTTCCCTTCAAGCTCGCCGATGGCATAGTCCTGATATTCACGCTCTGTGGTATATTCAGCCTCGGCTTCAATGCCGTAAGCCAGCGCGTCATCCTGATAAATCACATTCGCTCCCGCACTCATCATGCTCGAACCGGTGACAGTGATATTGACATTTGTGGCGCCGGTCGACGAAAGCTTGATTTTTGCAGTGTGCGCGCCTTCAGCTGTGGGGGCATAAGTCACTGTTATGGTGCCTTTCTGGTCAGCGCCGATAATCTTTGAGGGAGTGACGGAGAACATTGCCGCATCGGTGCCGGTGACGCTCACCTTGATGTCAGCCTGCAGGTCAGAGCCTTCGATTGTGAAGGTTTTCTTCTTTGAAGCGCCTACCTTTATTTCACCGAAGTCATGTTTTTTTGAACTTGATGTGATCACCGGTGCGGGCTGGTCAATCACTCCTGTGTAAACCACAAACATACCGGAGTGTACGGGGCGGATTGACGACCCGTCAGTGGAATTATTCACCTGACTTCCATAGACATACATCTGGGCTGAACCTCCGCAGTCAACCTGCGAGGCGTATGTTGCGCCTAAATGCTTCAGGAAGTTGGTCATCTGTATGGTGGTCATACCGGTGTATTCGCCGGTCTTGTTGCCGCACACTGCAATCCACAGTTTGGTGCCGTCGTCGTTGGTGCCGTAGAGCGTACGCGCATAGTTGTTGCCGTTGTACGACTGTTTGTTGATCAGGTCAGTGAGGATTTCCCCTGCCTCCATAGTGATGTCGTTGCCCGAGGTGGCGTTATACATCGATGGAATGATGTCATTGACCGTGTCGTCGAGGCTGTTGAAATGCTGTTGAAGGATAATTTCGTCACCCACGGCATAATTGGCGAGTGCTGTGCCTTTATTGTCACGCCCCACAATGGCAAGGTCATGATTGCCGAGTGTGCCGGTTCCGGCGTTCAGGCGAATCTCCTTGACAACATATTTTACATCGCCGCCAACGGTGGCTGTTTCACCCTCGGCAAGGTCGCAGAGAACTTCCGTCGATATGCCCGGCACTATTTCCCAAGCGTTGCCTGCCTCATTCAGATTAACCGGCTTGAACGATTTGTTGCGACCGTAGCCACTGTTGTAGATCGATGCGCGGTTGGTTTCGACAAGGCGGTTGCAGTCAGTGAGGGCAACGCTTTTCCCGAGACGCGGGTTCTGGACGTAAAAGAAATAATTGAATCGTTTGATGTAGGCTCTGCCGTCATTGCCGATGGCTATGGAACCGGTCACCTTGGGACCTCCTATGTGGGAATTCTTTCCGGCAGGGGGATTGACGCTGAACTGCAGTCCGTTTGACACCGCTGTGCCGAACGGATAATAATACAGCTGACTTTTGGCAGGCGTTTCAGTCGTTACCCAGAAGTTGGCATTCGCTCCGGCAACAACCTTATGGTTTTCTGAGGTGTTAGCCGTAGCTATGTTCGCGAGTGTCGCCGTTGTGCCACCCATGTTGCCGTCAGCGGTGTGGTATTCGATTTTGACATTCGGATTGGTCAGATCCACCTCGGTGATCCACACATGGGTTCCGTAGGTCCCTCGACCGGTGGTCTTGAAATAGGTGTATTTCACACCCGGCACTATTTCGCGCTCCGTTTCACGGGCGAAGTCGTATGTGCCGGTGCCGATGTTGATCTCTTCGGCTTGGGCATACGGCGTAACCGCAAACAAGGAGACTGCGAATGCAGCACCTAAAATCAGTTTTTTCATTAGGTTAGTAATTGGTTTATAAGGATTTGTATTGTTTTATGAAACAAAGTTACGTTAATTATTCCGGTTTTCCGCATTTGAAACAAATTTTAAGAATAATTAACTGTTAATTGCCTGAATTTAGCCTTTGATTTTGCACTTTTTGCAACCGTTTTCTGCAATTCGGTTTTGCAACGTAAAGAAAAAGTGTTACCTTTGCCAATAACATTCATAGATTTGCTCATTAAAACTAATTCTTTTTATAAACCAATCAAACCAACCCACAATCAAATGAAAAAAATGCTGTGTGCAGCCGCGCTGGCTGCAGGGCTGATTGTACCCTCGCTCCATGCGGAGAAAATCAGTCTGGGCACCACCTCCGCTGATTTCACCACTGAGGTGGAGCGTCAGTTGGCGCCGGGTGTGACCTACAAGTATCTGAAGGCGGCAGGACGCAACGGTACTACTTCCGGTTACACCTCTTGCGGAACCCACGTTTATCTGGTGATTGCCGATCTCACCGAACCAACGGTTTCGGTTGAGTATCAAACAGCTTCCGGAACCACCGGCGGCAGTACTAAATCACTTGTCAATTACTCCAAAGCGCTCTCCACCGATGGTCACAGAGTGCTTGCCGGTGCGAATGCTAACTTCTGGATCACCAGTGAGCAGCCGTGGAAATCGCAGATGAGTCTGCAACCTCACGGCACTGCCATTCACGACGGAGCCACTTTTGTGCAGAATGCCACCGGCGGCTATGGCAGCCACATCGGCGGTCCGGCGCAGACCGGAATGATTGCGTTCACCGCTGACGGACGCATGAAAATCAACTATTACACTCCTAAACTGGAGTTCCTCAACACACGAATCAACCATGTGCTTGACATCCGCGACTTCAACCGCACTGTCACCGAAGGTTCGGCTGTTGTCTATACCCCGGCATGGGGTCGCACTAAGGCATTCAAGCCGGTGACGCTAAATTCTAACAACACTTGGAGTATTCTGGAAGGTAAATGCACCGAAGTCTATCTCTCGCTTGCTCCCGGTGAGACTGCCATGAAGGTAGGCGGAAACTCCACCACCAAATATATCGTAAAAGAAGTCAAGACAAATGCCGGCACCGGCACACTGGGCAACTATGACCTCTGTATCGTAGGGCAGGACATCGCCGGCGCTCCTTATGCAGCCGTGCTTGCCGGTAACTACCGCGTAGGCGATGAACTTATCCTAACCAACCAGTTCATCACTAACGGACAGCCTTGGCCGCTGATAAAGGAGGCTACTTCAGGCAACTGCATGACCATGGTTGCAGGCAACGTCATTGGTAGCAAAGGTGGTCCGGTAGACCAGTCAAGCTATAACAACAAGGTTTATGCCCGTACTATCTACGGTACTAACGATGACGGCACAAAACTTTACATTGCTGTCTGTGGTCACAAAAGCAACAATTATTATGGTCTGAGCACTGACCAGCTCACCTACATCCTCAAGCATTTCGGCGCCACTTATGCCGCGCAGGTTGACTGCGGCGGCTCTTCACAGTTGCTTGTCGACGGTTCTCAGGTCAACAAGTCTACTGACTCAGGCGATGTGCGCACTGTCCACAGCGGAATGTTTATTGTCAGCTCTGCCCCGGAGCAGCTCCAGCCGGTGACAATGAAGATCACTCCGGCTGAGAACACCTACTTCGGAGGAGTGAATGTGGGCGCTTCGGCTGAAAAAACTTACAACATCGAGGCTACCAATCTGCGCGACGACATTAAAATAACCATCTCAGGCGCAAATGCCGACCAATTCAGCGTCACTCCCTCAAGCATCGTAAAAGCTAACGGCAAAGGTAGCGTCAAAGTTACCTATGCTCCCAAATCAAAGGGAACTCACACTGCCACTCTCAACATCACCACCACTGACTACTCCACACAGAGCTTCACGCTTGGTGGCGAAGGTGTTCAGAATGTCGGCGCTGATGTCATCTATCAGGATGACGCAGCCGTATTCGGTTATTCTGCCCCCTCATCCTACACTGTCAATCCTGAATATATCGACCGTGCCATACCTCAGCTTGCCGGCAAGGTTATCAAGCGCGTGATTGCCCGAGGCGATGTTCTTTACATCCTCGGTCTCCAAGACTCCAATGCCACCATCGTGGTGTTTGATCACGTCAAAGGTGAAGTCCTCCGCACTCTCGGCACAACAGCGAATATCAGCGGTAACTGTGGAATCTCTGATATTGCCATCACTGCCGACGGTTGGCTCGTTGCTATGAACTGGGTTAATGATCAGGAATTTCTAAAAAATGGTAAAGTTCTGCAATATGTTTGGGCAAAAGATGGAAATGGAATTGCCCAAGGTGATCCACTCCCTGCCAATATCACTTATTTCTCAGGTAACTACAACACAGGTGTTACCGGTGGCACAATGGCATGGTCCGGAACCCGTGAATCCGGATGGTGGTACTATCCCGGTCGAAGCGCTTCCGGTTCTACCTTCCGTATTGTCGCTCTTGAAATGAAGAATTCGCAGCTCCTCGGGGCTAACGCATATAACAAACCAGCCGGAATAACAGTTGCTGCTTTCGGAGATGCCTTTGGTGCTAAAGATGGTGGCTTGACAATGTTCGCTTCGCCTTATGCAGATGATGAATATATTGTCAATGGTAGTAATTCGGCTGCTATGCTTTTCCCGCGAACCGGCAATAATACTGTTCCTACTGTCAAGGCTACTCTTTCTGCCAATGTTATTCCCACAAACGCAGTTCACACAGGCATCTTCCGTTTCGGCGGTAAGATTTACATCACATCACCGTCGTTTGTCAACAGCACTACCAACAACGGTATTCTCCTTGCCGACATCACATCAGGTCTCGGCAGTGCCAAGGCTGTGGGTGTTGCAGGTGCAAACCTCAGCAGCTACGATAACACCAACGTTGCCACAACCGGCACAGGTGTGGTTTCTTATGACGAAAACGGCAACTATCTTGAAAGCCGTCTGGCACTCTTCGCTGTCCGCAACGGCGCAGTCAGCAAGTTCATGACCCCTTCAACCATTCTGCCTCCCGGCGTGGAAACTCCCGAAATCACTACCAATCTCGGTGATACCGACTTCGGCGAAGTGGAACTGGGTAGAAATGCCGCCCGCTCATTCACCATCGAGGGTGAAAACCTGCAGGGCGACATCTATCTGACTCTGTCAGGTAGCTCTGACTTCAAAATTGACAACACTACTATAAGCGCTGCAGACGGTAGCGGCAGTGTGACAGTAACCTACACCCCGTCAACCCGAACTTCGGCAAGCGCTACCCTCACTCTCTTTACTGCCGGTATGCCTGAAGCTATGGAATTCAAGTTCTCAGGTAAAGGCGGTGGTGAAATCAGACCGGCTTCATTCGCCTACGGTCTTAAGGTGACTGAAACAGAGTCAATGTGTGACTACACATTCTCTCTGAGCGAGAAATCGGAAAATGTGACTCTGGTTCTGCGTTCTGAGTCCGGAAAGGAATACAGCTATCCTCAGGGCTCAATGTCGGCTGGTACTCACACTCTCACCGTACCCTACTTCTTGCTCGAACCGGGTGCTTACACTTGGGAAGTGCAGGTCGACAACAAGCAGGAGCCTATTGGTGGTCGCTACTTCTTTGAGGGTGCACCGAAAGCTGATTCACGCGGTGGTGTCGTTGCTATAAAGGACACCGAAAACGAGGCATTCGGTCTGGTTGTCCGTTCTGACGGTTATGCTCAGGGATTCACCATCTACGAACCCACCCGCCAGAAACGCGGCACCTATCTTGCCGGCTTCGGTGACTGGACGCCAACCAACCGTGGTTCGCTCTATCGCCTGGCTTATCGCAAGAGCGACGGTTGTGTCTATGCCAACGACTATGCCAACAAGGGTGCCGGCGTTTATGTGTTCAATCCACTCCATCCTGAATATGGCACCGGCAACATCTTCGCTCCCACAGGTGCGACAAAAGACTCAGGCGGCTGCTGGACCTATAACGGTGTGACGCTCGGTGGCGGTTGCTCTGGTCTTTGCTTCACCGGTGAAGGCGCAAACACCCGACTCTGGACATATCAGGAGGACTATCCAAGCGGTGATAATGCAGATAATCACTATGTTGTGACTCATAATATTGGCACAGCCTCACATGTGACAACCGCTCCGACAATACCGAATGTTAAACTGGCAAGATATGGAAAAGAAGCCAAGTTAGCTAACGATAATGTTAACTTCCATCCTTGTTCACATGGTGTGTTCATTGCCCAGAATCGTGGCAGCGGTAATAATAATGAAACCACTCCCGGATTCATGTTGGTTGACTTTGAAGGCGACATCATTTACAATTCCGCTTCACAGGCTGACATAATTCCCGCTTGTTTAGGAGCAGTAGCCCTTAATGTTGAAGAAAACGTTATGGCTGTCGGTATGGGTACGCTCGGAATTAACATCTATGACGTGACATGGAACGGCGACGTGCCCACACTGGCTTACAGGGCTACAATTCCGGAGTCAATGAGCACGAAGGGTGCTGGCGATGAAGTAGCGCAGATGGATTTTGACTATGCCGGTAACCTCTATGTTTACTATGCTCGTTGCACTAACACGCACAACGGTCTGAACATGTTCGTGGTGCCGATGGATGCTCACACAACCACTACTCCCGCTCCTGCATCGCAGCATTTCGCAGTGCCTGTTATCGCTGAAGTTAAGTCGCTGACCCACAGCGCCCAGATCAACACCGAAGATAAATATTATCTCGTTTCAGGCAACACTGTGCTCAACAACAGCCTCAAACCCTCGGAACTTGTCAACGGTAAGATCAACGCCAAGTCTGATCCCGCAGAGCTTACCATTGCCGAGCAGCCCGGAGGCGTGTTCACCATCAGCAGCACCAAAGGTTATCTCGCTCTCTCAGGCAATAACCTTGCATGGAGCAGCACTGCCACTCCGTTCAGCATCACTGTAAACGCCGATGGCACTGCCACTGTCAAGACCGGTGACACCAACATTGGCGAAGGCTTCGCAGCAGGTGCCGCAGGTTCAATCCGCATCTGCGCCGAGCAGCCCCGCGAAATCAAGGAGGTCAACGCCATTGCTGACGCAACCGAGCCTTCGACAATCTATGTGATAAAAGGCAACATGAATGTGCTCCACGCCGAGCACTCGCTCACTGACGGCATCTTCGACGTATTCTTCACCGACGGTATCACCACAGCAGCGGCACACCTCCCCGTGAACGCCTTCACTGCCGGACTCACCGCAACATCGGTTATCACTGACCCCATCGTCACCGTAAGCACGGCTGATGACAGAAACATGTATCCGTTCACCGCAATGGCAGGTACTCTCCGCGGCTTCGCACCCGTGAGCGGCAGCCATAGCGATACAAGTTCACTCACTGCCATCCACAGCATCCCCGCCGGCGAAGGAATGAGCTTCGTGAAACTTGAAAATGTTGTTGTCAACAGCGGTAACCACACCGATGGCTACACTCTGAGCCATGCATTTGACCGCGCAACCGAGCTCACCGTGCATGCGGCTCACCGCAACATCTCCACAATGGTTGACACAGATGGCGAAAAAGCTCCCGTCTACAATGTAGAAGGTTTCTATCGTCAGGGAACATTCCACATCAGCTCAATCGAGCACGTTGCCGCCGGTTATGCTGTGCCCGAAATCAGCTTCAGCACATCAGTAATGGAAGAGAACGGCGCAGCGACTGTTTCGGATGATGATGCCTCTTATTCTGACCCCATGACCCTCTACAGCTTCGACATCGATCCTCTGATTGCCGACCATGTAGTAGTGTTCTATACCAAGGACGGCGTGGATCCGCAGACCCATCTTGCCGATGGTGTGCAGCCCGTTGCCGACCCGGCGATACTCTCCACCGTTCAGTATGTTGACCGTCTTGACAGTGAGGCTAATCTCTCATTGGCTACACCTGCGGTTCCCTACACATCGGATTACTTCACCCACAATCAGGACTGGAGCACCTTTGACCAGTATGCTTCGGGCAAAGTGTTCTATTACCTCGCCGCCGGTTCGGAAGCAGAGCGTCAGTTCCTTGCCACTCCCCGTTCACTGCTCGGTCAGACCTCACGCATGAGCATCAAAGCCATAGCCGTGGTCATGCCGCAGAACGTCGATGACAACAAGACCGTTCACTTCGCTAACCCCGTGACCATGTATGGCGCCGCGTTCACCGCACCTCAGACATGGGAAACCATCAACGGCGGTATCACTCCTGCAGCCGTGCAGCGTGCCGTATCGGAAATTGTCCGCACCGGTCACTCCGAAGTACTCGAGAATCCCCTTCAGATTCCCACCGGAGTAGAAGCCGTAACCGCCGATGCTGACGGTGAAGCCATCTACTTCAACCTGCAGGGTATCAACTGTGGCAACGACGAATCAGTTCTCCTCCCCGGAGTCTACATCCGTTACACTGCCACCGGCACCACCAAGGTCCGCATCAACTGATAATATCATTCAACCGATAATATCGCTAAATCCCAATGACGCGGGGGCTGCCTCATCAGGCAGCCCCCGTCTTTCATTTCACCCACTCCCTACCATTAGTCCCATTAGTCCCATCGGTCCAATTGGACTAATAAACACTCCATGGCGCGTACGCTTTATTCGATCGGTCACACCTGCGGAGCGGATGCCTCCGGCTTCCGCCATGCCATCATGTTGTCAAACAATATCATTTTTCAGTTGCTTCTGAAACAAACCACGATAACAAACGCCCTTGACATTAATTCCATTTTGTTTTCCCAAATCAAAAAATTTCGTATCTTTGCATCGTTTTCCAAAAGTAAAAATTTTTTCAGTTTGTAAAACGAGTGCACATGAAACTAATAAGTAGACCTCACTATCTCAATCAATTATCAGGAGTAATGAATACTCCCGATATAAAGGTCGGGACAAGTTTCCCTCTTCGTAGGTGCACTTCGTGGAGCGTCAGGTTTCGTGTTGATATTTAGATTATTAGAGGTGGACGCATCACGGTTCGTCCCAACTAATTTCCATTCGGTTACTTCTTCTTGATTTCGAACCCTGATTTTATGATTAGTTTGAGGGTTTCCTGCGATGTGGCGTTGGGCAATTCCTTCTTCAGATATGGAATTTCTTGGAAATGAAGTTTTCAACCACTTTCATAATATGTGGCTCAATAAATTTTCCTCTGAACCATTCAATACCGGCACAAACAAAGAAGATTATCAGTATTGAAACAAGTGCATAACCAACGGTGAACAATACAGAATCGCCATAATGACCTACACAATCAACGGTCTCAGTCCACAACCATGTACGCATGGCATTGGAATTGGCGTGAATCAGAAGTACACCGAAAGTTGATGCTCCAATGGCATTGATAAGTCTGGAATGGGGCAGGTGAATATCTTTGAAAAACATAAATGAACTCACTGCTATTATCAGGGAGAGCAATTTGTTAGAATCGGCAACAAAGAAGAATGGATTGAATGCTCGGATTGCGCCGGAGGTCCACCCGTATGCCATGAATGCCACGCTTGCACTTCCTATAAGCACTGTAATTAAAGTTATCACGCCCCACATTTTGTGAGAAATTTTTACTGGAAGTCCGTAAAATCTTATGTAGGAGGCTATAATGAAAATGATGCAGAACCAACTGACATAGTTGAAATGTAAACTGTATTTGGGGAAATTTGGCAACGCGCTATATACAAGAAGAAGTAGTATCAGCAGAATGGCATGTTTTCTCTTGTCAAGATGTTGTATCAGAATGTTTATGAATGGAATCATCAGATAAAAAATCAGAAAGCAACTTGTGAAATTGTCAGAAATGCTTTTCACAGGGAACATAAACAATACTGCTCTCAAGACGCTGAATTGTTCGTGTCCGGTTACGCAGAATATTCCATAAATTATTATGCTGTAAAAGATAATCTGCAGATATAATTTCACAAACTTCTGCCATGTAAATTTGGCTTTGCACATGAACCATCCGGTAATCATGACAAAACAATTTATTCCTGTTTTTCCCCATGCACCAAAGATTAACATGCTTAAATATGCGGGGGAGTAAGGTTCTTTTTCCAGAATTTCAGTTAAACCGGAATTGACAACATAGTGATGCGCAACTATCATCAGCATAACGATGATGCGATACAATTCAAGGTTTGAATTTCTTGGTTTCTTTATAATGTGTTGAGTGTTAGTGTTTTGCGAATGGGGGGGGGCTTGTAGCGGCATGCATGACATGTGTATCTGATTATTTAGTTTTGATGGTGCAAAGATATGAAAAACATATTACTTCTTCTTGATTTCGAATCCTGATTTTATGATTAGTTTGAGGGTTTCCTGAGATGTGGCGCGGTCATATTCTTTTTCGATGTCCGGAAGCATTTCGTATGGAATCAGGCAGGGATGTTTCTTGTTCTCATCATCGCGTTTTTCGCCGTAGGTCCACCCTTCGGCAATTCGGTTTTTTGCCCATACCTCATGCACGTTTTTTGCCATTGCCTCTATGAGTGATGACAGCTCTTCCGGCAGGTTTATGTCAGAGGTGTTTTCGGGAGAGGGTATATATTCTTTCGTCATTGTTCTGTGGTTCTGTTTATTAGTGAACTGTGTTTGCCGACAGGTCATCTTTTGAATCTTATGCCGAGGATGTAGTCCGCTACATTGCAGTCGTAGCTACGGACATTTTCCTCTAACAAATCCCAATCTTTCAAGTAGTTGTGCATAAGCGCAACCTCATCTTTATCCTTATTCAAGACATAGCCTAAAATCTCATGCGAGGCAATCCATCGGAGATGCTCTGTCTGCGCTATCACTATTGCTATGCGGTTGATATCGTTAATGACCTTGACCCCGTGAGGCCATACATATTGAGTGGTGTTAGGTGTTCTTGTCAGTTGCGAGAAGCCGAAATTCTCCTGTTTGCATAGCTTCAAAGCCTTCTCTATCAGTAACTTCTTGGTCAGCTCATGCTGACTGTTTGCGAAGTCCTGCGACTGAGTGCGACGCAGATTCATGATGCCGCAGTAGGTTGGGGCATACCCTTCCCATGGGTCGGCAAGCTGCATGCGGTCCACAATGCGGTCATCCCATGCCGAAATTTTTATTTCCTTTTCGGGAGATACTGTTTTCGAGTAATTCTCGGAGTATTTACGCGCCTTCTGCTCCAGTTCGTCGGCGATGATGTTGGCAAAGGTGAATGTTTCACTTTCCAGACCGAACACATAAAGCGGCTCGGTCAGTTCATCGTTAATGCCGATTTCACTTTGGTGGAAGCGCGCGCCTTTTATCTCAGGCGCACATTCATAAGCTGCCCACAAACGGTTGTAGTGGTGTGTTATGCGGCGTATATGACCGTCGTCATCATTGTGGGCACGAATCAGTATGCGCAGTTTTTTCATATCCTTGCGATAGCGGGTGGCAAGTTTGAAAATTCTCACGCCGAGCGACAGATTCATCTCATCGTCCTCGGTTGCTATGACCACATAGTTCAGAGTGGCAATCTGATTTTCCAGAAGGTTGTAGAACTCCACACTGCGGCAATCCAGCTGATGCAACGTAATCATTGCTTCATTGTTTTTATTCTCCTGAAGGAAAGGCATTGACAGCTTGATGGCAGGCGCATTGGCTACGAATGTCCCTGCCAGATCTGCCATATTTTTGTCGATGACATCAAGATGGAACTCTGACCGCACGGCATGTTCATCCGTACTTCCATATTTCACAAAGGCACCGAATTCATAGAGAAATCTCACCGAATCCAGTCCCACCTCACTAAACCCGACCACAAGGGCATTAAATTTCGATGAAACGGTGGCATCAGCCTCCACATCGACATAATTAACAGGCAGCAGACTCGCCTGTTGCTTCAGAATCTCAACGTTTATGTGAGAAGAATCCACCACTCTGACCTGAATTTTGTCCGACAGACTCTGGTCCTCTATCACCCGGTGTACACTGTTGTATCGGGCGAGGCAATACATCAGCACCTCACGTTTGCCATCATCCCCGGGAGCCGATTTCGCATGACTCTCCTTGACAAAACCCTTTATGCCTGAATCGTGGAGCATCAGCGCAACGTCGTGGATGTTCTCCTTTTCATCATCCGAGAAGTAAAACAGATGTATTTTCCGCTTCGTCTTGTTGCAGAGCAATCTTCTCAAAATCTTCATTTTCAGCTTTTCGCCCAAGATGTCAGTCTCGCCGTCAAGCACGTTGATTGCTCCTGAATCAACGTATGAACCTATGGTCAGGCAGTCCAGTTCCTGCAGGCTGTCAAGCTGTGACGACGGTATCGACAGCATTTCAAAAATCCGTTCCATACTCGACTGATGTTCAGGACTCTCATTGCCGTCAGCATTGGTGCGCACAATCACAATCCGATAACTCGTCCCCTTGCCATATTGCTTTTGAATATCCTTTATCAGGTAAGCCGACTTCTTGTTCAGACCCCGGAAAACGAAGGTCTCGTCAACCCGCCGTCCGAACGTGGCAGCCCACCATATTCTCAGGTATGAAACAAGGGCAAACCCAAAATATTTGATCAGGAAAAGGGTGCTAATAACCGCCGCGCTGAAATGTACGAGCGCGAAATTCAGCGAGTAAACCCAGCTGCTGTGGAACTCTTCGTGAATTTCGCTGACATCGCTGTCAAACAAAAAAATCTTGAACGCATAGATGATTGCCATCGGCGCATTGGTGAGCAGCGAGATGTACTCACCAGTGCACATACCCACGTCATAGACAATGAATCCGTAAATCCAGACCACAGGAAAAGCCACCTTCAGACTGATATCCCTGAGTTTTGACGGCGTATGCTTCGAAGCGACCCATATCAGCAAAAAAGCTATGACCACCAATATTCCCAACACGAAACCATACCCCGACAGTTCAAAAAACAGATTCCAGTCAGGGTGTGTCACAATGTGGTCAACAGAAAACGACTGAAAACCGCCGTCGTTGCTCATATACTCCGTGAGATTCTCCGTCGCATCGGCGTACGCGCCCGCAACAGTGTCACACGCATTGTTTATCGTGTCGTTCAAATTCATGGTCAACATGTTATAGCCATATTATGAGTTACAAAGGTAATAAAAAATCATGTATCACACCCTAAGCCTTTGCAGTTTTTTATAAAGATGAGGTTTAAGACCCAGTTCCCCAATATTTGTTAAGGCTGGGGCGGTCAAGTGTCGTGCAGATGTGTTCGCGCAGAAAAAACAGTACGAAATTGTTTTGTAATCGATTGAAAAATTATTAATTTTGCACAGATTTTATTCGCTAATCCAATACATTAATAATAATGGAACTGTTTGACAAAATGACGCTGAAAGCCAAGGAAAATGTTCAGCGTATTGTCCTGCCTGAAGGTACTGAACCTCGTACGCTGAAGGCTGCCGACCGCATCATTGGCGACGGTCTGGCAAAAATTATCCTTATCGGTGACCCTGTTGATATTCTCCGTATGGCAAAGGAGATGAATCTGGTCAACATCCCCAATGCCACCATCGTCAACCCTACTGATGAGGCTGTTATCGACAAGTATGCCCCACTGTTTTACGAACTGCGTAAAAAGAAGGGTATCAGCATGGAGGAAGCCCGCCTGACAACTGCCAATCCGCTCTATCTGGGCTGTCTGTTGGTCAAGGCAGGCGACGCCGACGGTCAGGTGGCAGGTGCCATGAACACCACCGGTAACGTGCTCCGCGCTGCGTTTCAGGTTATCAAGACTCAGCCCGGAATCGATGTGGTTTCAGGTGCGTTCCTGATGGTTCTTCCCAAGGATATGCCTTTCGGTACTGACGGCATTATGGTTTTCGCCGACTGCGCCGTTGTGCCTGACCCCACTGCCGAGGAGCTGGCTCAGATTGCAGTGGCAGCCGGTCAGACTGCCCGCGACATCGCCGGCATAGAGCCGCGTGTGGCTATCCTCAGTTTCTCAACCAAGGGCAGCGCCAAGCATGACCGTGTCGACAAGGTTATACGCGCCACTGAACTCGCTCATCAGCTCGACCCCTCGCTGATTCTTGACGGCGAGCTGCAGGCTGATGCGGCAATTGTTCCCGGTGTAAGTGCATCAAAGGCTCCCAACTCTCCTTTGAGCGGGCGTGCGAACGTGCTTGTTTTCCCCTCGCTTGAGGTGGGCAACATCGCTTACAAACTGGTTCAGCGTCTGGGCAATGTTCAGGCAGTGGGTCCTGTGCTGCAGGGTCTGGCTGCACCTGTCAATGACCTTTCACGCGGCTGTTTCCCCGAAGATATTTACAAAACAATCATCATGACCTGTAATCAGGCTATCGGATTAAAAGAATCAAAGAAATGAAAATTCTGGTACTTAACTGCGGCAGTAGTTCCGTAAAATATAAACTGATTGACACCGACGGCGAAAAGACTCTCGCCGAAGGCGGAGTGGAAAAAATCGGATTGCCCGACGCTTTCCTGAAATTCAAGAAACCTGACGGTACAAAGGAGATTCTCCCTCTGGGTCTGACTGACCACAAAGGTTCGGTGCAGGCAATTCTCAATGTGCTGACCGATCCTCAGCACGGATGCATCAAGAACTTTGACGAAATCGGTGCCGTTGGTCACCGTCTGGTTCACGGTGGAGAGAAGTTCAGCAGCACTGTGCTCATCGATGATGAGGTGATAGCCAAGGTGAAAGAATGCTATCCGCTCGCACCGCTCCACAATCCTGCCAACATCACCGGCGTGGAGGCTATCGAGTCAGTGCTTCCGGGCGTGCCTCAGGTTGGTGTGTTTGACACAGCCTTCCATCAGACCATGCCTGCCAAGAGCTACATGTATCCGCTTCCTTACAAATTTTACAAGGAGGACGGTCTGCGCCGCTACGGCTTCCACGGCACCAGCCACCGCTATGTTTCAGGTCGTGTGTGCGAGATTCTCGGCGTTAAACCTGAAGATAAGAAGATCATCACCTGCCATGTGGGCAACGGTGGCTCCATAACCGCGGTTCTCCATGGCAAGAGCGTTGACACTTCCATGGGTCTGACTCCCACCGAAGGACTCATGATGGGAACTCGCGTGGGCGATGTCGATCCGGGTGCCATCACATTCCTGATGAAGAAATATGGCTATACAGCCGATGACATTCAGCGCATCATCAACAAGGAGAGCGGCGTGATGGGCATCTCCGAGATTTCAAGCGACATGCGTGAGATCGAGGCAGCTGTCAATGCCGGCAACGAGCGCGCCATTCTGGCTCTTGACATGTATGAGCAGCGTATCATTAAATATATAGGTGCTTATGCAGCCGAGATGGGTGGCGTTGACATTATTGTTTTCACCGGCGGAGTCGGCGAAAATCAGACCGGTCTGCGCGAGAACGTCTGCAAACCGCTTGGCTTCATGGGTGTTGAACTCAACAAGGAGCT
The DNA here is from genome assembly GCA_947177685.1 of uncultured Porphyromonadaceae bacterium. Lineage (GTDB taxonomy): Bacteria > Bacteroidota > Bacteroidia > Bacteroidales > Muribaculaceae > CAJUPY01. The sequence goes on along the minus strand of CAMWVE010000009.1, from coordinate 10,828 downwards.
GAACGCCAAAGTGCGTGGCACTGAAACCGTCATCTCTACTCCTGACTCAAAAGTCACCGTGGTGGTTGTGCCCACTGACGAGGAGCTGATGATTGCGCGCGACACTGATGCCATTGTGTCAGCGCTTTAATACACTGCTCACATAAACCTATTGAAAGCGAGGTTGTTCTGAAAGTTTCAGGACATCCTCGCTCTTTTTCCCAAGGCATATTGTTCCCCAATATTTGTTAGCGCCGGGGCGGTCAGGCGTTGTCCAGATAAGCCTTTACTGCGTCGGCGGCACGCTCGCCGTCCATGGCAGCCGACACTATGCCGCCGGCATATCCTGCACCTTCGCCGGTAGGGAACAGTCCGGGTATCTCTATGTGGCACAATGTGACATTGTCGCGCGGAATCCGCACCGGTGACGATGTGCGTGTCTCGGCACCAAGCAGAATGGCGTCGTTGGTGAGAAAGCCCCGCGATTTACGCCCGAATTCCATGAATCCTTTTTGCAGGCGTGAGGCTACCTCTGGCGGCAAAAGCTTGTCGATGCGCGACGGATGTATGCCCGGTGCATAACTTGTCGGAGGAAGCGAGGTTGACAGTTTGCCTTTAGTGAAATCCTCCATCCGCTGTGCCGGGGCGCTGTAACTGTCATCGCCTGAGTCGGCGAAGAAACGCCGCTCTATCTCCTCCTGAAACTCCATCATTTTCAATGGAGAACCGTCAGGCAGCTCCTTGACATCTTCCGGGAGAATCTCCACCACCATGCCGGAATTGGACCAGCGCGTACCGCGGTTCGAGGGCGACATGCCGTTGACGACAAGCTGCCCCGGTTCGCTTGCGGCAGGTATCACGAATCCACCCGGGCACATGCAGAAGGAGTAGACCGCACGACCGTCGATGCGTGTCAGCATGCTGTATTCAGCAGCGGGGAGCCATTTGCCGCGTCCTTCCGGGCTATGATACTGTATGCAGTCAATCAGTTTCTGAGGATGTTCCAGACGCACACCCACGGCTATCCCTTTCGGCTCCAGACGCACGCCTGAACGGTGAAGCATACGATAGACGTCGCGTGCCGAGTGCCCTGTGGCGAGTATCACCGGACCATGCAGCTCTCCACCGCCGGCAACCGTTATTCCGGTGACGCAACCGTCATTAATTATCAGTGACTCCATGCGTGTTGAAAAGCGGACTTCGCCCCCATGCGCTATTATGGTCTCGCGCATGGCGCGAATCACTTCAGGCAGACGGTCGGTGCCGATGTGGGGGTGAGCGTCAACCAGAATGTCGCTGCTTGCGCCATGATTGTGAAACACCGAAAGAATTTTCTCCACCGAGCCGCGTTTTTTGCTTCGGGTGTAGAGTTTGCCGTCAGAGAAAGCACCGGCACCACCTTCGCCAAAACAGTAATTGGAATCGGGGTCCACGACATTCTCACGCGCTATACGCGCCATGTCCTTTCGGCGGTCGCTTACGTTTTTGCCTCGTTCCACCACCACAGGTCGCAGTCCCAGTTCTATCAGTCGTAGTGCGGCGAACAGTCCGGCAGGTCCGGCACCCACCACTATCACCTGCCGTGCATCATTGACAAACGGATAGTCAATCTTCATCCCCAACGGCTGCTCAGGCGCCTTCTCGTTGATGTAGGCGCGGACGGCAAGATTGACCATCACGTTGCGCTGCCGCGCATCGATGGAGCGGCGGGTGATAACCAAGTCAGTGATTTTCGCAGGCTTCACACCTGCCTCGCGGGCTATGGTCTGACGCAGTTTTTCGGGTTGGAAAGCTATTGAAGGTGCTACTCTGAGCGAGTTGAATTCTTTAATCATGGACAATGTTTTTCGGTTGTAGTTTCTTCATCATGACAATGGCAGTGACAGCTGCTACTACAAACGCAATGAAGTCGCTCGCCGACAGACTGATCCACACTCCGTCAATGCCATATCGCGGCGGCAATATGATGAGGAACGGAAGCAGGAAAAGCATCTGGCGTGTCAGCGAGAGGAAGATGGAGAATGCAGGTTTGCCTATTGACTGGAAGAAGTTCTGAATCACTATCTGTGCGCCCACCACCGGGAACGCGAGGAAAAACAGGTGGAAACCGCTGTTGGCAATTCCGATCAGTTTGTCATCGCCGGTGAACAGCGAGCTGATGGTGTTGGGGAAAAGCTGTGTGCATAGGAAACCTACGGTGGTGATTATTACCCCTATGAGAATACCTATATTCAGCGTTTTTTTCACACGCCCCCACTGACCTGCTCCGTAGTTGAAGCCGAGTATGGGCTGCATGCCCTGAGTGACGCCGAAAACCACCATCACGAACAGCATCGACGTGCGGTTGATGATTCCGTAGGCACCCACGGCAAAGTTGCCGTCGTCACCGCCGCTTTCCAGCAGTGCCTTGTTTATGAATATCACCACCACGCAGGCGCATATATTCATCAGGAACGGCGACATACCTATGGCGTAGATGCGCCGTATGATGTTCCCTGTCAGCCATCGGTTGTGCAGGTTCAGGTGGACGAAGCTTTTGCGTGAGATGAAATGGAACATTACCCAGATGAATGCCGCTGACTGACCGCAGACGGTGGCAAACGCCGCTCCTTTTATACCCCAGTCGAGGGTAAAGATGAAGATGGGGGCGAGAATGAGGTTGACAACCACCGAAAGGAGAGCCGAAATCATTGCCTTGCGCGGATAGCCGGTGGCGCGCATCAGATTGTTCAGACCTATGAATATGTATGAAATAGGTGTGGCATACAGGATTACCTCCATAAATTCGCGTGCATACGGAATGGTTTCAGGTGTAGCACCGAAGAAGTAGAGGATGTCGTCAAGGAACAGCAGGGTCAGACCGCCGAAAATGACTGAATGAATCAAGCTGAGGGTCAGCACGTTGTTGACCACATCCGTGGCTTTGTCAACGTTTTTCTGCCCCAGATAGATTGAGCTTATTGTTGCGCCGCCGGCAGCTATCAGCATCACGAAAGCCACCACAAGGTTCATCAGCGGAAAGGTGATGGCAAGTCCGGCGATAGCCATGGGACCGACGCCGCGTCCAATGAAAATGCTGTCGATGATGTTATACAGCGATGTGGCAACGCTTGCTACAATCGCCGGCACGGAATATTCTACCAATAGCGAGGAAATTGACCTTACCCCCAGACTCATAGGGGAGCTTTTCCCTCCTGATGTGATGACTTTACCCATAAATTTTATTAAATCTTTTGCAAAATTACTACATTTTTGGTTCTGTTTGCTAACTTTGCACCAAATTAGATATATGAATAACAATCAAAAAGGCGCATTGTTTGACCTCGACGGCGTTCTGATCGACTCCGAAACCGTCTACACCAGCTTCTGGCAGGAAGTGGCACCGCGTTATGGGCAGACGGCACCAACATTCGCGCTCGACATAAAGGGTACAACCCTAACTGACATTCTCAACACCTATTTCCCTGACCCACAGCAGCAAAAGGAAATCACTGAACTGGTCCACAGGTTAGAGGACGAAATTGTCTATCCGGTTTTCGAAGGCGTCAGAGAGTTTCTCGACAGTCTGACGTCAGCCGGATTCCGCATTGCAGTTGTCACTTCCAGCGACAACACAAAAATGGAGTATCTCTTCCGTCAGCAGCCGTGGATGCGCAGCCGGTTCGACGCCATCATCACAGGTTCTATGGTCAAAAACTCCAAACCTGACCCCGAAGGTTATCTGCTGGCTGCAAAAAACATCGGATGTAATCCTCAGAACTGCTATGTGTTCGAGGACTCGTTTCAGGGTCTGGAGGCAGGCAGGCGTGCCGGTGCCACGGTCATAGCTCTCGCCACCACCAATCCGCGAGAGAAACTGGAAGGCAAAGCAGCTGTGGTTATCGATGGATTTGCAGGGCTTGATTTGAAACAACTACCTAAAATATAATTGGTTATGGACTTGGATTTCAATGAAGATAAGGCTATTGAAATGATGCGTGCGGCAGTGCCTGCCGAACGTCAGGAAATCTATAATGACGATGAACTGCTCAACGTAATCGACATGATATGGGACTACTACGAGGAGAACGGCATGCTTGAAATCGACCTTGAAGATGAGGTGGAGGACGAGGATCTGCAGTCTGACCTCGTGGACTATGTGAAGCGCATGCTCCGCAAAGACCGCGATGCAAAGGTGATGCCCGAGGATGTTGAGGCATTGGTAGCTGCCGAACTTGCCTACGAGGAGTCACTGCTTTGATACTTAGGATTTTGTCATTTTTGTCGTTGACGGTGGGATGTTTTCTTGCCGCCACAGCCGTTACACCAGTAGAAATCCATCACGGAGCGGATGCCGCAACGGATCCCTACGAGGTGTCGCTTGAGAAAAACCTTGCCACACCCGCGGTTCCTGACAAACTTAAGGCTAAGGTAAGCGACGTAATGTTGGAGAGTGCCAAAAAACTTGCTGCCGGAAAATTGCGGGTAGAACGGCTGCGCAAAGGTGAGGCTTTTGTGGTAGTCATCCCATCTGACAATCTTTTTCTGCCGAATGACACACTCTTGCGTACCGACGGGGCAACGAAGCCGTTGGAGATGCTGGCGCCGTTTTTCAATCGAGCCGGTGAATACAAAGTAATAATTGTTGTACACAGCGACGACACCGGGTCGGAAGAATATCGCTTTGCCCTGACGGACAAGCGAGTGATGAGCCTCTACGACTGGTTTGACAACCGTTTCACCAACACCGGCAATCTCTTCGGCTACGGAGTGGGAAGCGATATGCCCGAAGCCGATAACTCCACCATGGCAGGACGGCGAAAAAACCGCCGCGTCGAAATTTATGTCCTCCCTGACACCCGCCTTATCGAATCCTTCCAAAAAACTAAAAACTAAAAATTCCCGACTAAAAACTACTGACTAAAAGCTACCGACTAAAAACTACCAACTGCAATAAAATAAAGAAATTTCACCCCTCTTAAGAAATTTTAGCAATTTTATTTCTAAATGTCAGGGAGATTTTGTAAATTTGCACTCTGAAATGCGAAGGACACTTAAATTATTCAAAAGCGTAACTCGCAAATGATTTGAAATCAATAGAATTATTAATTAATAAAATTTAGAACTATGTCAGAAGAAGTTGCATCAAAAGTAAAAGAAATCATCGTTGACCTTCTTGGTGCTGAAGAATCAAAAGTAACTGAAAGTGCTTCATTCACAACCGACCTTGGTGCAGATAGCCTTGAAACAGTTGACCTTATCATGAAGCTCGAACAGGAATTCGACATCGAAATTCCCGAAGAAGAAGCTAACGGCATCACAACCGTAGGTCAGGCTATTGAATACGTGCAGAAAGCTGTAGCTGAAAAATAATTGAGACTGAGTTCTCGCAATATAAGTAACTGTATTTCATTGTGAATCAGTTACTTATTATTGTTTTTAACAAGCGGGCGTAATCCCCGCCTGTGGAAAGCAAAATCATTGATAAACATCAAAAAACAAGCTCTGATAATGGAACTAAAAAGAGTAGTAGTAACGGGTCTCGGTGCAATCACCCCATTAGGCAACGACGTTGACACCACATGGAAAAACGCACTTGCAGGTGTGAGCGGAGCCGGTCCTATTACCCACTTTGACGCTTCACAGTTTAAGACTCAGTTCGCCTGCGAGGTTAAGGGTTTTAATGGTGAGGAATATTTCGACCGCAAGAAAAGCCGTGCGCTCGACCTCTACGCTCAGTATGCCTTTGCCGCATCTGTTCAGGCTATCAAGGACTCCGGTCTGCTGGAGGCTGATAATCTCAACAAGGATCGCGTGGGTGTGATTATCGCTGCAGGTATCGGCGGTCTCCACACTTTTGAGGAAGAAGCCGGTAACTATGCGCTTCACCGTGAGAAAGGACCCAAATACAGCCCGTTCTTCATTCCCAAGATGATCGCTGACATCGCTGCAGGTCATGTGTCGATGGAATATGGCTTCCATGGTCCCAACTTCGGTACGGTTTCAGCTTGTGCGTCATCGAACAATGCCATCATCGACGCGTTCAACCTCATCCGTCTGGGCAAGGCTGACGCTATCGTCACCGGTGGGGCTGAGGCTGCCATCTATCCCGCAGGTGTGGGTGGTTTCAATGCCATGCACGCTCTGTCTACCCGCAACGATGAACCTGAAAAGGCTTCCCGCCCATTCAGCAAGTCGCGCGACGGTTTCGTAATTGGCGAAGGTGGCGTCATCCTCATTCTTGAGGAACTGGAACATGCGCTTGCCCGCGGTGCCAAAATCTATGCCGAAGTGGCAGGTGGAGGTCTCTCGGCTGACGCTTATCATGTCACAGCCACCCATCCCGAAGGTCTCGGTGCCAAACTCGCCATGCGCAGCGCGCTGGAAGATGCCGGCATGACTCCTGACGACATCGACTACATCAACGCTCACGGCACATCGACCCCCGTAGGTGATGTTTCCGAGGTTAAGGCTATTGCCGAGGTGTTCGGCGACGCAGCACACAAACTCAACATTTCTTCGACCAAGTCCATGACAGGTCACTTGCTCGGTGCCACCGGCGCTCTCGAAGCAATGTTCAGCGTGAAGGCCGTGCAGGAAGATATTGTTCCTCCCACTATCAACCACGACCCTGAGGATCTTGATGAGAACATTGACTACACACTCAATTTCACATTCGACAAACCTCAGAAACGCACAGTCCGTGCCGCGCTTTCAAACTCATTCGGTTTCGGCGGTCACAATGCCACCGTCATCGTGAAGAAGTTTGAAAAATAACAAGCCGATTCAGCGATTCTGACTGAACTTTTTTGCAGAATCATACATTATTATAACAGGCGATCATTCCGTGATAGCCTGTTGTTTTTTGAAATATGCCTTAAATAATTCAGTTATGAAAACTATAAAAGATATTACCACCGGTGGCGAACGCCCGTTTTTTGGTGAACATGACCTGCAGCTTGAGAATTGCACAATCACTGCGGGTGAATCTGCAATCAAGAATTGCCGGAACATCACTGCAATCAAATGTGTGTTCGAAGGTAAATATCCCTTCTGGCACGTCGACGGATTCAACATCAAGGACTGCCTGTTCCGCGAGGGAGCACGCGCCGCGCTGTGGTATTCGCGCAATCTGGTCATGACCGACACGCTGGTTGAGGCACCGAAGATGTTCCGCGAAATGACCGGAGTCCGACTCACCAACGTGCGCATTCCTGATGCTCAGGAAACCCTATGGCACTGCTCTGACATCACGCTGGATAATGTGGAGGTCGCGCATGCTGACTATCTGTTCATGCACTGTGCCGACATCCGGATTAAGAACTATCGTCAGGACGGCAACTATTCGTTCCAGTACTGCCGCAATGTGGAAATCCACGATGCGGTCATCAACTCGAAGGATGCATTCTGGAACACGGACAATGTAACCGTTTATGATTCAGACCTTAATGGTGAATATCTCGGTTGGCATTCACGCAACCTGAGGCTCGTGCGCTGCAAAATAAGCGGTACCCAGCCCCTCTGCTATTGCGAAAATCTCGTCATGGAGGACTGCATTATCGAGCCTTCGGGCGACCTCGCTTTCGAGGACTCATCGGTCGACGCTACAATCCTCTCGGAGGTGACAAGCATCAAGAACCCGCGCAGCGGCATTATCCGTGTCAAAGGTGTCGGCGAGGTAATTCTCGACCAGTTCGTGAAAGGTCCTGCCGACTGCAAAATTGAAATTCTCAAGTAATGATCGAATGGTTCGACAATCTGCCTGACCGTCGCGGTTCAGGTTCATACAAGTGGGATTCCACGGAACTCAGTGACGTCATACCCCTGTGGGTGGCTGACATGGATTTCCGTACGGCTCCTGCTATCATTGAGGCTCTCAGGCGCCGTGTGGATCATGGCGTTTTCGGCTATGTGCGTGTGCCTGACCGTTATTATGCGGTTCTGACCGAGTGGATGCACCGTCGCCACGGGTTTGATTTTTCGCGTGACGATGTTATTTATACCTCCGGTGTTGTACCTGCTATTTCTGCTACAATCAAGGCTTTAAGTGATTCCCGACATGATGGGGTGGTGGTTCAGACACCGGTCTACAACTGCTTCTTCTCATCAATCCGTAACAACAAGTGCCGCATTGTGGAAAGTCCACTCAAAAGGGTTGACATCGATGGCTCAAAGTTCACATATTCCATTGACTTTGATGACCTTGAGCAGAAATTATCCGATCCGCGAAACGCGCTGTTGCTGCTCTGCAATCCGCATAATCCGGCAGGAAGATGCTGGTCAGCTGACGAACTCGGCAGGATAGGAGAGCTATGCAAACGCCACGGCGTAACGGTCATTTCAGATGAAATTCATTGCGAGCTTGTGATGCCCGGACATCGTTTCACCCCCTTTGCCGTGGCTTCCGATGCCCCCTGTGTAACACTCAGCTCTCCGAGCAAAGCTTTCAACACCGCCGGTCTGCAGATAGCGAATATTATCTGCCATGACGCGGAAAAACGACGGCTGATTGACCGTGCCATCAATGACAATGAGGTGTGCGATGTCAACCCGTTTGGAGTAGCGGGTCTGATTGCCGCTTATACCGAGGGTGAGCAGTGGCTTGCGGAACTGATTGAATATCTGTGGAATAACTACAACTATCTTTGCAAACGACTACACGGAGAGTTGCCTGACATGCCTGTCACCAAGCTTGAGGCTACCTACCTGCCGTGGGTCGATGTGAGTTCGCTTGGCATCGCATCGGATGAAATAGAACACTTTTTGCTCGAGAATCACAAGGTGTGGATAAACGCCGGCGAAATGTATGGCAAGGATGGTTTCATAAGAATAAATATCGCCACCTCGCGCGCCATGCTTGAGGAGGGGTTGAACCGAATGATTGAGGGACTGAAAGAGCTGCAGAAAAAAGCTAATGGCTGATATAAAGCAAATCCAGAACGGCGAACCGCTCAGTTTCGGACAGCAGTTGGCATTGACCGCTAAATTGTCGGTGCCCGCAATTGTCGCGCAGCTGTCGAGCATATTAATGCAGTATATCGATGCATCGATGGTGGGTCAGCTCGGTGCCGATGATTCGGCTGCCATTGGTTTGGTTTCCACATCATTATGGCTCTTCTGGGGCATCTGTTCAGCCATGACCATGGGCTTTTCGGTGCAGGTAGCTCACAGGGTGGGGGCGAAGGACTATGTCGGCGCTCGCAATGTGTTGCGACAGGCTATCACCTCCTCGCTGGTTTTTTCTGTAGTGGTGGCACTCATCGGCATTGCCATAGCCTATCCGTTGCCACACTGGCTGGGCGGTTCTGATGCCATTTGCTCCAAAGCCACCGCTTATTTCATGATTTTTGTAGGAGCTCTTCCGTTCCTGACCATGAACTATCTGGGCGGAGGGATGCTGAGATGTGTCGGCGATATGAAAACACCCGGATTGCTCTATGCCCTGATGGCGTTGCTCGATGTGGTGTTCAACTTCGTGCTGATTTTCCCCACACATCACTATCAGCTCGGAAGCTTTGAAATTGTCATTCCCGGGGCAGACCTCGGTGTGATAGGCGCCGCTCTCGGCACCGTGCTTGCCGAGGTGCTGACCGCAGGCATAATGAACTGGTTTCTGATGGTGCGTGAGCCTGACCTCCGGCTCGTTGGAGAGCATGGCAGCTACCGTCCGAACAAAAATATTCTGACCAAGGCTCTGAAAATCAGCGCTCCCATGACTGTGGAGCATGCCGTCATCTGTGGCGCGCAGATTGCAGTCACCGTTATTGTGGCACCTTTAGGTGTGGTGGCTATCGCTGCCAATGCGTTTGCCGTGACGGCTGAGAGTCTCTGTTATATGCCCGGCTACGGTATTGCCGACGCTGCCACCACCCTTGTAGGGCAGAGCCACGGCGCCGGACGCCATGATCTGGTGCGACGTTTCGGCTACATCACCGTGGGATTGGGCATGCTGGTCATGACCGTGATGGGAGTGATAATGTGGATTGCAGCACCACTGATGATGGAACTCATGACACCGGTTGATTCCATCCGCGAGCTTGGCACGAAAATCCTACGCATAGAGGCATGGGCTGAACCTATGTTCGCGGCTGCCATTGTCGGCTACGGCGTATTCGTGGGAGTCGGCGACACCATGTTGCCTGCCTGCATGAATTTCGGCAGTATATGGCTCGTCAGAGTACCTCTGGCAGCGTTGCTCGCCCCCTCGTTCGGGCTTACCGGGGTGTGGATAGCCATGTGTGTGGAACTTTGTTTCCGAGGACTGATATTCCTTGTGCGGCTGTTCAGCGGCAAGTGGAACAAACTGAAAAAGAACGATTTGATTAAAGATGAAGCTATTGTTGACGGTAGTGGGCAAAACCTCTACTGATTATCTGGTTGACGGCATTGACCGCTATGTGAAGCGACTGAGTCATTATGTGCCCTTTGAACTTAAGGTGTTGCCTGATGTGAAGATGCCTAAAAACGGCACCACCGACAAGCAGAAGCAGCTTGAAGGAGCGGTGCTGTTGACAGAAGTGAAGCCTAACGACCTGCTTATTCTCCTCGATGAGCGCGGTAAGCAATACACTTCGCGCGAGTTCGCGCAATTCCTTGATAACAGGATGGTCAACACCTCCGGGCGAATAATTTTTGCCGTAGGCGGTCCATACGGATTCTCGCAGGATGTCTACGCTCGTGCCAACGCCATGCTGTCGCTTTCGAAAATGACTTTTTCCCACGAAATGGTCCGCCTGTTTTTCGTGGAGCAGCTTTACAGAGCCATGACCATCCTCCGGGGTGAGCCGTATCACCACGATTGACCGCCCTAAAATATGAGGCTGTGTCAAAATAGGCGCAGCCTCTTTTCGTATAATATGTTGAAAAACAT
>CAMWVE010000008.1 GCA_947177685.1 uncultured Porphyromonadaceae bacterium | reverse complement strand
TTTCACCGCCATACCAAGTGTTGATGATGAGCTGCATGCGTTCGGTGAGGTTGAAAGCCACGCAAGTTTCAGAGTTGATGCCGAGTTCTTTCCAGTTTTCAACTTTAGCTTTAGAAGCGTTGAGAACCACGAAGTCAGGTTTGAAGTTCTTGAGTTCTTCCTCGGTGGGGCGAACGAACATGTTCTTCACGAAGTGAGCCTGCCAAGCCACTTCCATGATGAAGCGCACAGCCAGACGGGTATCGGGGTTTGTACCGCAGAAAGCGTCAACGACATAGAGAGTCTTGTCAGAGAGCTCCTTGTCAGCGATTTTCTTCAGTTCATCCCATGCAGCGGGAGTGATGGGCTTGTTGTCGTTTTTGTATTCTTCAGAAGTCCACCAGATAGTGTTTGCAGAGGTGTCATCCTTTACGAAAAATTTATCCTTGGGAGAACGACCGGTGTAGATACCTGTCATTACGTTAACAGCGCCGAGTTCAGTATCCTGACCTTTTTCGTAGCCGGTCAGTGAAGGATCGAGTTCTGCCTTGTTGAGTTCTTCCCAAGTGGGATTGTAAATCACCTTTGAGCCGGTGATTCCGTACTGTGTTAAGTCAATGTTGCTCATTTTTTCGTAACGATTTAATTGAGTATTATTTAGTTTGATTTGATTTTCAAAGTTATCTTCTTTTTCAAGTGCAAAGTTACAAAATTTCTGCCTATATACGGCATTTAATTAAAGAAAATTTTCCCTATTAATTATTTTTTACATTTAAGGTCACCGCATTAACGGTAAATTTCCACAATTGCGGAAGAAATACTCAAAATGGAACCAAAACTTGCACAATCAAATTTTTCTTATTACCTTTGCAGTGCTTTAGGGGAAACCTTGGGCAATAGGATTGTCTTATGGTGTAATGGTAGCACTGCAGTTTTTGGTTCTGCCTGTCTTGGTTCGAATCCAGGTAAGACAACTTAAAAAAAGTGTGTCGCAACGATGGTTTGCGACACACTTTTTTTTCAATTTCTATTATTTCTTTGCAGCCTTAACGTATTCGTCGTGGTATTCTTCGAGAATCTGACGGATGGCAGTGCCGATCTTCAGGTAATCTTTCTTCTCGAGGTTGGCGAGCGAAGCTCTGATCGACCATTCCGGACCGTCGAATCCGTCGCCGTTAAGAAGCACCACAGCTGTGCGGTTGGCAAGCTTGATGACGAAGTCAACGGGCAGATAATGCTTCTTCAGATACTCGGCGAAGTCATCGCCATAGAACTTGCGTGCCCAAACCATGATGTCAATTTCGGAATAGTATCCGGCGCGTAACGGATCGGGCAGCAGCGTGAAGCCGGTGGTCTGCCACAGGGCGTCGAGTCGCTCCTTGATTACGTTCTGCATGAATGCCTTATATTTCGAGTCGGTGTCAAGCAGACACATCGACGCGAACAGCGACATCTGAATCTGCTGCGGAGTCGAAAGACCGGCGGTGTGGTTCAGCGCCACCATACGGCTGTCAGCCACCATGCGGTCAATGAACTTGATCGATGCTGGGTCAAGCGACAGACTGCCGTAACGGCGGTTCAGGTCAGCCTTGTCAGCCTCAGGAAGTGCGGCTATCATGCGGTCATAGACATTGTTCTGCGCAACGGCTATGGTTGCCAGTCGCCAGCCTGTGGCACCGAAATATTTCGAGAATGAGTAGACGTTGATGGTGTTCTCCGGCAGCTCATACATCAGCGAATGGAAGTTGTTGACAAACGTGCCGTAGACATCATCGGTGACAATCATCAGGTCAGGATTGCTGTTGCGCACCACATCCTTGAGCAGGTCGATTGTGTGCTGGCTCAAGGTGTAGGATGGCGGATTGGAGGGGTTGACCAGACAGACGAGCTTGATTTTCGGGTCACGCAGTTTCTCGATTTCAGAATCGGGATACTGCCAGTCATGATACCCGTCCTTCTCCAGCGCATTCGCACTGATGTTGATTACGTTGAACGAGAAGCGGTCAAGCTCCGGAATTTCAATATAAGGGGTGAAGATAGGGGTCATCAGCGCTATGGTGTCACCTTTGGCAAGCAGGTGGTTCTCCTGCAGCGAGTCAAAGATGTAGCACATGGCAGCCGTGCCGCCTTCGGTGGCGAAGAGGTCGAATTTCAGGTCGCCTTTGTAGCCGTCGCCCATCTCCTGCGCCAGATATTTCTGACAGATGATTTCGGTGAATTTCAGTATTCGGTCAGGTGTGGGATACTGGTCGCCGATGATTCCGTCAGCCCATTCGTAGGCAATTTCGTCAGCATCGTAGCCGAGCCCTATCAGATAGTCGAGCGTACCTTTCAGCAGGGCAGCTCCCGGCTCGGTGGCATGCGCCTCAAGATAGCTTTTCAGACGGTCGCCGATGCCGGCGGGGTCAGGCGTACCTGCCACTCCCACAGGATTGTCAGCCGAGCGTCGACACTCGTCCATTGCCCACCGCCCCATCATGAAGAAGGCTTCACGCGGCGTGGTGGCTACCCAGTTGGGGTTGCCTCGTCCGGCATTCAGATATGTTGCCGTGCCTCGGCGTGCCTTAGCCTCGGCGAGCTTAATCAACTCGTTTTTCAGTTCAAAGGGAGAGAGGGCTGACAGTCGCTCTTCCACTTTCTTGTTCTCTACGTTGGCAGAGTCAATTCTTGCATCTTTATCCATGGTGTTATTTCATTAAAGGTTTCACAATTGTTTACATCAGCAGCACTATCACCACACCGCAAAGTATCAGCAGCGTGTTGCCAACGGCATAAGTCACCGTGTAGCCCATTGCAGGCAGCGGGCTGTCGAGGCTCTCCTCGATGGCGCCGAGTGCCGCTGTGGTTGTACGCGAGCCGGCTACGCAGCCCAGATTGATGGCAGGATGGAACTTGAACAGTTTGGCACCGATGATGATTGCCAGCACCAGAGGCACGGTGGTGGCTATGATTCCGGCGAGGAACAAACCGGGTCCGACCTCTTTCAGTCCACTGATGAACGAAGGACCGGAGGTGATGCCTATGACGGCAATGAACATGTTAAGTCCGAGGTTATTCATCAGCCATACGGATGCCTGCGGGATATGTCCGTAGCCCGGATTCTTGGTGCGTAACCATCCGAACACCAAGCCGGCGATAAGGGCGCCACCGCTGGTGCTGAGACTGATGGGGATGCCACCCAAATGGATTGTTATGGCTCCGATCAGACCGCCGATGAAGATTCCGAGCCCTACGAAAATCATGTCGGTGACATTGGTGGCTTTGTCAACATGCCCGAGCATGGGGGCTGCAGTATCAATTTCCTTGGCAAGCCCGTTGAGCGTCAGCGTGTCGCCCGGCTGGAGCTTGGTCTGTGCATAAACCGGCAGCTCCACATCGCCGCGGCGGATGCGCGTGATGACAACTCCATACATGAACTTCTGGCTTCGCAGCATGTCAACCGTGGTGCCACGTTTCACATGCTTGCCTGTCAGCAGCACGTCGACTTTCTCCACGGGGAACGAAAGGAGCTGCGGATCATCAACCTCGCTGCCAATCCAGCTTTCATCCTTTATGATGAACTCGCGACGACCGGAAAGAACCACCGTGTAGCCGTTCTTCACAACGGTGTCAGGGGCAGGATCGGCGATGGTGCCGTCAGCCAGACGGATGCGCTCCACAAAAATGCGGCGTCCGCTGTCAGCCATCATTTTCTCTATTTCGGCAACAGTTTTTCCGTCGGCAAAATCCTTGTTGTCAACCTTGTATGCACGGAACACCATAGGGCGTGAGGCATTGATGAACGCCGGGTCGTCAGTGAGCGAACTCTGATTCATCTGCGCTGCCAGTTCGGCAGTCTGCTGTTTTACCTTCTTCATGCCGCCGAGCATCCACGGACCAATCACGCCGAGCAGATAAGCCGAGCCAATGGTACCGAAAATGTAAGTGACAGCATAGCAGACCGGGATTATGTCGATCCACTGCTTTTTATCAGCGGCTGAGGCACCCAGAGTCTGGATGGTGTCGGAGCTGACGCCAATCACAGCCGAAATGGTCTGTGCGCCTGAGAAAAGTCCGGCAGCCTCACCCGGTCCGTAGTGGAACAGCAGTGCGGTGACATAGGTGCAGACAAGCACCAGCACACACACGATAACCGCAAAAATCACTTGTTTAAGCCCTGAGCCACGCAATGAGTTGAAAAATTGCGGACCCACGCTGTAACCTATCGAGAACAGGAAAAGCAGGAAGAACACTGATTTCACCGGTCCCGGAATATCAATGTCAAGCTGCCCGATAAGCACGCCTACCAGAAGCACGGAGGTCACCGTTCCCAGCGAAAAGGATTTAAACTTTAGTTTACCGATGTAGAATCCGATGCCTATGGTCAGGAATATGGCGAGCGCCGGATATTGACGGAGGGTTTCAACAAGCCAGTTCATAGATTTTACTTTAATTTTGGTTATGTAAATTAAACATACTTGATACGGAAAAGGTTGCTCAATCACCGCAATATTTTTCCTGCCGGACCAACGCAGCAGATTGCTGAAGCTTGCGCAACAGTTTTCCTGCCGGACCAATAAAGCAGAGGGCTGCGTCGCGACAATTGCGAGGCAGCCCTCCGGTAAGGAGTATGTTGTCAGATGACGATTATTTCTTTACAACAGTTGCAGAGAAGGGAACTTGGAACAGGTTGAGGGTGATTTCATAGTCACCTGCTTCAGTACACTTGATGTTATCGCCGCCGAAGCCGAGGTTGTTGAGGTCACCGCCAAGGTTGATGTCCCAGCCATTGTTCATGCGGAACTTCCATTCGTCACCGGCTGACATCTTGATGGTGCCTTTCCAAGTGGTGAATGTAGCATCGGGAGTAAGTGCGATTGACTCACTCCAGTCGTTGAAGCCGCCGATAACACCCACGGTGTTGATCTGGGTGAGGTTGAGAGCTTTGGTGGGGTAGTTCAGCTGAACATAGTAGATTGCTGCGGGATTGCCTGCGGGCAGAGCGATGTTCTTAGAGCCTTCAGCTTTACCGATACCTACATAGTAACCACCTTCGGTGAGTTCCCATGTCAGACCTTCATCAGAACCGAAGTCACCGCCCCATGCAGGGTTGGGGCTGAATTTGAATTCGCCGTTCAGGTAGACGAAACCGTAGTAGTCCTCGTAGTTGTCAGTGAACAGAGTCTGACAGTTAGCGCCGAAGCCCCAGCCGTTAGAGTTACCGGGAGTCCAGAAGTTTTCGATGGCTTGGAAGTAGTTGAAGGTGTATTCCTCCATGTTCACGGTGAAGTTCACGGCGCCGGTGATGTAAGAGATGCCGGCAAATTCGCTGTTTGCAACCAGTGTGCCTTCTTCGTTGAACATTTCCTCTTCGCTGGTGCCGTAAGTCAGAGCGGTGAAGTCACCTGCGGTGATGGTTGACTGGGGAGCTATTCTCCAGAACAGTCCGTCACCCACCATTTCTTCCGAGAAGTTGTAAGCGAGTGAGAACACGGGATCATCGTAGGGGCTCTTTTCAGAGTGGCTCATGCGGAGGCTCTTGTCAGCTGACCATGTTTCGCCATCGGCAGAGTAAATCAGATAGTAAGCTTCCTCGATTACGATTGCAGGGTTCAGCGGAGTGAGCGCGATGGCAAAGGGTCCGTAGTAGAAATCGGGACCGCCGAGGCGGGCTTCCATCTTGTTGTTAACGGCATAAGCGGCGAAACGACCGTAGGCAGTTCCGGCTTTGGGGTCTTTAGTGACAGCTGCCGAGTAAGCGCCCTGAAGGGCATCCGGCGAAATCAGCACCTGATTGTCTGTTACGGTAGTGGCAGCTTCGGCAACTTTGGCGAATGTTTCGTCAGCTGAAACTTCAAGAACGAGCTTGAGGGTGTAGTCCTCAGGGAAATCAGTGAGGGTTACTTCGCCAAGAAGAGCACTTTCACCCTGCGCGTTGATAGCCTCCAGATCGTAGGACTGTCCTGCCGAAGCGAAAGCGAGACCGTTAGCCTCAAAAATTGCCTGCTGGGGGTTTGACTGTGCCGGAGGATTGGGTTCTTCGTAGTCATCGCAGGCGATGAAAGCGAACGACATCATGGCAGTCAGACCATATAATGCAAATTTTTTCATCTGTGTCAATTTGTTTATATTATCGTTTCCTCGGGGTGACCAAGATGGAACTCAGCCACCCTGCAGGAAACGGTTTTTACTGATTTATTTTAAATTTACTGTCACGGTTTTGGCGTTGGTGTCAACAGTGATGTCGAGAGTGCCGTCAGCTTCGATTTCGAAGGCGTAGTTACCTTTACCCATCACATAAGTGCCGGCATAGAGTCCGTTGTTGAACGTGCAAGCCACGTCGCCGTCCTCAATCTGGGCGCCGAACTGAGTGGCATTGTCCCAACCGTCGGCTGTAAGTTCCATGCAGAAGCGGAAGTTCACATGACCTGCGGCAACGGGGAACGAACCGGTGAAAACGCCGGAGTCGTTGGTGTCGACAAGGCGATATTCCTTGTATGCTTCCTCGCTATCCAGACCGGGTGCCTTCCATCCGCTGATCGAGCCGACCAGATAGATGTATTTTGACACTGTCACCGAGTGTTCGCCTTCCTGAATGGTAACGAACATGTTGTTGGCGTCGCTCAGGTCAACGGTAATGGTCATTTTGCCACCCTCCCATGCGGGGAAGTTGAATGAACCTTTACCTTTCACCAGCATGCCGCTGTATGAACCGTCGACCAGTTCGCAGTCAACAGCATTGTCAGGTTCCTGAATACCTAAGGATGCGCCGCCGTCCCAGCCGGTGAGCTCGGTGTAGAAGCGGAACATAGCCTTGCCTGCGGGAATTTCGAACACGCCGCTGTAAACCTTGGAACCGATAGCGTTGTCAGGTTCGAACAGGCGCCATGCAGCCAGTGCATCGGCATTGCCTGCATCCGGACCGGTCCATCCGCCGCAGTCACCGATCAGATAGATGAAGCCGGGAACTGCCACTGCGAAGTAGGGCTTGACGTTGTTGTAAGAAACCACATTCGAGGTGATTTCCGAGCCTTCTACGCCAGTGAGATGAGCTGTTGCGCGGAAATAAACCTTCATGGGAGCGGGGTCACCGTTCCAGATTTCATCGAAGGCTTCTTTTGAGTCGATGCCTGCGAGTTCACACATACCCAGTGAAATTTCTTCCTGACGGAGCGAAATCTGGGTTTTGGTGGGGTTGATGTTGGTCAGGTCGTAAACCTGAGCGAAGTCCTCGGTGAGCGACATTTGAGCGCCATACTGAGCAACGGCAGAGTAGCCGTAGTCAGGCTGTGAGCAAGTGAGTTCCAGTGTCTGACCTTCGGTGAGGGCAATGTACTGGTCCTGCATAGCAGGTGCGTTGAGCACGAATTGGGTGGGTGCCTTGTAAACGGGGTCGCGGTCCTCGGAGCATGAAGAGAATCCGAGCGCTACGGCTGCCATTGCCAAGATTATTGATAATTTTTTCATTTTGTATTCAGAAGGTTAGGATTAGAAATTAGGATTCTGAACATAACCGTTACGTTCGCAAACAGCTGTGGGGAGGGGATATACAATGAAACGTTCGGGGAAGTCACGACCGTTTTTGGCGTTGTATTTCCAGTTCCAAGTGTAGCCTGAAATCCATTTGCCGTAGCGGATGAGGTCAGTACGACGGGTACATTCGGTGTAAAGCTCGCGCTGACGTTCGTTCTGCAGTTCCACGAGGTTGATCTGGGTGTAGGGATCCATCTGAGCGCGTTCGCGGATGTAGTTGACATATTTGAGCGCGGTTGCCTGATCGCCGGCGCCATGCAGGGCTGCCTCGGCTGCCGAGAGATAGATTTCAGCCAGACGGATCATGGGGTAGTCGATGGCAAGAGGGTCAACGGCTGTGGGCGACATGGTTTCATCGATTTCGTCGTTTTCATCAATAAACCAGTTAGAGAATTTCACAGCGAGGAAACCGTTTTCGCCCCAGTGAGCTTGGTCAAACACGTCGTTGTTGATGTTGAAGCCGTCAGCGGCAGTTTTCCACATTTTGGTGCGGATGTCAGATGATACGGCATAGTCAGCATCCCAGTCGAATACTTCCACGAACTGACGGCGAGCCGACATACATTTCCAACCGTTGCTTGAGTTGTATTCGCTCTGGTTGCAGTGGAAAGTTGAGTTGTCAGTGGAGTTACCGATCCAAGCGTTGACCATGAAACCGCCGTTAGCGTACGATTTCAGACCTTCGCCATCGTTGAGGGCTGTTGATTCCTGAGGAATGACCCAGATGATTTCGTTGGCATCGCCGGCACCGGCAATGGTGAACGACTTGTTGTTGTAGCTGAAGTTCTGGTGGTAGCCTTTGCAAAGACCTGTCAGAGTGCCGTCAGATGCTTCGAAACCGTTGGTTGCGAGACGACCGATCAGAGCCTGAGCGTGGTCGTAACATTCTTTCCAGCGTGCGGTGCCGGTGTAGACTTCGGCGTTGAGGTAGTATTTCACCAGAAGAGCCTCAGCCACGTCAAGACCTACATAGCCGTAGGGAGGACGGTTCTTGGGGTCGTTGGTTTTGTACCATGCAACGATTTCTTCGAGCATTGTTGTCACTTCGTTGAACACCAAGCGGCGACCTTCAGCGAAGTCAGTGCTGAGCTGGGGAGCGATAGAACCGATGGTGACGGTTTCGTCAGCCCAAGGCACATTGCCGTAGTTATCGATCAGATAGAAGTAGGCGCCACCTTTGAGGATGTTTGCCTGACGGCAGAACTCTTCGTAGATTGCCTGTTCTTCATCTGTTGTGATGCCGTAGTTGGTCTGCTGGAACTGGTTGCAGAGCGAAACCAGAACCATGAAGCGTGAGTACACACCCATTACAACCTGATCGTCGGCTGAAATCAGACCGTACTGGAAGGTCGAGGGGATTGCGTCGCCCGAGGGGAGCCAGTTAGCTTCGTCAGTGGGGATTTCCTGAAGGTTGAACACGGCGCGCTGGAAGGTTGACATACCGCCGTCCATTGACTCGAGGATGTTGTGACCGTTGTCATCAGTACCGTAGCCGTAGGTGCAGAACTGCATGTAGACGTCAGCGATGGATTTTTCCATGTAGCCCTTGGGGTCTGTCGAGAACACACCTTCTGTGATGTCATTAGGGTTGGTGGGAGTAAGGTCAAGGTCACCTACGCATGAGCTGAAGGCGAAAGTCGACGCTGCCACACCAAGGGAAATGAATAATTTATTTATTGTTTTCATTTATTGGACTTTCTTTAAATGATTAGAATGTTGCAACCAGACCGAGTGTGAAGGTTACAGGACGGGGATAGACATTGTCGTCGCGTCCGTCAAACACTTCGGGGTCGATACCCTTATATTTGGTGATTACGAAAGGATTCTGAACGGCACCGAACAGGCGCAGACGCAGATCCTGATTGAAGAGTTTCTGCCAAGTGTAGCCTGCGGTGATGTTGTCGCAGCGCAGGAACGATGCGTTTTCAACCCAGTAGTCGCTGAGCACGAATGCTTTGTTTTCGGGGTTGTTGAACAGGAATTCGTCACGCATCAGGTTGTGCAGACCGTAAGCATCGACAGTGGCGATGTTGGTGCGGGTGCGGCGGGGTGCGTTGTAAACGTAGTTGCCGAGGTTGGCGCGCAGTGCGATACCGAAGTCCCAGTTCTTGTAGTTGAAGCTGTTGCTCCATGAAATGGTGACTTTGGGTTCGGGTGAGTGATATTTGATCAGGTCCTGATCGTTGATTTCACCGTCAGCGTTCTGGTCAACATACTGTCCGGCGATGGGGTTGCCGTCAGCATCGTAAACCTGCTGGTAAACGCGATAGGTGTAGGCGGGTTCGCCTTCGATGTACCACTGGAGGTCACCGCCGATGCCACCGCCGGGAACACCGCGTGCGGGCATGGGCACACCTTCGTTAAGTTTGGTGATTTTGTTGCGGTTCCAACCTATGTTGGCTGAAGAAGTCCATGTGAAGTTTTTGGTCACTACGGGGCGTGCAACAACGTTGAATTCCAGACCGGTGTTGCGCAGTGTACCGATGTTGGTCAGCACATAGTCCGAAGTCTGCAGACCGATGGCAGGAGTGCTGGCGAGCAGGTCGCGGGTGTCACGCAGATACCAGTCGAGACCGGCTGTGATGCGGTTGTTGAGGAATGCGAAGTCCATACCTACGTTCCATGTTTCGGTGGTTTCCCACTTGATGTTCGCGTCGTAAGCGGTGGGATAGATGGGGTTGATCCACTTGCCGTTGTAGTAGCCGGGATACATGAAGTTGCCGTTTGAAGAGATGACGTAAACGGGCAGGTAGGGGAAGTATGAGCCAATTTCCTGCTGACCGGTTTCACCCCAGCCCAGACGGAGTTTCCATTCGTCGAGGATATCCGATTCTTTCAGGCTGCCCATGTTGGAGATTTTCCAACCGAGGGCTACTGCGGGGAACAGACCCCAGCGGGTGTCTTTAGAGAAACGTGAAGAAGCATCGTCACGCAGGGTAACGGTCAGAAGGTAAGTGTTGTCGAACTGATAGTTCACACGTCCGTAGAACGAGAGGAGCTGTGTGGGAGCTGCCCAGCGGTTGCGGTCGCCGATCTGTTCGCCGATGTGGTTTGCGGGGTTCTGGGTCATGAAGTATGTGCCGTCGCCGTAGTTGGTGAATGATTCAGCACCGTTTTCACCCAAGAAACCGAGTGAGTTAACGAAGTTTGCAGAGTTGCCGAAGTAGCTGAAACGCTGCCAAGAGTAACCGGCAACTACATCGAAGTTCGATTTGATCGATTCAACTTCCTTGCGGTAGTTCAGATAGAATTCGAGCATGGTGTTGCGCTGCAGCTCATACCATTTGTAGAGCTGTTCGGCACCGCCGGCACCCATGGTGGTGAGGGTTGAGTTGTTCCATGCCTGAACGGAGTTGGCAGCTGTGATTGACTTGCACTTGTTTTCCGAAACCTGATAACCGAGGTCGAGATGAACGTGGAGGTCGGGGAGGAAGTGGAGTGCGTAGTCGATGTTGAGGTTACCGGTCGATGACCAAGTGTCATTGTGTGAGTCAACATCGTTCAGCAGCTGCAGGGGGTTGATTGTGCCGTTACGGTCAAACACACCGCCGGGGGTGTAGTTGTAGTAACCGTTGTAGAGATAACGACCTGTGCCGCCGCCCATGGCAATGTTGGTGTAGAGAGGCTTGGTGGGGTCGTTGGCAACAGCGCCGCCAATGGCGCCGGTGTCAGCATTGCCTGTGCGACCGTAGGTTCCGAGCACTTTGGCTATGATTGACAGTTTGCCGTTGAAGAATTTGGGCGAGAGGGTGATGCCGGCGGTGACACGTTCCATTGAAGATGTCTTGAGGATACCTTCGTTGTCAGTGTAACCAACGTTCACACGATAGGGGAGCCAGCCTGCCTGTCCGCCTACTGAGAGGTTATAGTCCTGAGAGAACGATGTGCGGAGCACTTCTTTCTGCCAGTCAGTGTTGTACATTTTGCCATCGTAGCCGAGCTGTGCGATTGAGCTTTCTGACATGTTGTTGGTGACAACTTCCGCGAACTCGACGCCGTTCATCATGTTGAGTTTCTTGCGGGCGGTGTTCACTGAAAGGTTAGCTGAGAATGTCACCTGAGGACGACCGCTGGTGCCTTTCTTGGTGGTCACGATGATCACACCGTTTGATGCGCGAGAACCGTAGATGGCAGTTGCCGAAGCATCTTTCAGAATGGTCATTGACTCGATGTCAGAGGGGTTGATCATGGTAAGAGCGTTCATGCCGCCACCCTGAGTCTGGTTAGTCTGGGGCACACCGTCAATCACAATCAGAGGGTCGTTAGATGCGTTGAGTGAGGAACCGCCACGGATGCGGATGGTAGCGCCGCCTGTGGGGTTACCGCCGTCGGTGGTTACAACCACACCGGGGCTTGCACCTACCAGAAGGTCCTGAGTTGAAGTGGCTATACCGGCTTCGATATCGTCCGGCTTGATGACTGCTACTGAACCGGTAGCGTCAGATTTCTTGACAACACCGTAACCGATGGCTACTACCTCATCAAGCATCACTGAGTTTTCTTTCAGCACTACGTTGATTGTGGTGCGGTTGTCTACGGGAATACGCTGTGTGTCGTAACCCACATAAGAAAAGACGAGAACTCCGTTGGGTTCAACTTCGATGCGGTAGTTACCGTCGATGTCAGCTGATGTTCCAACTGATGTTCCTTCAGCCAGAATACTTGCTCCTATAAGGGGTTCGCCCTCGGAGTCAGTCACAGTACCTGTAACTGTAATCTTCTGTGCCAAAGCGGGGAAAGAAAGGCAAAGCAACATTACCATTGCCAGCCACGCTTTCCTGTTCATTTGAAAACAAACGTTCTTCATGCAAGAATTTTTTAAATTTAGTTTTGGTTGATTTATTGTTTATTTAACTCTTTTTCTGTTTAGCTTTCTAATTTCAGGCACACACGAGCCACCCGTCGCCGCATTGCCGCAGGACAGAGGGAACCATAGCCGTAACATCTTTGTAAGTGAATGATCCGAGGAGATTCCACATTGCAGTTCTTCATGCCATTTTCAATGCCAAAGCATTGATTTTCTGTTTATTTGATATAATCTAAATTTCAATTCATCTTTCTTTCATGCAGCCTGACCGGGCACGAAGCGCCAGCCGACCTCGCAAGCAGCGGTTGGTTCACTGCTTTTGATTCTACAAAGTAAGTTAAAATATTTTATATTTCATCAACTTTACTTAGGTTAAAAATGTGGAAATCCAAACTTTAACATATTTATGTTAATCGGTGCAATGAATTTAACAAACAGGTCGCTACCCCACGGCATAAAAAAAAATCCCCTCAGGATGAGCCTGAGGGGATTCGAGCGCTATATATATATTATATGTGTATATTAGCGGATTGCAATTTTAACAATCTGTTTTGCACCGTCGGCGAAGAGAGCCTCGATTACATAAACACCTGTTGCATTGCCGTTGAGCGATGTGTTTTCGCCGGCTGCCACATTCATTTCTGAAATCAGTGTGCCGTTAAGAGCGTAAACCTTAACCAGACCTTCTTCAGTCAGAGTGAATGAGTCGCCTGAAACGATAACTCGGTCAGTTGCCTGCTTGTCAGCAACGATGAGTGTAACGCCGCTATCCTTGGTTGAGCCTTCGTAGTTTACAGGAACTACGCCGTAGCCTTCAACACCGGGAACTACCATTTCAACTTTAGCCTCGGGATCATCGAGTTTCAGGCGTTTGATACCGCTGTGGTGGAGAGGATTCGATGCATCGTAAGCCTCAGCCCATACATAGTGACCTGACTTCTGTCCGCTAAATGTTGATGCCTGTTCAATCTGAGCCTCAGTGGGAGCGCGATAGCACCAGTACATATATTTATGGTCAGCATCGAAAGCGAGCTGTGAGATACCGACATGTTCGTTTGTGCTTGAACCTTCCCAACGTACGGGGGCACCATCAATCAGAGTAAACAGATTGGTGAACTGTGAGTGATCCTGAGGATTGGGGTTGGGATTAGCGATAAGCTCAGAAAGTTTGGCGCGGTAGAGACCACCCTTGATCAATGAACCTTCAGCTTCAGGTCCTGAAACGCTTGGCTCTTCTGCTTGAGAATCTTTATTCGACGCGCCACCTTTTTCAATGTAGACGTAGAAAGCATCATTGGCTTCATCAATATTGAATGTGGTGATGATGGGAGAATAGTTGCCAAGAATGGTGGCATAAGAAGGTTTCTTGGGGTTGACATCCTTACCTTCTTCATCCTTGTGAGGAATAACGATGTCTGATTCTTTGAAACGGAAAATACCGAAGCCGTTGTACTTCATACCGAGCCAGTAGAGAGGTTCGGGGTTGCCATCGGCATCCTGATCCTTGGTGATGGCGAAACCACACTTGATACAGCCGTAAGTCCACGGGTCATTGTAGTAACCGAGCCAGTTGTTCTCGAGCCAGTTGGGATAAGTGGTGGGCAGAGCGATTGCGCCGGCAGGAACTTTGCGGATACCTACGTTACGGTCATTAACATAGAGGTCCTCGCCGTAGATGTAGAGGTTGAAGGGGTCAGCGTATGCGTTTGCGCCGGCATTGTCGAACACAACAGCCTGGAAGATGTTGCCGTCAACGCGTGAAATGTAGAACAGCTTGCCGTCACCTTCAGTGCCTGAAGTACCTGAGTAGACGAATTTTTTACCTGCTGAAGAACCGTAGATGCGGTTTTTGTATTCAAGAAGCTGGAAAGTGTGAGGTACACCACCTACGCTGTAGTCGTCAGTCTGACCGTCAGAGTAAACACAGTGGATGTCGCCATCCTCGCCTGCATAGTAAAGACCGTCGGGCATGCCCATGTCAGCACCGCCGGCTGCCAGATTGGCGTCGCCTGCGATAGTGAGGTTTTTCCACTGGTCAGCTGCTTTGTAAGCATCAACAGCCGATACGGGAACAGAAACCTTGATGGCTGACATTGCGGGAGTGAACACACCCTCGGCAAGTGCTGCGGGGTGAGTTGCGGAAACAACGATTTCCTCAACACCGCAGTTGGCAAATGCGTCAGCCTCGATGATTGACATGATAGGACCAAGGTCAACTTTTTTCAGTGAAGTTGCGCCTGAGAATGCCTCCTGTTTCAGGATGGTGGGGTTCTGGGTAGTTTCAAATTTGGTGATTGCGGTGCAACCCTTGACGATACCGAAAGGAATTTCAGCGCCGTCAAGCAGCTTGAAGCTTTCAAGGCTCTTGCAACCCTGAAGAACATAACGACCAACAGTGCCGCCGAGCTGATATGATTTCAGACCGGTGTTTGACAGAGCGTAGTCGCCCCAAGTGGTAACTGCGGGAAGGTTGATTTCAGTAAGATTGGTTGCTCCCATGAATGCATAAGCACCAACAGCAGTGGCAGTTGCATTTGAGTAAGAAGTAGGCTCGCTGGCAGCTGCATAAAGAAGAATGGTAGATCCGTCCTTGGTCAAAAGAGTGTTGTCCTTCACCTGATATGCGCTGTTGGCTTCATCGATGGCGATTGATTTCAGACCTGTACAGCCACGGAAAGCAGCATCGCCGATCTTGGTGACGTTAGCACCCAGTGTGATTGAAGTCAGTTTCTTGTTGCCGCGGAAAGCCTCGGTACCGATTGAAGTAACCTCGGCAGGAATAACGAGGTCACCTGACAGGTTGCTGCCAGAGAAAGCGTATGCGCCGATAGTGGTCAGCGTAGCGGGCAGATTGATTGACTCAACCGGAGCATTGTAGAATGCCATGTCACCGATGGTGGTAACCTTATCGCCGAGAGTAACCTTTTTGAGCTGGCGGCAATTCTGGAACGAAGAAGCGCTTACAGAGGTAACGCCGGCAGGAAGAGCGATTTCAGTGATGGCAGTACCGGCAAACGCATTGCCTGCGATTGTAGTCACGCTTTCACCGATGGTTACGTCAGCCAGTGCCGAGCAGTTCTCGAAATAATAAGTGTTGATCTGAGTACATTTGCCACCTACGGTCAGCTTGGTCAGAGTCTTGGAACCACGGAAAGGAACTTCGGCAGGTTTTTCAAGACCGGTGATGTCACGCAACAGAACAACCTCTTCCAGCGGAGAGTATTCACCTTCTTTACCTGAAACCTTAATGGATGTGTTGACAGGGTAGTTAATGGGGGTCTCACCTTCGGCAATAGTGATTTTCTTCAATGAAGCACAGTTTATAAACATGTTGCTACCGAACGCCTTAACCTTTCCCGGGATAACGATTTCCTCAATTCCTGAACCGTTGAACAAGTCACCTTGGATTGTCTCCAAATCCTCCGGAAGGCGAACTGACTTAAGACCGGTCGTATTCATGAACGAACCACGGGGAAGAGCCACACAGCCATCGGGCAGATAAACGCTTGTAACGTTTGCATTTTTGCCGACAGCAGTTGCAGTCATACCCACAATGATGTACTCCTTGCCTTCATGAACCACAGGGTTGTCAGGCAATTTGATGTCACCTGTGTACGCAGGAACATTCTTTGAATTTTTTGTAAAAGTCAACTGATTGGCTTTATCTCCGGTACCGACATTATATGTCAGACCATTGATGTCAATAGTAGCCGCAATCGACCCCAATACAGTCACAGCAGACAATGCGACAGTCAGCATGCCTCTGCGAAAAATTTGAGTAGAAATTTGCATTTTGATATTTGATTGGTTAGTAAATATTGAAATTTTCAAATTCAGTTCAATTCTAAAGCACAAAAATACGCAGAATATACAACACCACCAAACTAAACAAAGTTAATTAAGTGTTAATACATCTTAAAACCATTTCCCGTCCCCCACCCCACCACGAAAAAACCGCTCGAAAAATTTGCAAAACCAAACAAAACGCCGTAACTTTGCACTCACAAAAAGCTAAAACGCTTTAGGTCCTATAGCTCAGTTGGTCAGAGCACCTGACTCATAATCAGGGAGTCCTTGGTTCAAGCCCAAGTGGGACCACCAGCCAAGCGGCTAATAATCAAGCGATTTAGACACACCTTAATCGCTTGATTATTTTTTTGTCCCATGCTTTGCACAAAATTTGCACATAGCGCTGTCAGACTTCCAAACTATGCACACCGGTAAACACCAAGCCGTTACACCCTTTAAGGCATAACGGCCTGCAATCCCCATAACATTTATGGAAATAGCTATCACTTACCGGTAAGTCACGTTATATCACGCCATACTTAGCTGCGATTTCCAGAACCCGCTCATACCTATAATGATATTCACTGTTCATAATAGAATCGTACTTGGCATTGCATTCATCATAAGTATACCTTGGATAGAATTGACTTACTTGATGGAACAAATAGCGTCCTGACCCCATTAATATGGATTTAATTATGCAACCGACACAAAACCAATCATCATAAACGGCAGTAATATCAACGGACTTTTCAATGGCTTTCATTAGGCAATCAATTATCTTTTGAGAACTTATTGAAATACTTACAGCATGTGACAGACCTCCGTATTCCAGTGGTAAGAGAATAACATCTTCCATATTATTTCGATTATTTAAGAGTTTTGAAATCTCCATAGTTTTGTCATATATATCGGCATTAAGATTTATATACGGTTGTGCATCGTAAGACACGATTCGGAGTCTACAAATATCGCTACATGACTTATCAATAATCAATCCTATCTCTTCAAAATCATATTGTAATGACTTGAAATACTCTTTGTGCAAAGTGTAATCTTTATACCGAATAAGACAGAAGACTCCTTTTCCACTCACTGAATCACCACAGTACCAAACAAATGGCAACTGAGAGACAATTCTTTTCATTTCAGCCGTATTCAATATTGAAGGATTGTCTTTACCATCAATATCTATACAAATAATGTTAGAGGGTTCTATTAGCGAGACTGCACGCCTACGTTGAAAGACTCCACTGGGTGTAAAGGCTGGTAGCTTAACTTTCAAATCTGGATCAAGACTTTGCCGATACCGTTCAACTTGTGGCTTAAAGACCTTAGTTGTAACAAGACGATAAATCTCCAATTCTCCACATGGTTGATTATTCAATACTGTCTGAAAGACCGAACATTTTAGTGATGGCATTGTCATATTGATTTGCTGTTGATTTGTTAATTTTAGTGCAGTAAACTCGGTATTGATGATTTGGCGCATTACGATCCACATAAATTTTGTTTTCTTCAATGCGTCGTAAAAATGTTGTACGACTCATAAGTTTTGATTTGTAGTTATTTTCCTTACAAAACTCGGTAAATTCGTTGAAGAGCGTTGTAGAGAATACATAATCATCTCTTGATGGCTCATACCCCATATCCTCAAGGAATGATGCAACGGGGTCATTTTCTTTGCGAAGACGATCTTTAGCATCTGCACATAATTTAGAGTATGTCAACTTCCTATTTGTCATTAATCTATGGAGTCCTTCAAGCAACCAATTGAATACTCCTGGGAGTTCATTAGCAATAATTTCACTTGCAAAATCAGGATTGATTTCACTGTCTTTAACTACATTATGGAATGGGAACATTTCAAATCGCCACCAAAAGGCAGAAGTGTTTTCCATTGGGGGAAGTTCGTTTACATTGAACATCATTGGGCAATAATCCTTTACCATAAAGGATTTACCATATGGATGTCGCGCCTCAACTTGTTCTCTACTAATCATTTTTTTCACTAAATTAGTATCACATCCTTTGGCACCCATCTCTGATGAATAGTTAAGAAGAAAGTCAGGCAGACGAGCACGATTATAGTCTGAAGTTGAGCTCGGAGAACAAAGACTGGCAAGAGCATAACTACACACATTGTCTTGTCCATATAGACTTACTATAATATTTTGGAATGTAGATTTTCCAGTTCTTCCCGGTCCTTGTAAAACGGCAGCCTTTTCAAGATTTAATTGAGGATATAATGGATATGCAGAGATTTCTGCTAGAGCCATTCTGGCATCTTCCTCGGGAAGGCACTTTTCAAGAAATTTAATGAACATTGGACACTTTGCATCTTCAATATAGTGGAATGGTAATTTGTTAAAAAGCATATCAGATGCACGGTGTTCTCTTAGGCCAACAAAATCATTGGATATTTCATAAGTCCCATTCTCAAGGCATATCAACACTTTATCCACCGATTTTGTAGGCATCGGTATAAAAGCATGGACATTAAAGTGATCTATTAATAATTCTCTAGTGGTTTTCTTCAACGATACAGCACGATTTAATCCAGATCGTTCAGCAACATCACATAAAAAATGACTTATTAACGACTTATTTAGCTTAGCCCAATATTCAGTCTTAGGAGTATAGATACGGTAGTTCCCATCTTCAAATAAACCTATACGATAATTCTGAGATTCAAGTATCTCAAGAAGTTTTAATACGATGGTAATTTCTTTAATTTCATCATCTACTTCAAAAGCCTTTAATTCCTCTCTGATCCTACCATACTGATTTTCAAGACCCTCTGAATGAAGACAAGAACGGAGATTGAAGATTCTTTTCATTATCTCTGGCTGGTCTTCGTAGTAGATTGCCTCAAAATCAAGTTTATTTACTAATTTCACTATTTGTTCAAGTCCACTTGATGCCATTTGCTCTTCAATAGACTCTGACCGAAATCGCAGGCCATTTTTTCTATGATTGTGTACTGGATTATTCATATTTGTATTTTTAATTGATTATTAATAAATTTCATTAATTCGCTTGCCTCAAAGATTAATGAACCTGAGGCCTTGACGTGTGGAATGTCTCCACGTGCACATAATTTATACATTTTAGATTTACTGATTTTGTAGCCGATTGAATTGCAGTATTCTACGGCTTGGTTAATATTAAGAAACTTGGGTAATTCAGGTTTTATAATTACCTTTGTCATCAGAAGCACATACACCTCCTCGATGCGTGCTTCTATCCTTGCGACTGCCTCAGGCAGTGTGTTATGAGTAACGGGTAGTGCCATATAACTTTTAATTATGGCATAAAATTATGAATAGCTTTACTGGCTAAAAATGTCTAAAATATAATAGTGGAAGAAAAAATAAAAAAGACACAAAGAGGCAGACCGCGAAAAAGCCCAATGAGTTCTGATTTGCGACACGCAATAATAGTACTATTGTATGCGTTGGAGAACAAACTAAAAGAAGACGGTCAAATTGAAAATGAGATAGAAACACTTTTGATTGGTTCTGCTTGGAATAGTGTCTATGAACATATTCTCAAAACCAATCGAAATATTTGGGGAACGTCAAGATATAATGATTCACCAAATTGTGGGTGCGATTTCTTCAAAAATCTTATAAATATAAAAAAAGACCAGGATGACTGTGACTATCCATCAATTAGGGCTTTAGACATTTTAGTGCAATATGCTTTTCATGATAATAAGTCGTTTCAAGGCTGGAAATGGTCTGATTATTTTGAAATATTCAAACAAAATCGTTTTGATAACACATTATTTTTTGCCCCGGATAGAATTATCGTTAATGAGTTGAAGAAAAATGAAATACTTATTATAGGTTGGATTCCGCAGCATTTCTATGTTATGCAGTATTTAGGAAACTATAAATT
The DNA here is from genome assembly GCA_947177685.1 of uncultured Porphyromonadaceae bacterium. Lineage (GTDB taxonomy): Bacteria > Bacteroidota > Bacteroidia > Bacteroidales > Muribaculaceae > CAJUPY01. The sequence goes on along the minus strand of CAMWVE010000008.1, from coordinate 59,498 downwards.
TATAATACTGATTGCTGGTGACGGAATGATTCTTTCTAAAGGAGATGAATTCTACGCTGAGTCATTTGGGATAGAATATCCTACATTTAAACAAACTGTAAAAAATGCTGATGGTACATCCATTGAGATGAACTTTCCCGCATATGCCTTCCCATATATCTCTTATGTCCCTCATCCAATTGAATCATTATAATGGATTAAATGAAGGGTCTTTAATAAACAATTCACTCTTTATTATATAATTAACTTTTAATAAATTCTTTCATATAAAAATCTTTCATTTTACTCATTAGAAAATATAGAAAGAGAATGGATAAAGTGTTCATTTCACTCACTTTTTTCATTCTCTTTTTTATTTATATGCGTGTTGGTTCTGGTGGTTAGAGGAGGTCAACGAGGCGATGAATTCTAGACATGGCTTTTTGTCGGTTTTCATTCATCTTGTCTATGCTTTCCATTGCAAGGTGAAAATAGTCGTCAAAGCGTTGGCGTATGTCAGGAGAAACTGGACGGGAGAGCGTAAAAACATCGTATGTAAGTGGATTGAGTCTGTTGTTTTCATAGTTAGAACCGTTAATAACCTCATAACAATCGCTATCGGCATACAGCCAATAATTGTCATCAGTGGCTTCAGCCCCTAAACCATCAACAATACATGACATCTTAATGAAATCACGTTCTTTCCAACATTGCTCTACTGTCATGGGGCACTTAATAACAGTTGCCAGATGTACCACTCCCAGCTCTCTATCATAGACCTCGACAATATCGCCGGGATTAAAGTGGATTGATGCTATTTCGTGCCCTCTGAACTTGGCTGATAGGTGGTCGAGATCTTCAAGCATTGCCGTGCAATGAGACTGACCGTTCATCTGTCCTTTGTGATTATAAACCCAAAGCCGTTGATATAGGTTGCCAGAAATATCTTTCCCAATAGGAAGCTGATAGATATACACGGCATAGAGCTTATCTTTCAATTCCTCCTCTTCAATTATTTGTTTGAGCCTGCACTGAGCGGAATACAAATCCGTATAAACAAAACTTTGAGTGCATCGAACCTCAAACCGTGTCTCATAAGCGTCTCTCTCTTCCGATGATTTTTTATGGCAATGAACTTCCACCCTATACACCGATTCCTGCTCAATATAAGGGGGATTCAACGCCAGCTTATTGAATTCTTCAAATGTCATATCTTAACTACTTTTGTTATTCATCTTTACATTACGACGATAATTCATTCGAGATTTTTTACCGTCAGGATGCCAATAGTCGGCTCGTCGTGCTCTCTTTCGATCGTGCCGAATTAGCCGGAAGGCGCATTTATCGTTATTGGTTTCGTATGAGTCATATACAATATCCGAATAGCCGAAGTCTGTCAGAATCCCGATTTTATCTCCTCGCCCAGTCATAAAGAATGTGGTTGGCGCATCCTCGGTCATAAGTTCATCTTCGTATATCTCATCGGCTATGGCCGGCATAAGTGTTTCCAACACCGGCAATGAGTCCTTATATCGCTTTCTACTTAGAAATGGATATGAAATCCTAAGAGCGCCCCATTTCAAAGTCTCCCCATCCTGCACGAAAAATATTTTTCGCTCCCAACGTTCCGGAATGATTGCGTTATATTTGAAATCAGTCATCAGAACCGGAGGATTGGTTAACGAAATCAGACCCCATGCTTCTCCATTTGACACCGGGATAAACTCGGGCTTACTGTTTATCGCATCAAATTGAGAGAATACATCAGCAAAAGAATTTGGCAACAACTGTTCGCCGGTCGGTGAGATAAGACCCACAAAAGTATCATCACCCGACTTTTTAGGTCGCCAATCATAGCGAGTATCATACGTTTCTAATTGCCTCTTCTTCCTACGCGACTCTTTATCATCAAGAAAATAAAACTTATCTTTTTCTGCTTGTAACTTTACATACTCCAATGCGTCCTCCTGTGTCGGGACAATCAATGGATCAGTATTTTTATAGCATACCCTCCAATAATCGAGGTGATCATAATAGCACTTTTGCCCAACTTCAGAAGTAATCGGATAGGCTATTTGCTCACGGAATACCATAAGTAGCAATTTTATCCAGTTACAATAATTTCAAAAGGTCACCAAACGGTATAGTACCATCTTCATCGGGTTCAATACCATTTATAGGTTCATTATCGTTATTGTCATCATCCAGTTCGAAATCATCAAAACCCCTGACTTTTTTAATGAATTCAAAAAAATTATCGTTAATTTCAAGTAGATCTTTTGGAAGAAGTGCTCTGAGTGACTCCATTTCATCAAAAATAGGTTCCGTCAGAGAACAACTAAAACTTTCATAAGAAGTCTGTACTAAAGTTGACACCAATGGTGTTACCAACGAACTGAGACCTCCAATACAATTAATACAAGAAATGCCTCGTTCCATATTAGTAATCGGTTCGTTTTTCCTACACCCCCAGTCTCCTTGATAGAATACCGTTAGCGCAGGCTCCATTGTTTTGGATACGGATGTATTCCAGCCATATTTAGACTCCAGTTCTTTAAGTTCCGTTGGCCATCTAAAATTGTAAAGAGATGCCAAAAAGTCATGTACAACAGATATATCATATCGTGTACAACCATAAAGCGCAGTTACGTATATTTTATATCCATTATCGTTGCTCTTTGAGCAAATGACTGCAGGTATGGCTTCCGATACCATTCGGAGTGTGGATTCGAGATCAGTTGTATTCGAAAAATAATTTATAAGGGGACTAAAGCAGATTACAGTCATCCCATCATTATCCTTTGTCGGGATGCACTTATCGGATGACATCCATTTCTTTAGCCACTCCGGATAATAAAGTTCCGGGTGGGCTTTGGCGAGATCAAGGATTGCTTTGCAAAGGAGTTCCTTTCTCTTTTCGCTCCTCCCCGGCTCTATTCGCCCTTCATATAAGTGGTAATATTCCATGATATATTTGGCAACCGCTAATGTAATCACTGTGTAACCGGATATTTTACTTTTCTCGGATAGGATAGATATATCACGATCTGTGTCATCAACGTATTTTTTATCTGAAAATGTGTTGTGGAGAATATCGCCAATAATTGCACCAAGTAGAGATTTAGATTTCATAGCTACTATTAATTTTAATATTTTTAATCGTTAAACATTTTGTAAAATGGCAGAATATCAAGGTCGCTCTTGAAATATTGACTTATTCCACACAGACAACTAGTCAATAAAAAACTCCTATTCATTCTGTTCATAATTCTATTTACTTGCCACTATAAGAGTAACTTTTGCTTGTTGTCCATCTAATATGTTAACAATAGACCAATTCCAGTCACACTGATTGCCAATTAGCTTAAAGAGTGGCTTCAAGAATCTTTCCAGTTGATTAAACTCATGCTTTATGTTTGGTAGTGTCGAGGGAATCCACACTTGTACCCATACATTTTTGATTTCTTTTAATTCAATAGGAAGAGTGAGTATCGCATTTCTAAGAGCTCTTGTTACACAATCATGCCCTTCTTCATACCCTGTAGAGATGTAGTTAGAGGTATCTTTGGATAAGACACTCTTTATTCCCCCATGAAAAACAGTGGTGGCTTCGGTAGGATGGATAATTTTTTCAATTTCGTTGATATCGCCAATAATCTCATATTCGTTGTAAGGAATATTCGCAGCTTTATCAAATTTTTGACGAAGTTTGCTTGATATCGAGATTTTTGATGCAAATGGATTTTCTGTCTTTTGACTTGGTTGACTATTCCATGGATTAATTTCATCATCAACAAGGTCGCTATCATCTGAGTTATCCTCATCAAAATAACTCGATTTAGTCTCTGTGAGTTTTTTATAATAAGAGAAAACCTTTGTAATCTGAAGAGATACAATTGTACTATCAAAGATAGGCGTTTGGAAACAGACAGTGATATTATCTTCTAATTCTCCTTCGTAATTTAGCAAGGTTTTTACAAAATCCCTGATTTCTCTTTTGTTACCTTCTGATAATTTTGCGAGGATATCTGGAGAGATAAAGAATACTGCGACACCGCTTCCCTCCCATGTAAAAGCCCAAGGTGCTTTTACCATAGCCTCAGCTAGGCAAGCGCATATTGCCTCCTTTAAATTCTCAAAAGAAGATGAAGAATTGACTGCTACAGAGTGGCTAGATAAATCAATTTTCTCTGTGATGCCATTTGTCCTATCTCGTTTTATTTCCTGCGTTTTCCATGATAGGCGCTCTGCTTTAACAGGATACTCAATCTTTGGTGGTGCACTTAATTGATACTCAAGCAGTGCGGTTCTTATTTCAGATGTATCTTGTTCTGAAATAAGCATTTTGTAGAACTTTCGTTGATGAGTTTCCCGATATTCTATAGCTTCCATGTATTAATTATGGATAATTGATTTAATGAATTCAGCGTATTTTCTGAGTGCAGCCCGACAGTTTTCTAAGATGTCAACCGGCATTTCGGTTTCATCAAGGTTGTCGATGCGCTCTTCGAGTTTTGCATCCATCGCACTGAACATCTCCTCTACTTTTGCTGAATTCTTCGTTTTTACATATCCGGGGAGGTATTCACGAAGGACGTCATGACCGGTTTTGCAGAACACTTCACGATTTACACGCTTTATGTTTGATACATACGAATCCATAGTTGATTCAGCGAGCCCTTTAGCTATTCCCCATAAGACAAAACGGATGTCAAGGAACAAATGATCCGCGGTCAGACGTGAGCCTTCAATCATTGCAGCGAGTACCTTTTTATCGGTTACAGCCTTTTGCATTTGCTCTTCAAAGAATTTACAGTACTTACGGAAAGCACTGATCCAGTTGCCAATCATTTTAGCTGATTCTCCATACACTTCCTTGCCATCTTTTTCAGCATGAGCTTTTTCACTCAGGAGCTTATCTTCATACTCCTTGCATAGATGGCGTACAGTTTCAAAGTCAGCTGCCACCCATGCTTTTTTGAGGAGAGTCCAGAAATCGTAATCAGACTCACAGACCCAAGCATCAGCTTTCTTAAGCCACTGATTGTAGTTTACTCGTGATCTCTCGGAAATTTTTTCATCATTTTTGAGCCATTCTTCATATTCCTTGCTTAAGAGAGGAACTTCGACACCGTCGGCATCACGTTGAAATTCTCGATCAATTTCTCGTGCTAACGCAACAAGATAATCAGCATAACCTTTACTCATAACAGTTTTTTTAGATGGTTGATTCTAACGTTATATTAAATCTTAGAATCCCGGCTCTACAATGGATTCGGTTATAGCTGAAAGATTACCGCACTACACAAAAGCGGAAGAGCCGCTTCTACATCCTTGGGATTCGGTGCCTGGAAAGACCGGTAAAAATAAGGGTGTGGTTGTGACTCTCCCGCCATAGATTGGTCTATGACGCGAGAGTGTCCCCGTCATCTCATTTTTACAGGGTTGAGGTTTCCAGGCTTCAATCCCGAGAATCAGTAAGACACTTTCGTGTTGTACTTTTGTATGTCTCCGAGTTACTTGAACTCGACACTGCAAATTTACAATATCTTTTCTTATCGTACAAGTCCTAATTTTCATTATAATCGATCTAACTCATTGAATATTCTAATACTGCGGAATCTATTTACTCGATTCCATTTCTTTTTTTAAGCACATTTTTCGACGTAACATGTTCGTATGAACGTAGGGCAAAATAAAAATCTCTCACAACCGGTTTCAGGTCATGAGAGATTTCAAGAGTATTTTGTGGGATAAAAATAAACCACCTTGTTGATGTTAAATAAAGTTAAGACTATCCGGAAATATCTTTTTCTGCAAGAATCGGATCCACAACGGCATTGAAACGGACCTCAATTTCATTTAACCAAGCATCGGTTTCAGTGTCATCAGAATCGCAATATATAGTTTCGTCAAGTTCAAAGTCACAGCTTTCATCATCCGTTTCAGAAAGAAGATCCAACAACGAGATAAGATTTATTTCTTCCGGATCCTCGGTATAGTAATCTGAAAGTTTAAATGGGTTGAATGAATCACGCCAATCAACTTTAGGCGATGTTGTTTTGATAACATCATCCTTAGGCTTTTCAACTTTGATCGTTGTTGATCTCTTACGTCTCGTTTTTTCAGGATTCGACACATCTGTAACTTTCTTAGTTTTGCGTCTCGGCTTATCTGCCGGATCAACACTCTCTATTTTCTTCTTTTTCATATTCTACAAATAGTATTAATCGGTTATATATGTAATAACCGATATGCCGGAATAAATGGGTGAATACCAACCTATTTCTTATTCATCGCACCTGTATTTATCCGTTATCATAACTTTGTTTTCTGCGATCCAAGACATTAGCCAAGTATTATCAGTGTGTTAACTCTAATATCCGGTGTGCATGGCTATACAGCATTATTCTTCCGGTGTGTTTAGAAATGAAGTCAATATCCGGGCATTATTAGCTCTGGACTCCTTACTGAAACCTGCGAGATAGATTTGAGTTGTGCGTATGCTTGTATGTCCTAACTGTTCACTTATATACGAAATGGGAACCCCTTCACTATTCATAATTGAAGCGAACGAGTGGCGGGCTGCGTAAGTGGTTATGCGTTCAATGCCGAGAACATCACACACATATCGCATACGTTTGTTGATCCGGGTATAAACATCATGATTTTTTGCCTTAATTTCCTCTAATGATTCATCTCCTTTTAGAAAGGGGAATATGAAATTATCAGGCATGGCAGGATTACCCCATTTATCTATTATGCGTTGTATCTCTGGAGTAAGAAATATTTTGATTGTCTTACGTGTGGTAGATGTACCTGATGTTTTCTGACGTACGAAATGAATCTCTCCATCAATTATGTTTGAATACTTCAACTGTATCATGTCAATTGGATTGATGCCATTACATAGATACATGAAGCACCATATATCCTTGTATTTGTTGATTGTTTCATTTTTATCAACATAATTGAAAATGGCACACAATTGCTGTGGTGTAAGAGCCTTTTTCCGTCCCTCCTCTGTTTTGATTTCAAACTTACCTTTTCCGAATGGATATTGTGATTGTTTGATGAGTCCTGACTGTTTGGCAAAGTTCATCATTGTTCGGATATTACGGAAATACATACCTCTCGTTGTAATTGAAAGCGGCTTTTTCTCCCAATGTTTATCACATCTTGTCAGCCAGTCGGTTGTTATATCGCGGAAATTTAGATTATCTCCTGCATAGGTTTCAATAGCAGACAGTGTGTCGCGCATACTGTTTGCCGAGCCAATCTTTCCATTATCTCTCAATTCTTTGATCCGCGCCCTAAAAGCATTATTCAAGGTATCGCCGACAGCACGCCCGAGTCTCAGACTAAGAGCTTGAAATGAAAACTCGCCCATATCTGCCAAAGCGTCAACATTCATCTTAATCAGCTCGAAGCTGCGAGAGATAGATTGTCGGATCTTGATTGAATCATTAGATTTTTTACGGTCAAGACCGCTCCACTCTTCATCTGTCATAGAGAAGCCGGTTGAAAAATACTTGGGCTTTTTTAGATGATACACTTTTACTTTGATTGGGAATTTACCGTCTTTATTAGGTGTACGACGATCCAGAACCACCGAAACGGTGATTCCGTCTTTAACATGATTAAGAACCATTTTTCAAAAGGGTATTGCACGGTGGCGACATTGCCAGCCGATACACCTAATAACCGATTTAAGAAATTTATTAGGTTGAACGATGCTTTCAACACTCATAAAAGCGTACCGGATAAACGTCTCTTGCATATACCTTGCACAAAATTTGCACGCAAGTCATGATAACAGTAGAAAATGGAAGATAACTGATGCAAGTGAGCTCGCCAAAAGTACCTTGTAAACCAATCAATTACAAGACAATTTGCTAATAGAAGAAACAAGCGGAAAATGGCTTTTATGCGACTCATAATCAGGGAGTCCTTGGTTCAAGCCCAAGTGGGACCACTCCGAATCAGAGCCATGCTTGTGCATGGCTTTTTTATTTTTGCGGTCAGAGCACCTGCCTCGACTCGTCAATAATTAGCAGGGAGTCCTTGGTTCAAGCCCAAGTGGGACCACTCCTTAAAGGCAGTATTCCAATGGGATATTGCCTTTTTTGGTGCTGATATTTTGGCTTCTGCCACTCCACACTTGTTTTGCGGTCAGAGCACCTGCCTCGACTTGTCTATAATCTCCTTGTAGGGACACTCCGTGGAGTGTCCGCCGTTATCATACAGAAACCGGCATCCTGAACTTTCTTTTTTTCAATCTGTTATATTATGCAGAAACAAAAATCAATATCATGAAAAAGATTATTTTTTTATTTGCACTTCTTATATCAACATTGACTATGAGCGCACAACAGAATTCTGAAAAACCGTATACATATAAACAGTACGGAAACACCTATATGGTAAGTATCAAAAATCACACCGATCTTGCAGAGTCTATCATGACTTTCTGCAAGGATATGAACATCACTGCCGGCAGTATCACCGGAATCGGTGCAATCAACGAGGCAACTCTACGTTGCTATGACCCTAAGAGCAAAAAGTATGACGACAAGACCTTCAAGGAGCAGATGGAGGTGGCAAATCTTACGGGAAACGTATCTGAAATGAATGGTGAAACCTATATCCACCTACACTGCGTGCTTGGTAAAACCGACTATACCGCACTTGCCGGACACTTGCTCTCAGCCCGACTTAACGGTGCAGGCGAGATTGTGATAACCACATTTGACAGCCCTATGGAACGTTATCACGATGAGGAAACAGGGCTTAATATGTACAAATTCTGATTATGAACAAAACTGTTAAATTCCCCAATGGCACGACCGTAACCGCCTTAGGTTTAGGAACATGGCACATGGGAGAGGATAACACGCGACGCAATGCCGAAATTTCGGCGTTGCGTCGTGGTGTTGAATTGGGACTGGAAGTGGTAGATACAGCCGAAATGTATGAGAACGAGGAACTTGTGGGTGAGGCTTTAGCAGGCATCCGTGATAAAGTATTTCTCGTAAGCAAGGTTTTGCCTTATAATGCTGATTTCTCCGGCACTATAGCTGCATGTGAACGAAGCCTCAAGAAACTCCGTACAGATCATATTGACCTCTATCTTCTTCATTGGAGCGGTCGCTATCCAATTGAGGAGACGGTTCGCGCCATGGAACAGCTGACGGACGACGGAAAAATTGGAATGTGGGGCGTTAGCAATATGGATGTAGCTGAAATGGAGGAGTTCTTCTCTTTCCGGGAGGGTCGGAAATGTGCGACAGATCAGGTTCTTTACAACCTTGCACACCGCGGAATAGAGTATGACCTTATGCCATGGTGTGACGACCGACGCATGCCAATTATGGCTTATTCACCAATCCTTCAGGGTGAACTTTTGTCAGATCCTGTACTTCGGGAAATCGCTGATGAACGGGGCGCCACGCCATCGCAAATTGCACTTGCGTGGACCATGCGTGGTGGAAATGTTATCTCGATTCCAAAAAGTGGCAGTGTTAGCCATGTGGAGGATAATATCAAAGCTTTGGATATTCAACTTACCGAAAATGAGTTAAATATCTTAGACACATATTTCCCGAAGCCTGCCGGGAAACAGCCTCTGGATATGATATAAGCCCTCTTATTCATATAAATATTACATTCGAAGAACTACCTTTATTATTGCGCCGTATTTCATTTCCATATCATGTCACAATTCAACTCGTTTGAAAAAGAAATAGACTTCACCTTCTGGCGGGAAATCTGCGAGAAGCAAGGCACGCTGCGGCATTTCAGCCGCGGGGAGTATTTCGCACACACAGGCAGTATGCTCAAGCAGTTGGGGTGGATTATGTCAGGCGGATTCAAACACTCGCTGATTGACAATGCGGGGAATGTAAAGGCGGTGGGATTCGTGTTCGAGGGCTCTATTCTTGCCAATTACCAGAGCGCCATGCTGGGGCGGGAAATGCCCACGGACATCATTGCGCTGGAGGACTCGGAGGTGCTGATTGTTCCGGCAGAGTTATTGCGGGAACGCCTGACAAACGACCCCACGCTAAACATACGGTTCGCTCAGGCATTGTTCGAGCAGGCTTATACATATATCCTCAACGACTACCGGTTTACCCCTGCGGAGCGCTACCGCCAACTGACCAGCCGATACCCCAGAATCACTCAGCTTGCATCGCTCAAGGAAATTGCATCGTACCTCAATATTTCCTACCGGCAGCTTCACCGGATAAGGGAGTCCATGCTGAAGGAATAAGCAAATATGACATTTGTCATATCAGCAACGGCGGTTTTATCATATCTTTGCTACCGAAAACCGATGCAAGATATGACAAACCTATCTTTTTTCAATTTCCTGCGGTTCATTGCCATTATGATACTGGCAACGGTCGCTTTCCCCTTAGATGCCAAGAAGATTTATCCTGCCTTGTGCGGGTGCGTGTACCTCCATTCCGGCGATACTATCATGGCTGACGGCGAGCTTCACGTGGGTATGCCCAAAAAGAAACAGAAACTGAGAATCATAGAGAATGCCTATACGGCGCGGAACAAAATTCAGCAGCAGCTGGATCCGGAAACAATAGACTCGCTGGTGCTATGGAGCCGCACGGCGCCTGAACGCCCGCACACGTTTATCTATGCGAAGGGCTATGGATGGTGCCATCTGGCTGAGCAGTGCAGCCGGTTTGCTGTACTTTGCTATGCCACAAAGGGCTTCAAATGCTCGGGCAACGGCGGACTGTGGTACTACGGTAAAGGGGAGATGCTCATATTGAAGGACGGGGTTATCCACCGCCTTGGTCAACCCCACAAAAAGATTGACAAAAAGATGCGCGCCCGACTGGAGAATATCTTCGCCGACGACCCTCGGCTGCTTGAATACATCAGAACAGCTGACGGGCGCTGTGACAAGGTTTTACGTTCACTGGTGATTAACCCTAAATCAAACTGATCATGATACTACGATTTTTTCTTGCTTTTATCATTTCCGCATCCATCAGCCTGACAGCTTTCGGAGCAAAAGATCCTGACGAATACCACGTACAAGTGATTCTGACCAACGGCGACACCATCACCGGATATATTCACAACGACCTGAAAACAGGGCTCAAAAACATGTTTTCAAAAACCGGCTCCATACGCCAGTATGTCAACGTGGGCGAGGAGTTAAACGGGGGCAAAACCAAGCGTTACAGCGCCAAGGAGGTCAAGGAATACCGATTTATGGAGCCTACGGAGGGGTATCCTGACGGCGCGGTGTGTGTTTCGGATATGATTAACTCACCGGGAGTGTTCAAACCGCTGAAATATGTCAGAGGCTTCGCCTGGGAGCTTGACCGGCGCGAGAGCGGGGCGATACTGCGCTGGGATGTGTGGGAGTCCACCGGCGGAAGGAACAGCGTCAGCAGGCTTGTGCCCGCCGTAGGGGTCAAGTTCAAGGGCGCACCCGCAACATTCATATTGACCGTAAACGGGCAATTCAATGACTGGTACCTGACCTACTACCTGAAAAAGAACTATCCTGAACTCAGAGAGGCATGGGAGCAATATTACCACAAGAGCAATGATGCAAAAGCCCACAGGAAGGAACTGGTTGACAATCCGTCGACTGCCCTTACATTCTACGAGGATTTCTTACTGACGAATCCGCCATTGAATGACGAAAACAATGATTAATTCATTGTCGTAGACAGCGATGGTTCATCTCCCTTGCATCAACTTAACAAAACAATGACCGCGAAGCAATTTCAGAACGCTCCGCGGTCATTGTTTATGTCAGGTATGTATCAATACATGGGGGTGAAGGGGGGCACAGGCTTGAGCATTGAGGTCTGGTCACCGCATGCGTTGAGCATCTGCGAAGTCACAATTTTCAGCACCGGTGCGCCGGGTTGGAGGTCACACTTGTTGAGGTCAACATAGTAGAATCCGTTGGCTACGGCAAGGTCGAAATAGTAGCGTTTGTCACGCAGGTTGGAGAATGAGCGCCACTGGGTTGATGAAACATTGGGTTCACCTTCAACGGTGTAGGTGTAAGGCACACAGCTGTTGAACAGCACGGTGCGGGTTATCGAGGCACCGAGGTCGGCGTCGCCGGTTTTTTCAACGTGAGTCACGAAATAGTCGGCACGCACGCAGCGGTCAGGACTGGAAACAGTGCCGGGGAGCATGTTGCGACCGCCAATCTTTTCCCAGTATTTCACTATCGCCTGCATCTGAGGCCATGAGGGGTCGTTGGTCATGGCGTGCATGTCCGTAGTGCCCTCGTAGATTCTGATGTCGCCATGGTCAAACTCAATCACAGCCGAATGACCCGTAGCGTCAGTAACGCCCCAGTGGAGGGCAGAAACAGTGCCGCCATCGAATGTAGCGCCGGAAAGCGAGAAATTATGCTCGCGCAGCACGGAAATAACCTCGTCAGTGGTTGCATTCATGTCCAGCAGCCATGCGGGGAACATAGCCAGCGACATAGGGGGGCGAGTCATGGTGGTGTCATTGTCATAGACAGTGCCCTTGCAGAACAGACCGTTGACCGAAAGACCCTTTTCGTTCATCCCCTCCGTTACGCCACCGTCATAACCGACGGCATACACAGCACCGTACTTTGAAGTCCAAGTGACGGCGCCCGGCAGGTTCGATCCCTGCTTTTCCATGCCACGCGGATAGACGTAAACGTTTGTGGGAATGGGAGTTTTCCAGTCAAGCGAACGACCGATTATATAAAGGCTGTCCTCACCCTGATAAATCACACGGGTGCAGGCATCCGCCGGCTGAGATGATACACCAGCCACAACAGCGGCAGCCAAAAACAATCCCTTTTTCATAAATTTAGATAAACGTGTCATAACTTTCATATTTTATGTTTCCAATAAAACATCGGCATTGCACATAAAGTTCAATCAACCAGTAAGAAATGACCGAAAAACTGACATTAAAAACAAGAAACTCATTTAAGTCCCCAACGTTCATATTGGGGAACAGGGTCTTAATCAGGGTCGCATTTTTTTTGCCGTTGGATGGTTGTTGTCAAATTATTTCGTTATCTTTGCGGATGGAATGGGTCAGCCCATCCGCGACTTTTTGGTAATTTTAAGCATTATGCTCAATCTTGTGATTGTGAACGTAGGAAATTCAGCATGGACAAGGATAAGCATAGTTGTTCTCACGCTCATAGCGCGTGGGTCAAACTATTGTTACATCTGTCCAAATGGTTTCCTACGACCTGCAATCACGACGTGGCATAGTTGGCTCACGTTTTGCATTTATGAATAACCGACATTTTAACAAGCATCTTGAGGGCATCGACCCGGTGTTCTGGCATAATCTGATAAAATCTCACGGCGAACCGGTCACACTGAACCGGGGTGAGTTCGTGTGCCGTTTCGGCAAGCCTACGGACAAGGTGGGATTCGTGAAGTCAGGCTACCTGATCTATACTATGGAAGGGTCAAAGAAAATCGGCGGATTCGCGTTTCCTGAAGCTCTTTTCGGCGATTACCCTAACTGCATGCACAATCTTCCGGCACGATTTGACATCATGGCTGGCAGAAAAACTGAGGTGTGGCTGATGGATGCAACTATCCTGCCGAATCTGTATGACACGGATCCGGAAATCAACCGCCACGGTCACACGTTTGCCGAGGCTGCCTATAATTCGCTGATTGACCGCTTCTGCTCGTTCCTCATAGGATCGCCTGCTGACCGCTACGAGGCTCTGGTCCGCAAACACCCGCAGATTGAACAGGATGTACCTCAGCGCGAAATTGCGGAGTATCTGCAGATTTCTCCCACCCACCTGTCACGCATCCGCAAGGAGTTGCTCCGATGACGGTTCTGCCCGAATTATCAACAAATGTTATGAATCAGCTGCCGACGGGGTGATTTCGCATGGAATAATTTGTGGCATCGTTGAACGTGGCTTATCTTTGCGACAATTTTGAATTGTCAAACTTTTATCTCAATATATAATCGAATATGCGAGTTTTTTTCTGCTTTATTCTGACGATAGCCATTTGCGCTATCCTCCCGGCATGCGTTGATCATGATGACCCCGAACTTTCACCCATCGACACCTCTCAGGTAAAGATTACCGCATCTGTCACCTCTCTGCCGAACTCAAGGTGGATGGATGTGACCGAGGAAATGACCGTCAGGGTGTCAGAGGTGGCGATGTCGGCTCCCAAGGGGGTGTATTTGCGCAATATTTCTCTAATCGCAAATAATGGCATGTCATCATATCTGATTGATAAAAAACCGTTTTCTGGCGAGCCGCTTGAATTCAAGGTGCCTCTTATAGGCAAACAGGGGAGGCTGAATATGTCGGTTCGCGGCGAACTGATAAAAAAGGATAGCCGTGATGCCGAAATCATCATTGCTGACAACATTCAGCGGATTGTGTTTTCTGAAGCACCGAAATTGGAATGTCAGGGATGGCTTTACATATCGGTTAAAAGCAAGTCGACAACGGGCGAGGAATATTCCAAAACTTTCGAGTTGAAATCATCTGACCAGTTCACCATAGCGGTTCCCCGCAGTGAACTCTACTGGACTCCGTCATCAGGGGTTGCCTCTTCTCTTGAAGTAACCATGGGTGGCGGTGCTGACTCATGGAGCCCCAACACCACATTCGACTGCAAGATAACCACCACGGCTTTAGGTCATTCTTCGGCTGACAAGCCCACGCTGACAATGACAATAGCGAACACGCCCGGCTCGTTAAATGCCCAGAAACTTCAGCTTTACGTTGTCACCTCTTACTTCGGGACATGGGAGAACATCACCATCGATCCTTATAATCTCACGGACGTTTTCAGCATAGTGGAAGCTGACTGAAACCTAAATTAACAAAGTAATACTTTCCATTATAAACTAAACTTTTTGTTAAAGTACAAAATATTTAGTTTATAAACAAACTTTACGGCATTTTCTGATGTCGGATAAAAATTTATGACTTAGTAATATCAGTCCTTGGGTTATAATATGTGTATTAACACCACTTGACTGCAATATAGTGCTTTAACTTATATAAATTGCGGAAAACAAACCGGGGCTGATTCTTGCTGAGGCATGCGACTAAAGTCGGTTGCCATTTGCAAGAGTCAGCCCCGGTTTGCAGGGTGCGAATGTTACGCGATATCAGCGGTTGCTGTACATTTCGTCGTAATATTTTTCGTAGGCGCCGGATGTGATGTTGTCCATCCAGTCCTGATGGTCGAGATACCAGCGTACTGTTTTTTCAATCCCTTCTTCGAACTGGAGCGAGGGCTCCCAGCCGAGTTCTTTCTGAAGTTTACGGGAATCGATGGCATAACGCATGTCGTGTCCGAGACGGTCGGTGACGTAGGTGATGAGGTGTTCCGACTGTCCTTCGGGGTTGCCGAGCATGCGGTCAACGGTTTTGATGATGACTTTGATCAGATCGATGTTTTTCCACTCGTTGAATCCGCCGATGTTGTAGGTTTCGGCTACTTTACCCTTGTGGAAGATGAGGTCGATGGCGCGGGCATGGTCCTCAACGAACAGCCAGTCGCGGACGTTTTCACCTTTGCCGTAGACGGGCAGCGGTTTGCCATGACGGATGTTGTTGATGAACAGGGGTATGAGCTTTTCGGGGAACTGATAGGGACCGTAGTTGTTCGAGCAGTTTGTCACCAGTGTGGGCATGCCGTAGGTGTCGTGATATGCGCGGACGAAGTGGTCGCTGGAAGCTTTTGAAGCGGAATAGGGTGAGTGGGGGTTATATTTGGTTGTTTCAAGGAAGAATTCGGTGCCATAAGCCATATCGTCCTCGCTTGATGCCTTGGTGGTGAAGGGTGCGGGTACGCCTTCGGGATGTGTCAGCTCGAGAGCTCCGTAGACTTCATCGGTGGAGATGTGATAGAAGAGCTTGCCCTCGAATTTTTCAGGGAGCGACTCCCAGTATTCTTTGGCTGCCTGCAGCAGGGCGAGTGTACCCATGACGTTGGTGCGGGCGAATGTGAAGGGGTCTTTGATGGAGCGGTCGACATGGCTCTCGGCGGCGAGATGTATGATTCCGTCGATCTTGTGCCTGCTGATTATTCGGCGCATTTCATCAAGGTCGGCTATGTCGGCTTTGACAAAGGTGTAGTTGGGTTTGTCCTCGATGTCCTTGAGGTTTGCGAGGTTACCGGCATAGGTCAGTTTGTCGAGGTTGACGATGTTATAGTCGGGATATTTGTTCACGAA
Organism: uncultured Porphyromonadaceae bacterium; assembly: GCA_947177685.1. Classification (GTDB taxonomy): domain Bacteria; phylum Bacteroidota; class Bacteroidia; order Bacteroidales; family Muribaculaceae; genus CAJUPY01. Next base: position 43,295 of record CAMWVE010000008.1, on the reverse strand, counting down.
CAGGCGAACCACATGTGAGCCTATGAATCCGGCACCGCCTGTAATCAGTATGTTACGTTTCATTGTTCTTGGAGGTTTTTAATACATTTTTTAAGGGAATCGGTCCAGTAAGGGATGGTTATGCCGAAGGTTTCCTTCACTTTTGTCTTGTCGAGGACGGAATAGGATGGACGAACTACTTTTGAGGGGAATTCGTCGGAGTGGCAGGGCTGGATGTCACACGCGTGGTTGCCTGCGATTTCGGCAATCATCTTCGTGAAGTCATACCACGAGCATACGCCTTCGTTCGAGAAGTGGTAAATGCCTTCGTTTCCTTTGAATTTGTTGTTTTCGATGATATGAGTGATGACTTCGGCAAGGTCGCCGGCATAGGTGGGTGTGCCTGCCTGATCGAACACCACCTTGAGCTGCGGCTTGGTGGAGGTGAGGTTGAGCATGGTCTTGACGAAGTTTTTGCCAAATTCGCTGTAAAGCCATGCGGTGCGGAAAATCAGGGCATCCACGCCGCTGTCAGCTATAGCCTGTTCGCCATGCAGCTTTGTCAGACCGTAAACACCTGTGGGATTTGTTGCTTCCGCTTCGTTGCGCGGCGTGTTGCCTTGGTTGCCTCCGAAAACGTAGTCGGTGGAAACATGAATCAGTGTGCCTCCGTTTGCTTTGATGGCGTCAGCGAGATTGCGCACGGCTTTGGCATTGAGGATTTCGGCAAATTCGGCGTCGTCCTCAGCCTTGTCCACATTGGTGTAGGCGGCGCAGTTGACTATCACATCAACGTTATTTTCCTTGACTGCGGCGGCTACGGCATCGGCATCGGTGATGTCAAGCTCAGCCACGTCGGTGAAGATGTAATTGTTGGGAGACGCGGCTGATGCGATGCGCATGGCATTGCCCAGTTGTCCGTTGGCTCCGGTTACGAGTATATTCATTTTCTATATAATTCGTCGTTAATGGTAAATGGGGTGTCGAAGTCGCAGAGGAGGGGGTGACGGGTGTCTTTCTGCGAAAGTATAGCCTCGGAGGAGTCGAGGTGCCAGTCAATATCGAGTGATTTATCGAGGATTGAGATGCCCCCGTCAGCTTCGGGATGATAGAAGTTGTCGCATTTATACTGGAATACCGCAACATCTGAGAGGACCGCGAATCCGTGGGCAAAGCCATGGGGCACAAAGAACTGAAGGTGGTTCTCCTCGGAAAGTTCGACGGCTACATGCTTGCCGTAGGTGGGTGAACCTTTGCGAATGTCCACGGCTACGTCAAGAACCTTGCCGCGCACGCAGCGCACGAGCTTTGCCTGAGTGTAGGGCGGACGCTGGAAGTGAAGTCCGCGCATGACTCCGCGCGAGGAGCATGACTCGTTGTCCTGCACGAAATCCACCGGACCCACCAAGCGTTCAAACTCGGCTTTGGAATAACTCTCAAAAAAATAACCTCTGGCATCTTCGAACACCTTTGGTTTGAGGATGACTACTCCCTCAATATCGGTTTTAATAAGTTCCATTTTCTATTAATCGAAGTTCTGGAGATGCTGTTCGTCAGCAATCTTCATTAAATACTTTCCATATTGGTTTTTGAGCATGGGCTTTGCGAGCTCACGGAGCTTGTCAGCTGTAATCCATCCGTTTGTGTAGGCGATACCTTCAAGACAAGCTATTTTCAGTCCCTGACGTTTTTCGAGCACTTCCACATAGATCGAAGCCTCGGCGAGCGAGTCGTGTGTGCCGGTGTCGAGCCAAGCGAAACCGCGTGGCAGGGTCTGCACTTTAAGTTCGCCGTCCTTGAGGAATTCCTGATTGACGGTGGTGATTTCGAGTTCACCACGCGCTGAGGGCTTGATTGATGCTGCCACATCAACTACCTTATTCGGATAGAAATAGAGCCCTACGACAGCGTAGTTCGACTTGGGATGCTGCGGTTTTTCCTCGATGGAGAGGCAGTTGCCTTCAGCGTCGAACTCAGCCACGCCGTAGCGTTCGGGATCATCGACCCAGTAGCCGAAAACGGTTGCTTTGTTATCTTTCTCGGCAGCCTCAACGGATTGACGGAGCACGGCGCTGAATCCGCTGCCATGGAAAATGTTGTCGCCGAGAACCAGACATGCCGAGTCATCGCCGATAAAATCCTTGCCTATGATGAACGCCTGTGCCAGACCGTCGGGCGAGGGCTGTTCGGCATAGGTGAATTTCACACCATAGTCCGAGCCGTCGCCGAGCAGACGTCGGAAGCCGGGCAGGTCCTGAGGGGTGGAGATTATGAGAATATCCCTGATTCCCGCCAGCATGAGCGTAGAGATGGGATAGTAAACCATTGGCTTGTCATAAATTGGGAGCAGCTGCTTGCTGACTCCTTTTGTAATCGGGTAAAGCCTTGTACCCGACCCTCCTGCAAGAACGATTCCTTTCATGATTATTTATTCTTGATTAATATTTCAACTTTTGGATACAACAGGTTCCACAAACCACGTCGTATAAAATCAACTCCAATAGTAAAGAAAAATACTGCTACGATAAAACAGCTTATTACCCCTATATAACTCCATGTATCAAAACTGTCATAGATTAATTTGCAAATTCCTGAATAATATGGGCGAATTAAAGGGTGCATGTGAAAAAGATATACTGCGAACGCTGACGCTGCAATGGAATTGACAATTTTACTACTGAACGACAATCGCTTAAAGGCAACAAAAAGAAACATTGTCGCTAACAAAACAAATAAACCGTTGTAAGCTCCCATCTTCCGTAATTGCCTGCCAAACATGCTATCTGAGATATGGGCAGCAACTATTACCAATAGTACCGAGCAAACAGACACAAGAACATAAAGCAAAATTGGCTTACGAATAAAGTTCATATCAGTTCTCCTAATGGCAGCTCCCATAATATACAACCCAACAAATGACAGCACGGAATAACCTTCTCCAAAACCATGCACTACCCCCAGCCACCATGCAAACACGACTTGCAATCCTTCATAGGCAAGCACAAATAACCAAAGTTGACGCAACGAACTTTTTTCAATGAAGGCATTAAGAATTGGGGCAAAAAACATTAAGAGGATATAACACATAACAAACCAATCATCATATCCGGGAATAAGCAACATTAAACATTTTTTGAATGTAAGATTCAAGGTCGTAAGATGAAGATATTCAGAGACAACAAAACCTCCTGAAACGAATGCTCGCCAAAAGACAACCATAAAAATAAAAGACAGTACACTTTTTTGTTTTATTTTTATGGTGAAATAACCGGAGATTACAATGTAGACATTGACACACACAAGCGCCAATGATTCAACAGTCAGTCTCATAAATGATGATACCGGATATTCAGTTATGTCTGTTCTTGATGGCATTCCAATAGAGAAAAAATCGGCATGCACTATAAGTACAAGAAACATTGCCACAATTCGCAGCAATTCGAAGTTTGACTGCCGAGGCTTAGAAGTACCCCCCCCCATTTCATAATTAACTGTCATACAATTATTTACGACTCGAAAACTTATAATATCGTTCACAATATAACTCTGAGATTTTCTTCCATGTGTAATTTTCACGGGCAATCTCAGCCATTTCTGCGCCATTGAGGTCTGTGCGTTCAAGCAGTTTCTGCAGTTCTTCGACTGAGCTGAAATAGTAAGCACGGTTTTGTGTTGTCTCGCGGTTGTAGACCACATCCCATGCAAGGATAGGTATTCCGAAGTGCATCGCCTCGACCAGCGAGGGGTTTGTGCCTCCGGCACTGTGCCCGTGGATGTAAAGTGCGGCACTGGAGCGGAGAGTGTAGAGCACGTCGAGGTCATAGACGGCATCTGCAAGATGTAGGTTCGGAATATCTTTATATTTTTCCCGTAGTGCCTTGGACCACTCGGAATGGTTCCAGTTGCCTATGAAAAGCAGTGGATAATCCGAGTGTGAGAATGCCTCAAGAATCCTGTGACTGTTGTTTTCAGGTTCAATTCGGCATACGGTTACAGCATATTTTCCCGGTTCAAGATTGTATTCACTCAGTATTGACTGTTTCCGGTTTTCATCGATATTGCGGTGGACATGATCTCCGCCGTAAGCAATGAGGACGGCTTTTTTTCCGTAGGTCTCAGCCACATAGTCCTGAATACCTTTGTTGTCTGCGATTATGACATCGGCATATTTCACTGCCATAGCCTCGGACTGGCGAAGCACCGTGCGTGCCAGCTTGCCCCATTTATCACGACGGTGTTCAAGACCGTCAATGTTGACAATGATTTTAGCCTTGGTCAGCATACGGAGCACCGGCATAAAGAGGCACCCCGATACGCCTAAAATCAGAATCACGTCATAGCCACTGATGCATCGGCACATCGACAGCATATCGTAAGGGATAGATGATGCTCCATTGGCGTGAAGATTGACATATTTCAGTCTGGCGCCTTTGTATGTGTCAGCTTTTGAGCCTATGTCAGCCGAGCTGCAAAAGACGGTGTATTCAATATCCTTGGGGCAATTCTCACCTATCAGATTTTCCACGAGCGACTCAAATCCGCCATAGTTGGCAGGGACGCCCTGAGTTCCTATTATAGCAATCTTCAGCATTTAATCAATAAAAAGATGTTTATTTATGTATAGTATTGCTTATGGAATTATAATTTTTCAGAATTTCATATAGCCCCAAAGCAATATTATCCCAATTATATCTTCTTAAAATTTCTTCTTTAATATTATGAAGTTCCTGACTATCAAACGGTTCATCAATAGTCTGACGGATAAGATTAGCCAAACTTGAAGTGTCGGAAGTATCTACCAGCTTATCTCCAAAAAAATCAAAGTCTTCCATTGCTGTCTTATTGTTGCAAATCGTTGGTATTTCGGAGACTGCTGATTCTAATGGAGGGATACCAAAACCCTCTGCTTTAGAAGGATAAACAAATAAGGATGCCCCACGATATAGGAATGCCAATTCCGTATCTTTCACACCATTCAAAAATAAAATCTTTGATTTTACTAATTCGTTTAACCCAGAACAATAGTTCTCAATGCGTTTATCCTTTATGGTTTTTTCCCCAACAATCATTAACGAAACACCATCCTTGTAAACGCCAGATTCAACAAATGCTTTTAAGAGACCAAATTGATCTTTTCTGGGTTCCATTCGGCTTACATATAGAATATACTTATCTATACCGTATTTTTGTGATACGAATTTCTTAGCATCTGATCTTGAAATTTTTGAAAATCGATCAGTAATTGCATTTGGTGTAATAAATATATTCTCTGGGGTGAGTTTATAATGCATAGCAATTTGCTTTTGCGAATATGCCGATACAGTTAATAATATATCGGCTCTTTTAGCAGCATATTTGAATAGTAAACCCTTACTTACCCTATAGCTTAACGGGAAATATTCCGGAAAATCCTCGAATAATATATCATGTAATGTAATTATTGTTTTACATGTTTTAATAAACGGAGAAACATACTGAAAATGAGCCAAATCTATAGAGTACTTCTTGATAATACTTGGGAAAATTTTCAATAACCTACTTAAAGATCCTTTATGTGGAATCTTTATGTAAACCACATTTTTATGCTCACCGAATATTGACTTTAGATTATCAATATCGTTAGCTGCCAAATAGAATTCTATATCTTTTGCAGCTGGAATTAGCGATGAGTACAATCCCTTAATATATGTATTTATCCCTTGAGGAGTAGGATAGTCAAAAAAATGACAATCAATTAAAAGCCTCATAGTATCGTTATAATATAATTCTTATAATAAAATGGAAAATGTTGACTTGTTGATGGTAGTTCTTACTTTACCAATAACACCCACCTTCCACTAAATTAGCTTGATTCGGAACCTCTTCCTTTGACGGTCGTATCCAATGTGAATTTATAAATTTCGAATATTCCGATTGATGTTCCACCCAACGTTTACCATAAATACCAAATAACATCTGTGTCCAACCAGCAAGGTGAATACCTATTTTTCCTAATGATTTGACATATGTAGTGAGAGGGAAACCGTATGCACCACATCCAATCAAAGCAATATCAAAATCTACCTTATCAATTTCTCTTTTCATTGAATCAAGTGCATCAAACCAACTTTCGAAACCGCATTCATTACCGGCAATTGATTGAACCGCTTTAATAAGATGAAGCGATTTAAATTCTGGAAGGACATCCTGATTGTCAAATAGCAATTGACGTTTTTGGTATTGCGCTGATATACTGTCAATAAAGGGATGAATAACTAAAACTTTTTTATTTTCCAAAATACGACTCCAAGGTTTCTCAAATTTAAATGGAGCATAAAATCCATCTAAATTTACTTTTACACAATCATCGATCATTTCAGAGATATATCTTTCACAATATACATATGATGCTAAAATATCTACTTTTGGAATTTCATTAATCATAAGACTAATAAATTTTTCAACAGAATTTTCCGTTGCCGGGAAAAAACCTGCATTCATATGTAGTCGTTCAATTTCTTTATACCGAAAGATTGGGACTGGATATCCTTTTATTAGATTAAAATAATCATTCAACTTCCATTGTCCTGACATAATTTTGGACACGATATTCGCGACTTCTATAGAACCAAATTTACATATTGCCAGTCCTTCCTTATTATTGTAAGCTTCACTAATCCTATTGTAAATATAATCATTTGCTGACTCATCAAAATAATCCACCCGTGATGAGTCTATAGCTCGATCTGAAGGGAAACCGGATACCTTGGTATAGCATTCTCGAAGACCTTTGATTAGAAATTCAAACAATTGCATATTTTAGTTATTTTTCTGATTGACATTCTCTTCGTAATAAAAAATATAAACTCATCGATCTATTGTAAATTAGATACTGTTAACAATGTATCCTATCCTAAGAACTTGATAATCATACTTAAAATCACCAACAAGTAAAACTAACTATTTTCATGGAGTAAATCGGTCCAAAATTTCAAACTCGCAGAAAGGGAGGCTGACACTTGCCCGTTTTCACGAAGTGTGAACCGCGAGATTATATCAAGCAAATAATAGCTGAGTTCCTGAGAATCAAACCATTCGTATGATTTAATGCTGTCAAGTGTAGCGGCAGGACTTAAATGCTTGACGTGGAGAGCCTGCTGGATGAAAAAATGGTATCGGTCAAGCATGGGCGGATAACTCAGCCTGCCATATTCCCAGTCGAATACAAAGAGTCTGCCCTGCTCCACAAACATGTTCCAAGGGGTGAAGTCGGCATGGAAAGCTGAGAAATCAACATCTTTGCCACGGTGTGATTGCAACACGGTGTCAATTCCATCCAAAACCACGCCACGGAACTCCTCCGGCAGGAAATCGACATTTTCCTTAAGCGACATGAGCGAAAAGGCAAAGTCTGTTTGGTCGAAAAGCTGTCGACGGCATGTTTTTTCAGTAAGAGACCGTAAGAATCGCTCATGCAGCGGAGTCCAATTTTCAGGCGAAAATGATGAGCTTGTCTTGGTTGTAGTCTGCAAAAAAAGATGGTTCCCTGACTGAAGTTCACCGCAATACAGACACGCCGGGATGTCCGTTACACCGGCAGATCTCAAATTCTGCAGTAGCTTTTCCTCATGGTTGAACAGGGCAGCAATGTCATGACTGGCAGCAACTTTACCATAGCCCAGAATTTTGTTTCCCTTGAAAAACTGAATCGTAACTTTCTGATGTACAGAAGGTGTGCCGCCAAATACCGCAAAGTCAAGTTCAGTAACCTTAAATGCCGATTCTGCATGAAGGGCAATCTCGTCAGCCAGACTGACACTTATGGTCTGGGCGTGAATGGCACCCGTAACACCCGGCAATTTATGGAGATACGGGAACAATTTCTTTAGCATCTTGCCTTTGCTGCCGCTGGGCTGATACAACTCCATAGCGGTATGAAGATGACCGGCAGGAAGAATCCACACCTTTCCGTCAGCATTTTCCAAACGGTAGCACCGGTAGTTGCCGGGGATCAATATGTTGTCAAGATTTGTCAATGGTCCGTTGGATAATGTCGCAAATTTCTTCACCATGATGGCGCCATGAGAATACGCCTGATGACTTCATGGCATTTTCGCCCATACGTTTTCTTAACTCACTGTCAGAGAGCCTGTTTATTGCCGCTGCCAACTCATGAACGGTGGAATCCCGGTCTCGACGCGGAACAACTATTGAGTATTCCGGCTTGAAATATCGTGTGTAGCCGCCTGTGTCAATGGCAATCAGCGGCTTGCCCATAGCCATGGCATCGAACGAAACAGTTACTGCTCCTTCCTTTAACGATGGATTAAGCACTATATCAGCCTGTTGCATCAATTCGCGGTATTTTTCACCTGAGACACCTCCAGTGAAAACTACATTATTTTCCAATCCACACTGCTTGACAAGTGCTTCAAGTCGTTCACGGTCCTCACCTTTGCCAACAATGGTCAGCCTTATGTCGGGATTTTTCTGCCTCGCCTCATTAACGGCAAGAATCGCCAGATCAAATCCGCGCCATGCATCAAGCCTGCCTACCACTATGCAGTCAAGTCCGTTGTATGCCTTGGCAATCTCCTTATTCACAGCAATTTCCGTATCTGTTGCGACATCAGTAAACAGAACCGCATTTTTTCGTGCAGATTCCGGAAGAAGCCGCATGGTATCCTCCGTTTTGCAAAGGATGAGAGCAGCCCGCTCGGCACGTTTCCTGAACGATCGGCTTTTAACCGAACGATCTACTGCTATTCTGCGTAACTTCTCGACAAACCTTGACTTGGTGCCATAATGACGGGTATAGTCCTCTGGAATAGTCTCCAGCCCACCGATGGGACCCCAGATGAAGGTGTGACGCGAACCTGACGCACTGACCTGCCACAGGGCATTTCCGTAGGTCAGATGATGAAAGACATGAATGTCATTCTCTTCCATCGTACGCTTCACGATTTTATCCGTAAGTCGCTGCCATATATTATAATATGTGCGCACTCCACGCAGTCCTTTCTTCCAGAAACGAGCCCACTTCGGAAGATCGAAATATAGGAAATGAATTCCGGCATACTCCGGATGATCAGCGATCCACGGCTCTATGGTGTGGCGGTTGCTCTCACGCGTCAGCACCCATAACTCAAACCGGCGTGACATTTCCAGCACCCAGTGCCACCCTACCCCGATTTCACTGCCGAGTCCGGGTTCGCAGGCATAAGCGGAGATGAAGATTTTAGTCATTTCGTATCTGTTTTCTTAATTCAAGTTTCTTCCCCAACAACAGCCATGATAAAATTGAGGACAACGACAATATTTTCGCAATCAGCACACTTGAAATAATTACAAGAATTGCCAGAATGAGAACAAGTGCAAATTCAATAATACTATTATGATTATTCTCAAAGAATGAGCCAATTACAGTCAGATTTCTTGGTAATATAAAGTAGTGAATAAAATATATTTCAAGTGACCAAGTTCCGGCTAATTTCAAAAATCTACCACATAAATTATCACTGCTCAAGACTTCGTAATGTTGAAATATTTTCACAGTCATACATAATCCGGACAATGTTAGGATAAGGAAGTAAAATGTTGATGATGGACCGAAATATGTTAAGCCGTCGTTTCCTCCGAAAGAGAACATGTTCCCAACGAAAAAAACAACACATAACAATGTGATTAGTAAATTATTTCTCAAGGCGTTATTGAATCTATCAGAATATTTGTGCCACAAAATTCCCAATAAGAAGTAAATATAGTCAGTTAAATGCTGCAGTCCGAACAAACCAATCAACCGATTGGTATCCTGAATGCGAATGAGGTATACTCCTACAAATACCAAAATTACCCCCCCCCACGCTAAAACACTATCAATAAGCCAATTGCTTCTCGAAACAACTTTCAACACAGGAATGCTTATCAAGAAGAATTCAAACAGAGAAATTGTAAACCAATATCCGTATTTATATGGATCATACATAATATTTTCAACACTTACGCCACCTTGCAAAAATGTATAAGCCATCACAAAAATTATAGCAGGAACTATTAATGCCATAAATTTTCGTTGGATAGACGAGGAGATATTTGAAAATGTCCAAAATGATGAAGGTTTATATGTAAAATATCCGCTGATAAGGAAGAATAATGGTATTTCAAGGCTCGTTACAACACCCAGCAATCCACAACCACTTTTATGAAATGAGAATAAACTAATATGCCCCATCACAACAAAGAGCATTGCAAGTCCTCGAATGGCATCAAAATATTGTATACGCTGTTTTGGCATTATTTCAATGATTTAAATTTCTTTGATTTTGATTGGCGATTATCGTATATAAATTTATATCTTTCTCTCAAAACTTAGACCGACGTGACATTTCCAGCACCCACTGCCACCCTACTCCCATTTCACTGCCGAGTCCGGGTTCACAGGCATAAGAAGAGTTTATTTTCTCAGACATTTTAATTTTCTCAAATCAGTTAGGAACGGCAGGTAGTTAACTACTATCCACGTGAGTAAAACTCCGATGGAAATTCCTAAAACAGAAATTCCGAATCCGCCCAATGAACGCAAAAGCGATATTGAGGACAGTGAGGCAGGGAGAAATCCGGAAAAAAAGTAAAAAATTATGGAATTCTTACCTATGAACTGAAGTAATTTATATTGCGGATTCCAAAAATAACACAATGAAATAATGAATGTTATTCCTGAAAGAGTTATGGCAGTTCCTGCAAAATTAAATCTTACACTCATAAGAGCATACATTATTTCAGCTCCGGACAATATGTAAATAACAGATACTGCATAAACGATTAATGCTGCCATTGCTATTAAACGTTTCCTTTCTTTGAGGATTCTGCGTGCAGTGTATATTAAACCTCCCAGTGTCATAAATGGCACAGCAGCTAATCCAGTTTTCCAATACCATGGGAATGGTTCTGGATTCAATATTTTCAGGAAGGGAACAGCTAACATAATCACAATGGATAAAGTGCTATATATCAGCATTTTACCCCCCCCCTCAATCCTAATAGTTAAAAATGTCAATATCGCAATTTGTGTAACACACATTGCCGAAGTAAACCAAAAACTTGTTCCTCCCAAAACGTTATAAACATACGAATTGATAGAAAAGTCGTTTGAATGGTAAAGCAATTTGGGTATGAAAAAAATAGTCGAAAATAATAATGTAGGTATAAAAAGTCTAAAAAGCAGATTCAGATATGCCTCACCCAAATTTTTATTAACTTTGTCATGTGGCATATTCAACCATTTTCTAAAAAAGAGAATTCCACTTATGACAAAAAATGCATTTACATAAAAAGGCGAGATTAAAGCGAAAGCAAGATCGTTAGTTGTATTTGTATAATGAAGTGAATGTAAAATGTATACACCTATCATACAAAATGCTTTAACTGTATTAATCCAAGTAAGCTGCATAGCTAAGTTTTCTCAAAAGTATTGAGTTATCTTAATCTTTTCAGATTCTTACGATGCTGCTGATCAAAAATATGGTTGAGGATTTCCGTCACAGCTGCATCGGGTGTGGACTCATTCAGGACTTTAAAATAGCCTTTTTTAGGAGCAAGAAAATCTATGCGCTCGTTAATTTCGCGAATACCTCTTTCATCAAGCTCACGTTTGCGGGCAAGGATGGTCTCGGATGAGGCGGTAAGCAATATGTTGTAGTCAAGGGATGGAATAAAAAGCTTACGCCACAGATTCAGGAATTTAGGCGATAGATAGATGCGCGAACGACGCGAATCACAAATGATATCGGTGAAATAGCGGTCAAATATCACCAGTCGGGTGATGCGTGTCTTGCTCTTGACTTTTACAAAATATCCAATGATATAATCTATTGAGTAATAGCAAAGTCGGGCAGTTGATGACAGAACTCCGGTCTTGCCTCCACGATGAGGGTCGCTGTAGTTTCGGTCAACATCCTTCTTTATACCGGCGGAATGTGCCACCTCGCCGAGGTTGCCAAAGAGGGCTGGACGGAAATGATAGTAGGCATGCGCTGTCTTGAAAACATCGCCAAGACGTTCAATGGTGCGGTCGATGACCGTGGTCTTACCCGAACCATCTGGTCCGGTGAATCCCATTGAGAAACCTGTGCGCGACATTATGTAATTACCCACAAAAGTTTGTAAGAATCGACCTACGCCACCAATAAGCTCAAAAGGTCGCGTAGTGAGATTGTGGGCTATTGCTTTCATCAACAGCTTTTTACCGCCAGTCCTATCACAAGTTTCCACGCTATCCTGCCCGAACAATTTTCGCAACTTAGACTTCACCGCGGGAGAATCCTTTGCAGCCTCGCGGGTAGAGTGATATTTTTCAGGATATTCAGCGCCTACTGCCCGGTCATAGAGATATTTGTCAAGGAACTGAGAGTCTGTTTTCAGATGCCAAAGAAATCCGTTGAACTCTTTATCTTTCAGAAATTCATCGGCATCCATCAACAATATGCCGAACACGGATGTGTCGACAAAAAAGTCCCATTGCATTATCGACGTGTTATCGCCATCGTTACGGGCGCAAACAAGAGTGAACAAACGGTCGGAGTTGAGATAAGTTACTATCTTCCATCCGAGTCCATCGATTAATTTCACAAGGGGTTTCTTAATCCGGTTTAAATCCTTTTTTCGGATTATGATGTCGATGTCGCGTGCAGAATTGCTGTCAGGCAAACCGTCAAAATTGCGCATCACGGCATATTCCGTGTTTTCGTTAAGGTAAGCGATTACCTGCCGTATAAGGTTTGAGGTTTGTGTAGAAACGCTCATATATTATTCTTTAATTTATCAATAAAATAGGATGGTTTGGCAACGAATGAACGGAGCAACAGCCATGGACCCTTCAGTATATTGCCTCGTTTCAAAAGCATAGCCCCATTTCGGAGACTATCGGCAGCGAATGCCTCCTTTTTTAATGCTTTAAGTTCTTTGTCGCCCAAAGAATTATAGAATTCCACAAAAGTAAGGTTCTCCTTGCCGGCGCGCCGCCTTCTGACGTTGCATTTGGTGTAACGCATCTTGAGAATCATGTTGAAATGATTTGATGACAACCCGGTGCTTTTGCGATAGAAATAGAGAGCCTCAGGTATTGTAGTGAAATATTTTCCTTCGACATAGAAATCGCTCATCCGCGTCCACAGGTCGAGTTCCTCGCAATAATCTTGATAACGAGGTTTGCCGTCGAAAAATCCGGTTGTAGTGAAGCCGCCGGCTTTAATAGCTATTTCCCGGTCAAAAATTGTATGGATTGGCATAAAAAACAACTTTCCGGCTTTTGCCTTCATCATAAATTCGTCCCTACCACGAACACCAAGATAAGTTCCGCCCATCAATTTATTTCCGTGCATATCAATGAATTGAGACCAACATGTCACAGCCATGATGTTTGAATCGGATTCGATAGTTTTATATAACTTCTCAACGATATTGGGGGCCAACAGATCATCAGCATCAATATAAAGAAGATATTTTGTCTTTGCCTTTTCCAGAGCAGTCTGGCGTGCAAAAGCGATACCCTGATTTTTTTGCTGGTTAATCAGTTCATACTCTCGGGGATGCTTATCGAAATAACTCTTGATGACCTCAACAGAATTATCCGTCGAGCAGTCATTGACGATAAGCAAATCGAAGTCAGACACTGACTGCATTGAAAGATCAGTTAAAGTTTGCTCAATATATTTTCCAGCGTTGTAAACGCAAATTGCTATGGTGAGATCCATTGGATTATTTTGTTAATGCTGGTTTGAAAGTACCCACAAGCAGTGATAAAAACCCGGGTAACAACTTCTTTAATCCCAGATATAAAACTGTTGATACAAATATCAGTGTCAAAAACATCAACATATAGCAACCCAGCCAACCCAAGTTAGTTGCAGGCTTTAAAATCCGACAAATAATAGTTGCTGTTTCAGAAGAAATCAACATGTGAAATGCGAAAATAAAAAAACCTAAATTTCCCAATGCTGAAAGTTTTTTGACAACTCTCTCATGTTTAGATACCTGAATGGCGATATAAATAAATGCTACAGAACCGGTCAAGATTGAGAATGAATGTATATATGGATACCCCGATGGACGAATCCATGTTTCAACCGTAAAGACTATTACCGCAACAAACGGCATCCACCATAATTTTGACATTTGTGGAATAATCTTGCTCTGTGAAATTGAAAAATATGCACCAAACATATAAAACAATATACCGGTCAAAGAAAATCCGACTACATGAGGCCAAATTCCTAAAATAAACAATACGGTCAATGGAATCAAGATCCAGAATTTTAAATACTTATATATTAGCGCAATTAAGGGAGACAGTAAGGTCAATATTATTAAATCACGAACAAACCACATTGGCGCATCAACCGGAGCGCCTGCGGTTTGAAAAAAAGTAAATAAATCTCCTACAGACCAAAAACAGCTAATAAAGTATTTGAAATCAATGGTTAGATTTAGCCCCGGGAAAAATCTTTTCAGAGAAGTTTCCATAAAAAGAGCCATCATGCAGAACCCTATAAGATTCCATAATAAATAAGGAATTAATAGCCTGAAGAACCGTTTACGGAGTTTATTTCCATATTCTTTTAAGGAAATATTTCTATTTTTGCCCATTATCCCAAAGAATAGGTAACCTGACATCAAAAAATATGTAGGCACAGCGATTGAGCAAACGCAAAAAGACACAAAATACATTACATTTTCAGCAATGTAACCACTTCCGGATGCACCGATTTTATACCGAAGTGAACAATGAATCAGGACTACCATCAGCAGCAATGGGAAACGCATAGTGCTGATTGTATCTGAAATCCTTTTTGCTATCATCCCCTCGTTAATCATATAACAAAGGATTAATTATATTTAGAATATTCAACTTTTTATCCCAATTTATTTGGGAATATCTATAAACGGTCGCAATTCTCCTTTATCTTGATAATATTTGTTGATGGCATCAACACAGAGTTGATTCCTAACATAATTACCGGAGATAAGTGTCTCATTGTTCGATATATGAACCGGTAAGTGACGATAATCATAACCTGAAAAATATACAGATGTACCCTGTTTCAGGATCATAGCACTTAACCACACGTCATCGGCAGTTAGCGTAAGATTTTGAATATTTTCCACATTGAAAGCATCGGGATGTACTGAATGTGGTGGATAAAGGACACTTGAAACTCCAAGAACCAACATATTTTTTGATTTCTTTGGAACGCCAATTTCTGCATCCGGCCATTCATTATATTTCTCCTTGCCGGGAATAATTTCCTTCACCCAGTTTGCCACCACACTGCCGGGATTTGCTTTTGAATTTCTGAGGTGTGTTTCTATTAAATCTGATTTATAGTATAAATCATCATCAACGGTTATAACCGTTGATTCCGGGAAAGTCTGGAAAGCATAGAAATATTTTGTATGTGACCTGATTGCATCAGGGCATAATACAATTTCAAGTCCACGGTTTCGTTGTTCGAGCAGCTTTTTAGGTAATTTCTCAATATCAGGAACTTGAGAAGCGGTTAGATATAATACAAGTCTATCCGGCTTTACCGATTGTCGCAGAATAGTTTCTATCACTCTGTGTAAAGTTGGTAATCGCTTAGGAAAAGATGTCAGCGACACGACAACTTCAGGATTGGTTTCTTTTTTTGAAGACAGCGAATGTTTAGGATTATTCTTCGTTAACTCAAAATAAACAGGCAAATAAATATTTGCAACTACCTCTGTCAACTTGTTCCAAACTCCATAAAATTTCAGCTTTTGAAGTATCTTATTCCTTTTCCCACCCCAAAAGCGTAAATTATCTAATACATCAACAGGACTTGCCATATTATAATCTTGTAATTATTTGCTATTATTGCCTACAATCAATTTTCCATAAAATGTTGGTTCACCATCGGTGGTTTTTGCGTGCCAGTCCGAGCGAAAGCTTAGTTTGAACACGAAGTCATTCTTGCACAACTCTTCATATTTTTGGGGGTCATAGGGAGAGTTCATTAACAAAGCTAAAGCACCTCTATTCTCACCGGCAACATTTTGAAACTTCTCGATTTCATTCCTTACATTGGGTAAATTATGTACAGCATAGGTAATAAAATAATCTATTAGCACATAATCTAACGTCATTTTCTCTGTTTCAATTGTCTTAGCCAACATTTCCCTTACAAATCCATATAGAAGTGCATGTCTATGATTTGCCCACAGACACCATCCACTCCAATTTAATCCTAATGAGGTCCAAAAACACATATCAGACTTTGAGTTAGTTGCTTTACCGTTAGGTGAGAACAAGCTCATTTGCATAAGTTTATCAAAAGGTAGTTCTTTAGGTACCCATACAGTTGCATCAACCCATAAGCCACCGTATTTACTTAATAAACTCATTCTAATCAAATCACTAAAATGAGCCCATGTAATTTTCCCATTATGTAATTTGTCAAATATTAACGGAGAAATCTCTATATACTCATTAATATTTTTATTGGTTATTAAGTGTACGTTTTTATTGTTTGACTTAAGTTGGTTATAACAAGCTTTAATTAAAACCGGCATATTCTCAGCGCCCTGCCCCCAAAACACCCAAATATTAGGCTCTGTGATCAATTCATAAGAATTTTTATAATTCTTATAACGGTTAATAATTTCACTATAATTTCTTGTTATATGCTTATCTAACCATGAGGTCTTATGCAAAAGCGCCCATTTTGATAATCTGAAACGAAATGGATTCTTGATATAAAAATTTAGCCACCATACTAAAGTATATAATGCCGGCAAAAATCCATAATAACGCCATAAGCAAAAGAATTCCCTGAAAGTTTTTCTAAGTAGCAGACATTTCCTCTTCATAATTCTCTTCATCTATATCAAATTCATTTTCTAAATTATTCCTATTTTCATAGAAATACCTTACACATGTCATAACCATCATTAACCACCATGCATAATGAATATTCGTTCCTGCGCCTCCGCCAACTCCCATTATCATGAATAGAGCTCCTAATGACTTTAATCGATAGGCACAAGTCAGATTAAATGCCATAGCAATAATATAAAAAATAAATCCGTAGTCATCAAACAAAGTCGCGGTCTGTTTCACAACCATATTATTATTTACCGTATAATCGATACCATGACCAAACCATGTATCACTGTCCGTATAATCAGCATTTAATGAATTTATCATCGGACTGATTCTACTTCCAGCTGAACCATCTGCAGCTTCTACTGTCGCTTGATCTAAAGTTGTTGTAGCGTTTATAACAGAAGTGGCACGATTAAGTTGCTCGGCATCGAATTTTGGAAGGACATAAAAATATAGAACAAGAAAGGTCGGTATTATATAGAACCAATTGTTTTTTCTCACGAAATACAACGAGAAAGCAATTAAACATACAAACGCTGTTCCACTTCCCATGGTGCACATCATCCACAAAAAGCGAATTGTCACCCATTTATATTGCCCCTGAAAAAGTTCTTTAACGGTAAATGGTCCTTCTCCTCTAATATATTCATTACACTTTACGTATGCATAATAAAAAACCAACATTGTGCGTGCAAATGAACTTGGCTCCATTGATAGCGAATTACAGCCAATACCTCTGTTAAGAAAATATGTAAGGTTTATAGCAGGAAGATATTTTATACCAATTAAGATGCAACCTTGTTGTAGTATACAAACAACAAAAAAAGCCCACATCACCCAATTTACCAATCTAAGGAAATGCTTTATAGTAAAAACATGATCATTATAAAGTAAGTTATAAAAGCACACATAACTGAAAACAAATCCAGCAGAAAATAGTATTGTACTCCAACGAAATGTTTCAGGGTGCTGAGATGCAACAAAAAACTGCCATCCTATATATAAAACACCCATGAACATTGCTTTTGACATTTGAAAAGCAAATATTAGCAACACGATTATCGCCGATATCATGCAACTTAGTTTTACAATGCCAAAACCTACACGTCCCTCAAGCGGCAACCAACATATTCCCATCAGAACCAAAAAAATTGATGCATATCTGGTTAATGGGCTTCCGGTCAGGAATGGGGCAAATATTTTCCTTATCATTTGCTAATTTTTTTCTTTCCTAACATAAAACTTAATCGTCCCTCGAATAATTTGACGAGAGGATAAGTAATCAATACAGTAACACAAAAATATACTATTGTTATCGGTCCGCTAAATTCATCATGATGCAGTACATAATAGTCAAACGCCATCAGCAACTCCATTGTTATACTGAAATGAGTACACATCATAATTAGGGAGTGTTTACCCCAATATTTAAAGAACTGACCTATCCAAGTACTTGACAATAAAGTGAATACCCCAATAAAACCTATTGCCGGTAAAATATTGGAAATAAACTCATTTACATAGAAAAACTTAAATGGGGGTGCTATTACGAACCACACACTCACAATCAAAACTATACATCCGGCGAGTGCGGACAACCACTTATTATTTTTTACCAGCAACCCATTTATCTTCTTCCCTATTAAATATCCAACACCAATGATTGGCCACGCATTCAATGCCATAACTATCGGACGAATAGGTGAATCAAGAATTTTGTAAAGCTCGTCGTTTTCTATTATGGGTCGCCATTCAACATAATAGAAATAACTTGAGCAGACTGAAATTATTAACAGTACGCATCCATAAAGCCATGGTCGTTTGGAACTAACTATCGATGAAAAGAGCATTTCACCAAGGAAAAGCACAGGCAGAAACCATAATGTACCGATTCCTCTAAGGGTGAGAAATTTATATATATCCCTTCCAATTATGTTCAAAGTTGTCTGACCAAAGCAATACCAGATCAACTCAAATACTAATATCAGAAGAGCAAACCACAGATATGGAATACCCAACTGTCGAATACGCTTTGAGAATAGATTCTTTGGAGTATCAATCTGTGGCTTGATAGCGAATATCCATCCGGATGCAAAATAAAATGATGTAATCATAAAAAGTGCTATCCAAGAGTTTAGCCACAATGGAATAACTCCATTCTCTAAGTGCATAAAAGTAATTGCAAGAATTGAAACTCCTTTTACACAATCAAGATAATCACATCGCACCATATTGGAATTACTTCGGGAAGGCATATTTTAATAATTTCATCTTAGATAAAAAATATGCTATAAACAACACCAAAATAAATACCCCCAGTCCTAAGTAAATTCCCGGATTAGATTTGTCCAGCAACTTATAAAAACCGTTATATATTAACATGTGAAATAAATAGATTCTTAGAGATTGTTTCCCTAAATCTAATATAAGTTCCCAAGAACATAACAATTTTTTTATAGAAAGTAACAACAAAAAAATCAATACCGGACAAATTAATCTATTAATTGTCAAAAATGTATAATTATATTTTAACCGGACCGGAAAAAATATCATCATTGAAATCGTTAGTATAAAGAAAGCAATTACGATAATTTCTGGATTTATTTTTTTTAGTAATGCACGACAAAAAATTGCAGGAAACAGCATAGATAATCCCACGGTCAGACAAAACGGCGAATACCACCATGTTAGAACATACAGTGGTATCAAGTAAGTGAATCCTATTAGACATAAAAGTGAGCATAACAACATTATGTTTCGCCAAAACTTATTGACTCTATAATATAACTGCCGGAAAAACAGCACCGATAACATTGTTGGCAAAAACCATAGGAAGCTTCCAAAACCAAGATTTGTATGAAGGATATATTGACTACCACAAATATAAGTTAAAAGTGTTTTGACAACCGTGATGGAAGTGCCTTGAAAGATTGATAATCCTAACAGCAATAAAAAGAATATTGTATACGGGACATATAGTCTTACCAGATTCTTTTTAAAAAAGGCAAACCACTCCATTTTTTTGAAATCATAAAGAAATGGAAGGTAGAAAAAAGCGTAAACATGAAATGAATATAGAAACAGATTGCTGAATCCCCCCTGCATAACATATTTATTATGACCTAATACAATCAGAGTGATCAGTAAACCTTTTATTGCATTTGATTCAGTTCGTGTCAACAGAGATGTTGTAGCATTATCTGCCACAGCATCTTTCCAAAAATTAATAATATTTGTAATAATTTTCATATCTACTATTCCCTCGAACTTTTCAATCTATGCTTCAAATTCAGCAAAAAGAAATATGTTCTGCTGGAAAGCTCTGCCAACCAACGACCGTAAAACGGTTGTCCACTGTAATGCCGTATATAAATCAGCTGGCTATGCCGCCAATGTTTATTACAGAAAGCCGGAGATCCTTCCCTACTCTTCTTGTGGTCATGCACACAGGTGATTTCAGCAAGATAATACATCTTTTCTCCTTCCATCTCCACCCGGCGCCCTAAAATCGGTTCCTCACCATAAAGGAAAGTACGTTCATCAAAATAATTGATTCGCTTAATGAAGTCCATTCTCAGCATCAGGCAACATCCGTTCAGACAACGGCAGTAATGCGATTCCTTTGGATTTGTCACCCATTCCGGAATTGCTCTATCCTTCGGTGAATTACCACCTCTTTTCAGAAGAGATGCGATCCATCCGAAACTGTTAGTCCATGATTCCTTCCCACGGAATTTCGGATTTTGGTGTATGCCTTCGGGAGTTATAACATCTGTGCCCATTACAACCACATCAGGACGTTTTTCCATTTCTTCGATTAACCTACTCACATAATCCGGATCAGGAAACTCCATGTCAGGATTAGCTATCAGAGCATATTTATAGCCCTTTTCAGCAGCATATCGCAACCCGATGTTATTGCCGGCATTATATCCTTTGTTTTCCTTTGCAGGAATAAATGTCAAGGTCTCAGAGTGGCAAAGATTTCTTACATCCTCAACGTCATCAGCTCTGGATGCATTATCTACAATAACAATCTCCAGTTCAACGCCTCGTTGTTTTTTCAGAAAACCGACACATTTTCGGCAATCATCCGATGAATTATAATTTAAAAGTATAACCGGAACCTTCATAATAACAATATTATCGTCTGATTTCAGGGGACTATTTTTCCCACTATTGCAAATCGAGATTTTAACTTGATAATCAATTGCCCTAAATAATATGAGAGGATAACAGCAACAGCAGTGTAAATAATCCACAACCAATTATTATCCAATTGTGGTACGGGAAACTCTGCCAGTCTTTTAAGTGGTTCATTATTTAAATATAATACCACCACTGAAACTAATTTAAAGATTAGGAAGTGGAAAATCAATATATCTATTGTTCTGGTGCCAATTTTTGCAATAGCCTTAAAAAAGGGAGTTGCGGGTGCGAGATAACACAATTGAATCAACGCAAGACCGGCACATGTAGACGTAATGTAGTACGGTATTGCCGAAGCCACTGTCAAAGTATCTAATGAAGCCGGAAGATAAGTGTTCTGTAATGCCAAAAAAACTATTGCAGCAACCACGACAACCGGACGATACTTTGAAAATACTTTTTTATCAATACGAGCAATCAGGGTACCACTTAAAAAATATGCAACTGCAGCAAAATCCTTTGGATTCAAATGTATAGTTGATTTGTTAATATTAAAATAACACAATAATTCTACAATTGCCAATGATATAACTATGCCAATAATGATTGCTTTATTTGAGAACCCGATCCACTTATAATAGATATATCCGACAACTGTAGCAAAAAGGAGTGAAGTCAAAAACCAGAAACCACCCAAGAGTTGTTCAGAACCAGCCGTAACCGTATATCTAATAGCTCTTGAGAAAATTTCTTTTACTGTATAAGCACTATCATAAAAATTCAAATATGCAAACACATTATGCAATAGTAAATAAATCAATGACCAAAACACAAATGGCCACCATAAACCTTTTACTTTGCGCTTCATGTATTTCCCGGGGGTGTCAAGATTGCGTTCACTAAACAAGAATCCTGATGCAATAAAGAAACAAGGCATATGAAATAAATATATTACTGAGCTTATCCCTAATTGAGTGGGTACACAGTGTCCCACAACCATAAGGATAATACATATACCTTTTACGAGATCAATTGCAATATCTCTAATATTATTAGTCAAACTTACAAATTCTAATTATTTTACAGGATCATCTAATCAAAAATTATGTTGCTGATTTGCTACTATCCGGAAGTTTGACATATCATCCGTTCTCTCCTATTTTTCAGGTTAAAATATATTTTATATAACTTAGTACGCATTATCTTACTTCGCTCATGTTGTCTCCAAGCAAATTTTGTCAAATGATAACCAACAGTAAGCTGCAAACTTGCACGATCATATGCCGTATAACGAGCACCCAGAAACATGAAGTTGAGAAGCTCTAATAAATTAAATTTTCGTGCCATGGGCTTACCATCAATGAAAGAACAAGTTAATAAGGGTTGGAGATTTATCTCATCTCTCAGAGTCGCGATACTGTCTAATGACTCCTTTGCCCATTGAAATAGTATCTCTTCATTAAGATAATGAATATAGGGCTTTAACTCTTTAGTAAAATCACAACAAAGCTTCACATTAGTTTGTGTCGCATCTGTTTCTGTAAAAATTTCTCCTTCAGCAAATCTTGGCAAAATATTATTTGTCTCACCTTGCTTATACCCAAGTGTCGAAGGCCATGGAGATGCCGAAAAATAATTTTCAATTAATCCAGTTAACGCAATATCGAGTTGTCCACTTGAAAAATAAGAATCATAATCACCACAACTTTTATCATATACAGTACCAACCACTCCGACATAGAAAGTTGGGATATTTTTATTAAGAATTTTATTAATCATTAACCGTGATGTCCCAAGCCATCCAATATCTACCATTCCTTGAGAGAGATCCTCAGCTAAGCCCTCCTGTCGTAAATAAGCTTCTGCAATATCTCCTTCTCTCCTAAATCGCTGCATAAGAATTGGTGAAAAGTCCTTATTTACAAAAATTTTGTCAATAAAGTCTTTTTGTTGTGCTGGTGTCAAAATTTTTTTATAATTAAATTTTACCCCATAGTGCTCCAATTCTGCTCTTTCAATTTGCAATTTTGAGAGCAGCATATCTATAGATTGTGGTATTAGGCTTTGATTTGCATTCATTTCAATAAATCGATTTATGCTATCTTCTCTTAGATAACATGGCATTAAAGATTTTCTTGAAACAAATAAATAATTGAGGTCAATATCTTTTACATCAAGTGTTTCTGCAATCTTCATCATAATATACCCATCTCGTGACAAAAAATGCAATCGATGCAGTCCATTATGCTTAGATTTTCGCATAAGCCATATAACATAGGGCACATAGGTAGCCGCTACATAATCGACAGCTAATATAACTGAGGGGGTATTACCATTTCGAATCCTCAAAATACGAGCCGTGCCCATAAGCAAGTTCAAAATCCATCCGTTAAGCACCTTGTTTGAGTCAGAAATAATACGTCTTTCTATAGGCGTAAAACCGAAATCGACTAAATGAGCCTTGACTCCATTTTTCCGTGCCATCCGGTAATCGCTATGCTTATTGTCGCCAAAATGGATCCACCGTTCAGGGTGATACGTTTCGCGTACCTTGCGATAAAGTATACCGTCATCTTTACGCGCATCACATTCACACGACACAATGACTTCTTCGTCATCCTTCAGACATCCTTCACGGCGCAAAACATCTGCAAGGAATTCCGAGGGTAGATACATATCGCTCAAGAACTTTATTGTCCATCCCTTTTCCCGCAGATTATCTATCTTTTCTTTAATCGCGGGATTGACTGTCAGCATCTCTTTCTCCACCGCTAACTCGGCATTCATTATCTGTTCTGCCGAATATTCAGGGAAACATGAGAATCCGTTCTGAGCATATATCTCCTCAATCCCTGCATTTTTTCGACATTTCGATTCTGCTTGTCGACGCAAATTCCAATACTCCGTATGACGCATGCTGTTGTCTCTCCAGAGCTGCTCAGCCACAAGGTGGAACACGGCATCAGGCACTCCGCAGCGCCTCAAAAGAGTTGTATCAAATATGTCGAAAGTGGCAAGTTTCATTCCTTTTCTTTAGAGTTACCAGCTAATAGTTCAAGCAATTTTCTATATGACTCATCCCATCGGAATCGTTGAATAAAATTGTTACCGTTTCGGGCTATCGCTACGCGCAGATCATCATCTTCAATCAACCTGATTATGTTATCAGCAAGCGACTTAGGATCACGGACAGGAGAAAGCAACGCAGTTTTCCCATCGATTGACATTTCACGATGTCCTGCGTTATCCGTACAGCATACCGCCTCTCCGCATATCATAGCTTCTCCCACCGTAAGTCCCCACCCTTCAGACTCACTGCTGGCAACAAAAATTGCCGATTCGTTATTAATCCGGTTATGAGTCTCATTATCCGGCACCTGATAATATGTATACCATTCAGGTAAATCAACAGGTCGTCCCGGAACTCCGAAAATATTGACTTTCAACTCCGGGAATCTATTTTTTACTAAAGATAATGCGTCCAATGCATCCTGACACCTCTTAAGATCTTGCTTATGATAAAGCATCGAAACTACAAATTTGTTTCTATTCTCGGGAGCTACTGCCAGCTTAAAACGATTAAAGTCGAACCCATTGGGAATCACAACACTATTCTCAGAATATTCCTCGGATAGCATTTGTTGCAGCCAATTAGCCACAACTATTTTATTTAACGGAGCATGATATGTACTTTCAAGAATTTGTTTCAGACCGGGGCCCCAATCTTCTTTCCCCTGAATGAAGTAAAATTTCCGATTATTTTCAATCGGATATTGAGTGATATAATCTGCCGTATAAGGCGAAGTTGCAACATAGATGTCACATTTCGGGACATGACGATAATTCATCGATAATGTCAGGTGCTCCTTAACCCTTTTGTCCAAATTGAACCAACGCCTTCCTGAATATCCCTTGATGAGAGTTTGAACAAGGCGAAAAGCATTTGTCAACTTAAATTTCAGAGGTTTTTGCTTCCAGTAAATTGAACCCGAATAGACCAAATGAACCTCAAATCCATCCGCTGCCAATCGGTTGGCATATTCATATACGACCTTATAGCCCCCTGTGGGACCATCTACTTTATGCGGAAATATGAAACAAACGCTTTTCAATATCTATTTTAACGTTCTCTTCAAAGTAAAAAGTGCACTACCTATCATACCGGTATTAAAATACAACCAATATAATGACTGCGTGAATTTACTTTTAAAAGGAAAATTTGACAATTTCTTATGAGCAAATGGGAAAACTTTTCTGGCATTATTTAATGAACTCATCTTTGCTTCTGATATTTTATATCTCATAGCTAAAACAGAAAATTCATTTTTGAATTTCTCAAACTGCTCATTTTTTTTAAAAAATTCATATATTAACGAGATATTGTGCTTTGCACGACACAACACCGCATCGCTCGAAGTCGCTGTTGCAGCTAACTCATTAGTAAGATTATAATGATAAAAAGGTTTTGATAAATATGTAACATTCGGTCCCTCTGAAAGCATTTCGATTGTCCACAACATATCTTCATACATCATGTGGGCATCACTCATATCTACACTTTTGCTAAAAAAAAGGTCTCGTTTAATTAATTTATTACACATCCAACCATCAATCTTCCCAAGGAGAATCTGTTTAGTGATATATGCGGAATCATTGCGTACATCAAAATTTGTAATTTCTCTTTGTCCGTTTTTTCTTTCAAGATAAACTTCGCCCCAAAGTATTTGACTACTCTCTCCTGAAATGTTTAATAACGATTCATACATATCCGGCTCAATCCAGTCATCACTATCGACAAAAGAAATCCACTCTCCCTGTGCGATTGACAACGCATTCAGCCTCGCCTTTAATGCCCCTTGATTCTCCTGACGGATTATTCTAATCCTACTGTCCTTTTTTGCATACTCCTCACAAATTTTCGAAGAGCTATCAGTTGAACCGTCATCAACAATAATGACTTCTATGTCCCGATAGGTTTGATTCAGGACACTATCAAGGCACCTTGGGAGCCATTTCTCTGTATTATAAACCGGTATTATCGTTGTAATCATTTGAATTACATGTACCTTATTAATTGTCGTATCGTTTCTAATGGGGCAAAACGGAATCCCCGCCAAACATACTTTAAGTCAAGTTTTCCTCCATCCTTAAATTTCTTTAGTGAAGTAACAACTCGATTAGCCACATTTTGTTTAAGATGATTCCGGATTTCTCCTTTATATGCATTTCCCAATGCAATTTCATGTATCATGAAACGATAAGGTTGTTTGTCCATCACAGAACGTACTACACCGGAATCCAACCTACGATATACGCTGAAAAAATCGCTGAATCCTCTGACCTTACCACACTTTGCACATGCCAAAAAAATTGCAATATCTCCAGCTAACAGTTTACCTGAATCCCGAAGTTTTACATGTGTTGGGATTTTTGCCACCTCATTTCTATATAAAACTGAAGCCGTTGGAACAATCCACTTCTCAAGCATCTCTAACCCAGAATAATCTTTATCTTTGATTTCTGAAAACGGCTTATCTATTTGTTGACCGTTTTCCCAATGCTCCATCGCATTTCCAAAACACATTGAATAATCGGGATTGGATTCAAGGAAGTCGACTTGCTTCTGGAGTTTCAGGGGATCGGTCCAATAGTCATCGCCTTCACACATAGCAACATATTTTGCACCTGTGTCATCTGTTGCTTTACGAATAATGCGACCTAAACTTCCATCATGCTTGGAGTATTGATTCTCGGTTTCGAGAATCGGTTTAATTATATCCGGATACTTTGTCGCATACTCTCGAATAATTTCTGCCGTACTATCTGTTGATGCGTCATCATGCACAATAGCAACAAACCGGAACTTTGTCTGTTGTGATACTATTCCTTCAAGAGCGTCACGAATATAAGCTTCCTGATTGTAAGTTATTGTTTGAATTACAACAAGTGGATTATCATTATCAATTAGTGTTGATGACATTATTCTATATTCGAGAATTAAGAACCTTCGGAATTTCAGCCGTTATTCTTTGCAAAGTATCTATCCATCAAAGCATATAGTTCAGGCTTCAGCCCTTTCTGAAGATTTGACTGCATGATGCACCATGCACCATTATCATTACCTTCAACCATAACCCATCCATTTTTACTGTAAGCTATATCCCATGCAATCAGAGTGGTGCCCTTATGATGCGTAGCCATTGATTTAATTAAATCAATGGCATTATCCCATTCTGGCAATTTAAATCCAATGATCTGAACACCAGTGTCAGGATGAAAGCGGAACTCTTGATTTGCATAATCATGTGCCCATGTAGCAATAATCCCATTGACTGGGTCAATGTTAGCGTACATTCCGCCTTGTCCTCCATTATCAACCACAGCATCTCCCTTGCCTATCCTAAGTCCCCCTCCCATAATGACAACTTCTTCACCTATGGTAAATGTAGTGAGACGACAGGTATTGATTGATGAGGGGTGTAATACACTCATAGCATCTCCTTGGATTATCAACTCTTCTATTACTCCCGGATTATCTGGGACTGTTTTATTAAACCAATCTATTGCCTCATCTTCGGATTTAACCTCTACTAACCGTATACCGTTTCCGGAATGTGCAGTCAATGGTTTATAAATGAATTTTGGATGACGCGAAACAAATTCAATAAAGGATCCTCTATCAGATTCTGACCTTACTCCTATGACATCACGCTTATAAAACTCCGAGTATTCTTTATAACATTTAAGTTTATCTGTCATAAGCTCCTCTACCTCGGGAGCATTAAGTATATCGCAGTAATGATATCGCAGTTTGTCCGAAACGAATTCGTTACGCTTTCGTTCGCTCTTATCGTGAAGACGAAACATACAATAATCTTGGAAATCAAGACCGTAATGATGCAGACAATATACCATATCCTCATAAATTGTCTCGAAGTCGCATCCCTGAAATATCACAGCATGAGTGTCAAAGAGTTTACGGGCTATCTCTTTACCCTTGTTATAATAATCCGGATTAAGATGACGGTAATATTCAGAATACAAACTTCTGCACTTCAGATCGGTTTCTGCAGCAAGTCCAAGTTTATTCTCAAATTCCGATGGCTCCTTCCATCGCGCAATCCGAGGGGAGATTCCAAAATACCTACCCTCCTCCGTTAGATTAAGCTCTTTATTTTCAATCATTTATACTTGCAGCTAAGAGTGTGATTAAATTTCCTATTGATAATGAGACTAATCTTTGGCTTTACTCATAATCTTCTTCCTTGCCCCAAAGCTTTTCAAAACGTTGTTTTTCACGTTCTTCCTTGAACCATTTGCAAAATTCTAACCAAGAATATTTGGGTTCATATCCGAGTTCCTCTTTTGTTTTGGAAATATCCAGAACGAATTGCATGGCATCCTTTTTCTGTGGAGCATAAGAAATTTTCGATTTATGACCTTCGGGTGAAAACACCTCGACAATTCCTTTTATTCTTTCTTCAAGTGTTGAACCACCACTTCCTATATTGAAAAATCCTCCTGATTTTTCAGATTCTACACATTTCTCTACAATCTGGAGGAAATCCGGCATTGCGCAAGTTTCAAGAATACGATCCGGATCTCCCCATATCTCTATTGGTTCTCCTTTTTCTGCCTGTTTGATGAGATATCGGTCAGATATCATTGTCTTTACTCCATCAGTAAAAGTGTATGAATTGGGATGATAAGTATAAACTCTTGACAATCTCAGAATAAATACTTTCAATCCGTAAGCAGCCTGATAATGGAGAAGTGTATCTACCGCAGCCATTTTTGCAATAACATACATTGCATGGTCCCCGGTCATTGGAGCCTTACGAAGCGAGTCTGCGGGAATTGGGGTTTTAGAACCGAATAAATAACTTATGTCAAACAATGATTCTGGAAAAATTATTTTAGGGATGTTACATCTACGCATGTATTCAAGTACATTATATGTCCCTTTAAAAATTGAATCTATGTATAGCGTCGCATCGTACCCTTTCATTGATGCCGGCAATGCACCTGCAAAATCGGCAATAACATCAATTCCTTCTTTAGGAAGCTTGTTAAAGTCGTCTGCATTAGATATATTAATGGAATAATAATCTATATTATGGTCTGCAAAAAAACCATTGTCACTTTTACGATGACCTACCGCAATAACTTTATAGCCAAGTTCCTTAAAGTGGAGTGAAATATACCCTCCTAAGATACCGGTAGCTCCGAGAACCAGAATTGTCTTCATATATTTATAGGGTTTAATGATTTATAAATTATATAGCCATCTCTCTCATAATTGGTTGTTGATTCATGTAATTCGTCGTTCCACCTATATCTCTCTAATATCCAATCATAAGATTTATCATAATATTTTTGCAAATAACTGCTTTGTTTGGACAAAAACAAAATTCCGCTGTATGCCACGTTATGTATTTCCTTAAATTTGAAATTATCCATAGCGATGTTAATGACTTCTGCCAAAAAGTCGCAGTCTGTCGACAGTGAAACTAATGTGTCAGCTGTACGATCACCAGCCCCCCTCGGATTTATTTCAATCAGATAAAGTTTATCCTTATCATACTTTACCTCAACATGTGATGCGCCATTGGAATAATCAACAGATTTAAGAATATCGGAAACCACTGTTTCTATCTTATTCTTTAGCTCTGCTGATATCAACGCCGGTTGATGAACTTCCATCTCTACAAAATGAGGAAATCCGGTGTTAATTTTCCGGGAAATCTGTGCGACCTGATGTTCACCATTATATGATAAGCATTCAACAGAGAATTCTTTACCTGAAATATATTCTTCAATCAAGATTTCATCATTCGAGGCCTTTGCATAATTGATTGCCGTCATCAACTGATCTGAGGATTCACAAAAACTGACTCCCCGTTTCGCAGATCCTGTAATGGGTTTTACTACACATGGATATGTAACAGAATCCAATTCATTAATAGACCATACTTTAGGACATGACAACCCTGCCACACTATTCGTCAATTCTCTGGTAATTTTTTTATTTTGTATCTTCTTCATTACTTCTGGAGAAGTACACTTTAATCCAAGTTTATCGGCAACTATCGAAACAACCTTAGCAGTTTCTTCTGACGCTATTGAAACAACACCATCAACCTTCAACTGCTTACACTGAGCAACAATTTTATCTGTATCAAATATAGATATCGGGAAAAATTTGTCACACTCGTCTTTACAAACAGCTCCCTTTTCCCAAGCAAAACAAATTGTATACAAGCCCAATTCTTTTGCTTTTCTAACAAGCAACAACTGACCTTCAGATGCTCCTATAATTGCAATTTTTTTCATTTTAAATTGATCCTACACCAGCTTGAGATATTTTGCATCATGTTTCCCAATATTTTGTTTGATGGGAATTTTACAACTATTGTACCAATCGTATTATTGGCACCTGTGAATTTCTCTACGGAATCATTTTGCTTAACCCACAAATCAATCTGCGTCACAAACGGTGTAACTTCTGGTGAAATCTCAAGATTTTCAAATAGTCCGGAGTCTTCTGCATGCAGGATTATCTCTGCCATATTACCATTATAGTGTGGGTCAGTCATTTCTTTTAACTCCATACCTACGGCTGCTCTGACTGTATTTTCTATCAAGCCGGCATCAGCAGCTATATCAAGCATTTCTGCGAGTCGGTTTCCTCCTCCGCGAGGCGATACTTCCATTATATAGGTTTTACCATTCGTGCATAAACGCGTTTCTATATTGTAAATTCCGGTTTTAAGATTTAACAATGTTATGAGGCGTTGGATTTCGGATCGGAGTTCTGTCTGAGCCCACTGTGGCATGGTTGAGGGCCAACTATATGCGGCTGGAGTATAGGGATTTTCCGCCTTACTATCAAATCTTTGGTCTGAAAATGAGCAGAACACAAGCTGTCCATCGATTGAGAAACTGTCAGTATCAGATGAATGCCCCTCTTTTTCAAGGAAATCCTCTATGATAAAACGACCGTTATGCGATTCTTTTAATGCTGTTTCAATCGCTTTTTCAAGATTTTCCGGATTATCTACCTTTGATACTCCTTTACTTCCTGCTGAATCAACGGGTTTTACTATCACGGGCCAATTAAAATAGTCTGTATCAGCTAATGCATCTGCTATTGAATTATAACCTCTGGCATTAGGGACATTGAAGCCGTTTTCTGCTAAAAACTTACGGAATAAGTCCTTATTCTGCAATATTTTAACTGCATCATAACTACCCTGAAATGGAAGGTTCATTTTTTCTGCGACATAGGCGGCTGTCGTAACTCCGGGATCCACGGCAAACGACATGATTCCGTCAATTCCCAAATCCTGTGCAAGGGTTAGAACTGCTTCCTTGTCAATGATGCTGACATTATGATACTCATCAGAATATTTATGGGCGATATTGTCCGGAATATAATCTACTGTTATGACATAAATTCCTAAACGATGCGCAGTTTCAATAACGGGCAGTAAATAACGTAATCCACCCAACAGCATCAACTTTTTTTGTTCTCCAGCCATTATTATTTAAACTGATTCAGGACTCGTTCAACATCATTTTCAGTCAAAGCATGGTGCATGGGCAGGCAAAGGACGGTATCTGCGAGTTTGTATGCCTCAGGTAGATTTTCACGGGTTGCGGAAGGTAATCCCCGATATGTGCTGAATTCGCTGATGAGCGGGTAGAAGTAGCGGCGTCCGAGAACATTGGCTTCTTTCATCTGGAAATAGAGTTCATCGCGGGTTTTACCGAACTTCTCTGCATCAATGAATATGGGGAAGTAGCTGTAGTTGTGTCGAACTCCGGGCATATCGTCGAAATAGGTTATGCCTTCAACATCTTTTAATGCTTCACGATATGCAACTGCGACTTTTCGACGGGCTTCAATTGCGGCATCTACCTGTTTCAGGTTAAGCAATCCATAAGCAGCTCGTACTTCATCCATCTTGGAGTTAATTCCCGGTGCGACAACGGTTGTCTCGTTTGCAAATCCGAAATTCTTCAGATAGTCAATCCGCTTTTTAGTTTGCTCATCCTTCATAACCATTGCACCTCCTTCAATTGTATTGTAGACTTTTGTTGCATGGAATGAAAGAGTGGACATATCACCGGCATTGAGGATTGATTCTCCATTTACTTCAACACCGAAGGCATGAGCTGCGTCATAGATGACTTTAAGCCCGTATTTGTCTGCAATTTCCTGTATTGCTTTAGTATCACATGGTTTTCCATAACAGTGAACCGGCATGATTGCTGTTGTCTTGGGTGTGATTGCTGCTTCAATTTTGGCTGGGTCAATTCCGCAATTCGTAGGATCAACATCAACAAACACTGGTTTGATTCCGTTCCACCAAAGTGAGTGCGTGGTCGCTACAAAACTGTAAGGCGTTGTAATAACTTCACCCGTAATGCGCAATGCCTGAAGTGCCGTAATCAACGGTAGTGTACCATTGGTGAAAAGGCTAATGTACGGTACTTTCAGATACGCTGCAAGTTCTTTCTCAAGTTGTTTGTGAAAAGAGCCATTATTTGTAATCCACTTGCTGTCCCAAATTTCCTTGAGAAGTTTATTGAATTCTTCCAAGTCAGGAAGCAATGGCGATGTAACAGTAATCTGTTCCATTTATTTTCTGATATTTTTTAGTTCTTTGACTTCGGGGAAGCGGAAAAGAAGTGCGCCACCAATATATATTATAGCACCGACTGCAATGGATGCTATAAGTGATATTATATCGTTACCCAATACATTTGCAGTTAGTCGTGCACCTATATACATGACGCCACTCAATAACAAAATTGGTAATAAATCACGCAGTTGCGCAAAGATGCCCATTTTCAAGAATTTCCCGGTGTAGTGTGTATTCCATATTAACGCGAGCAAGGAACTTACAATACTCCCATAACACATTGCTTCAAGTCCCAAAGGTATTGTAACGCATAGAATTACAACAGCCTGAATTTTTTTAATTATCTCTAATCTAAAAAAAAGATCACTGCGACCTTTTACAAATAAAAAATTAAGGTTTATTGCATGTATCGGATACCACATTCCAGAAAATACAATAATGGACAGAAGTGTCGCGGAATAAATCCAAACATCTGTATATAATACATTAATCAAAGGGAAAGCGACTGCCCCTACACCTAAACACATTGGGAAAATTACAAAGGCTGAAAGCTTAAGTGTTCGTCTGTATCCACTCTTCAATGCCTCATCATCATGTTGTAATTTACATAGTGTTGGGTATGTAACCGACTGCAATATTCCGGTAGGAAGTGATGATGTCATCTGTGTTAAAGAAAAAGCGCGATTATAAAATGCCAAATCTGCCGCTTTATAAACTTTACCAATAACTACTGAATATATATTGGAGTAAAGGGTATCAAGCAAACTTGAAGCAAGAATTTTTGACCCAAAACCAAAAAATTCATGTAAACTCTGTTTAGAAATAATTAAGGAAGGGCGCCAACTAACCTTAAACCAAACACAAATTGTGGCAATCACCTGCATTGTGAGATTTTGGATTACCAAAGCCCATACTTCAAATCCTAAATATGCGAATACAATTCCTGCAACACCGGAGATAAGCAACGCAAGCAAATTAAACTTAGTTAATGCTTTGAAATCCATATCAGCCTGTAACAGCGTGCGATGTACTCCAGCGAATGACCCAATAACAATGCTTAATGACGTTACACGCAATATTGATTTCAACTGAGGCATCTCATAAAAATCTGAAATCAATGGAGCACAAAAAAATAGAACTACATAGCAAACTACTGATACAATAATATTAAACCAATAAACCGTGCTACAATCAGCTTGAGTTCGGTCGGCTTTTCTTACAAGTGCCGCAGAAAATCCCGAGTCAATAAATACACCAGATAACGTAATAAACACTGTAAGCATGGCAATCATACCGAACTGATCAGGCATGATTAATCGCGCCAAAATTACTGAAACCACAAAGTAAATACCCTGTTTACCTCCTTGTTCAGCAATTCGCCACAGAACGCCGTGAACCGCCTTATGTTTAAGTGATTGAGCCAATTAATTTAGGATTATGTTATTCATAGAGTTTTTTGCCCATACAAATTTCACGACGACGTATCAGTCGCGAAAGAGCCATGTTTGTCAATAGCCACATGGCAAGGTCAAAGGCAAATAAAGCAGTAATATTGATGTAGATACTTAGCCAGTAATTAATCAGTGCCACCAAAAAACTTGCTGCCACTATTGCCGGCATTGCATATCTCGGCTTTAATCCTAAAGCGAGTAATTTGTGGTGGATATGTATTTTGTCCGGCAAGAATGGGTTATGATGTGCCTTTAAACGATGAATATAAACCCTGACAACATCAAAACACGGGATAATCAACGGCGCAAAAGCTGCCACTGCCATATTGTACGAGTAAACAGCATCTTCAATCCGGGTGATTCTTATACTTAATGCACTCAGTATCAATCCTATTGTCAAAGCGCCTGTGTCTCCCATAAATATCTTGCTATGTTTACGGACATTTCCGAAAACATTATAATAAAAGAATGGGACCATAGCACCTAAAGTTGCGAAAGCAATCATGCTGAACATATAATATCCTTTGAGGAAAAATATGCCACCATAAAACACGCATGCGATAGCGCTTAACCCGGAGGCAAGACCATCTATGCCGTCAATCAGGTTAATGGCATTTGTAATAAACACCATGAGCAGGATTGTAAACAACACGGCTATAGCAAGCGGGAGGTTATGTAATCCCATGAAACCATGCAAGTTATCCATGTATATCCCACCTGCCACAACAAGCAACGATGCCAGAATCTGGGCAATGAATTTCGCACGATATTTTACTCCTACAAGGTCATCGGCAATCCCCACGAGATACAGTATTATAACCGCACATATAATGAAGAAAAATCCGGTTACCGTCGTTGGAATAACCTCAACTATATATCCCGGCACATACATTCTTCCTATTCCGAACATCAACATGATCGAAAACAGAATTGCTGGAAAAAAAGCTATACCGCCAAGTCGAGGAATGGTTCCATGATGGATTTTGCGTGCATCAATATCATCAAACAGATTCTTCCTGAAAGCTATCAGCAGAATTTGCGGAATTATGAGTCCGGTGATTATCATTACCACCAGAAACACAATTAGATTAATTACTATCCAAGCCAGCATTGACTATAATTAAAACAGAGGTTTTATGACTTCTTAAATGGATTTATTTTTTTCTTTTTCTTGCCATCTGCACCATAATTATAACCATAGCCGTAGCCATAGCCATAACCATAACGGTAAGAGTGGCTGTAGCCATATTTACCCTGTTCATTTATTGTACCGTTAAGGATAAAAGCCATATTCTTGAATTTTTTATCCTCATAGAGTCTGTCAAGTTCCTGTACCATTGAACGGTCAAGGAGACCTGCTCGTATTACAAAGAATGTACGGTCAGCCTGCTTGTCAATAATCTGTGCATCTGCGACAACTTCAATAGGCGGACAGTCAATAAATACATAGTCAAATTCAGATTTTAGTTTTTCCACCAACTGCATAAATCTTGGCGTTTCCAGAAGCTCTGTCGGGTTGGGAGGAATTGAGCCAATAGGAAGCACAAATAACGTATCGCATGCACTATCCTGAACAATCAACTTATTAACGTCTGAATCCGCTCCGCTCAGGTAATCAGAAAGACCTGTTTCAGGAGATCCAACGTAAGCAGATGTTGATCCATGGCGCATATCACCGTCTATTACAAGAACACGCTTGCCTTTCAATGCAATCGACATGGCTATATTCATTGACAGGAATGATTTACCGGAGCCGGGATTAAATGATGTCATAGCGATTACGTTCCCATCCTCAGAAGAGTTACACATGAACTCAATATTGGTGCGGAGTACTCGGAATGCTTCATTTATCACATCACGTTTACCAGCTTTTACCAGCATGGTTTCAGTATTTTTCTTCTTCCTTGAACCATATTGTGGAATCTCGCCAAGGAACGGTGTTGCCAGATATTCTACATCCTTACGTCCGCGTACCTTTGTATTAATTGTTTCCTTGACAAATGTAAATCCAAATGGCAAAGCCAGTCCTAAAAGGAATGCCATCGCAAGAATATTTCTTCGGTTCGGAATAGCAGGAATCCCCGATGCACCGGGTTTGTTGACGATTTTGGTATTGTAAGCAGTAAATGCCTGAGAAAGCTCATTTTCCTCACGTTTCTGAAGCAAGAAAAGGTAAAGCGACTCCTTGACTTTCTGCTGACGCTCTGTTGACAAAAGATTCTTTGCCTGTGTGGGATTTGAAGAAAGACGGGAGATTGTCTGAGCCTCACTGCCACGAAGCGATTTCATTAAAGTGTTAAGTGCAATAATCTCATTATCAATAGTTCGCACAATAGCCTGACGCTGAGCGTTCAGCTGTTCGTCGAGCTGAATAACGAGCGGGTTCTTCTCTGAAGATTTCGCTATAAGAGAATTTCTTTGGAGCAATTTCTCATTATATTGTGATATAAGCGACTGGATATTTGAACTTTGGAACCCGGTGTTTGCAGGAAGCAACTGGTCACGGTTTCCATCGGATGTGAGATACGACCTTATATACCTTGCCATTGACAGTTGGTTAGTTACATCCATTATCTGAGATTGAACCTGCTGGTTCTGACTCATATACATGGATGCAGCCATATCGACATTAGGGATAAGATTGGCACTTTTATAAGAGGATATATCAGAATCCACATTACCAAGTTCACTTTCTATCACACCCAAACGGTCATTAATAAAATTCGATGTCGAGATAGCTATCTGGTTTTTATCACGGATCCAGTTTTCATTATATACACCGATAAGAGTATTTAACACCTCATCAGCACGTTGAATAGACAAATCTGAAAGCATGATCTTCACAACCGAAGCCTTTTCATTAGAAACGGATACTCCAAGACGCCCATTATATGAGTTACGCGCAGCACTCAATGGTATCTTATTTACTATCAGCTCCACAGTCTGTCCTTCTTTGTAGTTAGCGGTAGGAGTTACGACAATCTTTCCGATAGGGGTTTTAATCGAGTCATTCAAATTACCGGTAAAAACATCTTTAAAAGAATCGTTTCCAGCCTCTTTCAGATCTTTTATGGTTACCTTTCCGCCTTTATCAACATTAAGATCAAGTGAGAAACTGCCATCATCCGGGAATTCTGACATGGTGAGCTTCACCGGCAAGTCATAACCATATACGACTGTATCGTGGAAACGACCGTTCTTATAATAATTGACATCCAGAGCCAAACGCTTAACAACCTCTTCCATTAGATCAAGAGATTTCAGGTTAAGCATCTCATTCTGGAGATTGGTATTAGTCTGGAAAAGTCCAAGATTTGAGAATTCCTCACCACCTACAATTGACTGTCCCTTCGCCTCTGTTTTTATCAAAATTTCAGCCGCACGAGTATAGATATTCGGCGTACGAAGTAGATAAAAGTACGCGGACCCGACACATACCACCACTGAAAGTATTATCCACGGCCAGTGACGTAGCGTCAGGAAAAAGATGTCAGACAACGGCATCGTTGTGGATGTATTGCCTTGTTTTCGCATGTTGCGGGTAGAAACCTTCTGGTCTGCCATTTTTTATCGAGTAAGAGTTATTACTAAAGTAGCTATTGTTACAGCAAATGACCCCATAGAAATCCAGAAAGTAGGAGTAAAAGGAGTATTACCACTGGGTGTTGTTTCTCGCTTAGCCTTATCGTTAGGCTCCACATAAATAACATCATCCTGCTGAAGATAAAACACAGGTGAGGATGCAAGTTCCTGAGCATTCAGCAAGTTTACTCTATATGCCTCCTGCTTACCATCGCCCAAATTTCGCATAACAAGTATGTTTTCACGCATACCATTCATTTTGAGGTCGCCAGCCATTGCTATAGCATCAATAATTGTCAGATGATCTTTATTGAATTCATAGCGTCCCGGACTATTAACCTCACCAATTATCGATATACCTGTATTAGCAAATTCAACTATTACAATAGGAGATTTCACGAGATCCGCATCCACCAAATCCTTTGTGATTTTTTCTGCCAATTCCTCTCTGGACAGACCTTCTACATGAAGTTTGCCTAAAACCGGAAAGTCAATATAACCCTGAGAATCAACAGTATAATTAGACGAACTGCTGGCATTTCCTCCGCCGGCTGAAGAAGATGTTACCAGATTAAACAAACTCGAAAGAGCCGGATCCTGAGTGCTGACTACAATCGAAAGCTTATCTTCAGGTTTCACTCGAATATCAAGCATCTGATTTGCTTGAACTATTGAACCGGTGTGGAGATCAGGGAAATAAGCAACGTCTTTCGGTGTGGAGCATGCACCCAGAAGCAACGTTACAGCAACTATTCCCGACATTAAAAATTTTGCGCGCATAATATCGTGATTTACTTTTGTTTGATTAATCTATTTTATTTTATAAGTTCGAGATCCATAGAGTCTATGGTCATTTTGGCGATGCCGATGAAATCTATCCGTACAACCACATCGCTCTTGCCCTCGTTTACCTGAATGACCTCTCCTTCGACGCCTTTAAGAGCGCCACGAACCACAACAACTTTGTCCTGTTCTTTGAAGGGAGCATCAACGAAAGTCACAGGCACGTCTGACTGACCGAGCATGAAACGCAACGTATCCATCTGTTTCTGAGGAATCACCGCCAGCGGTTTCGACAATCCTTCAGGCTGTGAGGCAGCCCTGTTGGTCATAAATCGGTTGATGTATGGAAGTGTAACAATCTGCTTACGTTCCTTTTCGGTACACTTTATAAACACCAACGATGGTATCACCACCTTGTCAACCACGGACTTACGACCATTCTTCCATACCCGCATCATGCTCTGTTTTGCCACAAATGATTCATATCCGAGTTTATCCAGTCGTTCTTGCACCGATTTCTCAGTATTGTTGTTCACTATCGACACGAACCACTTCCGGCTTTCCACGCCTACGGCGTCGCCAGCGCATTCTCTCGCTGTCGTAACACTCTCTGAATCAACATGCTTATTCTTTCCTTTCGGATCCAACATGATGCGAAATGTGACAATTCTGCCCACAAAAGCAGATATTGAACAGCAAAGTTAATAAATAATTGTCAATCTGCCAAACTTTTAACCCCCTCGGCTTGATAAACTTTCGTTAAATCTGCCTAATCAACCTAAATTGATAGACACACGACAAGGCTGCACAACATTGCACAACCTCACATTAATCTATCCAATGATTGCTTTATGACAACTTGGCAAGAGCCTCGGCAATACGCCTCATAGCCTCGCGGATGTTTTCATCGCTGGTGGCATAGCTCAGTCGTATATATCCCGGCAGACAGAACGCCGCACCGTCCACAGTCGCAACATGCGCCTCCTCAAGCAGATACATAGCCAGATCACCGGCAGTTTCAATCATTCGGTCGCCATACTTTTTACCGAAATATGCCGATACCTCAGGGAACAGGTAGAACGCACCCTGCGGACGATTCACCTTCAGTCCGGGTATCTTGGATGCAAGTTCCACAACCAAATTACGCCGACGCTCGAACGCCACACACATTTCAGCCACGCATTCCTGTGAGCCGGTATAAGCCGCCTCGGCAGCCTTCTGTGCTATTGACGAACAGCCGGAGGTGTATTGACCCTGCAACTTAGTGACAGCCTTGGCAATCGCAAGCGGAGCAGCGCAATAGCCCACTCGCCATCCGGTCATAGCATAAGCCTTTGACACACCGTTTATTATAACCGTACGCTCAGCGATTTCAGGGAAAGACCCGAGCGAAGTGAACGATCCCATGAAATTGATATGCTCATAAATCTCATCCGCCAGCACAATAATATCCGGACAATCCTTCAGAACATCCACAAGCCCCTGAAGTTCCTCCTTTGAATACACCGATCCGGTAGGATTCGACGGCGAACAGATAAGCACCATGCGAGTCCGGGGAGTTATGGCAGCACGCAACTGCTCAGGCGAAATCTTGAAATCCTGAGTAATATCAGCCGGAACAAGCACATTTACGCCCTCCGCAAGTTTAACCATTTCCACATAAGAGACCCAAGCCGGTGTAGGTATTATCACCTCGTCACCCTTGTTAATAGTCGCAAGAATAACATTGCAGAGCGCCTGTTTCGCACCATTACCGACAACAATCTGCTCCGGAGCATAATCCAGCCCGTTCTCATTTTTGAGCTTCGCGCTTATCGCCTTGCGCAACGACATGTAACCCGGAACGGGGGTGTAAAACGAACAATTCTCGTCTATCGCCTTTTTCGCAGCCTCCTTAATATGTTCCGGAGTATAGAAATCAGGTTCGCCTACCGAAAGATTAATCACATCAACACCCTGAGCCTTCAGCTCATTGCTCTTTTGAGACATAGCAAGCGTTGCCGACTGCGCCATTGCCTGTATCCTTTCTGATATCTGATTCATGAGATATGTGTTTTGGGTTAACGCTGCAAAATTATGTATTTTATTTAATGTAAACAAAATCCGACGCGATTTTTTCAGTTTCCTTTTGATATTTCCAAATTAAGTTGTAAATTTGCAATCCCGAAAACGAAAATTAAGAACACAAATAAAAATGGCTAAGAAACCCAAGACTCAGGAAACTGAAACCGGCATCGACCAACTTAACGATCACATGGTCGATGTTGCTCAGAAAGTTCAGAACAACCAGAAAATCATCGTCTGGATCACCGTTGCTATCACCATCGTTGTGG
Source organism: uncultured Porphyromonadaceae bacterium (assembly GCA_947177685.1). Taxonomy (GTDB): domain Bacteria; phylum Bacteroidota; class Bacteroidia; order Bacteroidales; family Muribaculaceae; genus CAJUPY01. The sequence continues at coordinate 2,491 of CAMWVE010000008.1, read as the reverse complement.
CGCTTATCATCGGATATGTTTACCTCATCCACCAGCCCGGCATCGAAAAAAGCAACGAAGCAATTGGCAAAGCCGATGTTCAGCTCGCGCTTGGAAATGACTCCGTAGCACTCGCTCAATACATGAACATCGCCAACGAAATGTCAGGCGACGCCAAAAACCGTGCTGCCCTCCAGTCAGCCATCATGCTTTACGACAAAGCCGACTATCAGGGAGCTCTTGACTACCTCAACAAATTCAGCGCTACCGAATCCGTAATCGGTGCGGCAGCCTACTCACTCAAAGGCGACTGTTACGCCAACCTTGACCAGCTCGACAATGCAGTGTCAGCATTCAAGGACGCCGTATCAAAATCTGACAAGAACCCCTACTACACACCCTTCTTCCTCTGCAAGCTCGCACGCATCTATCGCGCACAGGGCAACTACAAAGCCGAAGCTAACACCTACGACGAAGTTCTCAAGAACTATCCCGGTTTCGCTGAAAGCTACGGCATCGATGTCAAGAAATATGTAGAGCGAGCAAAACTGCAGGCTGAAGCGCCCAAAGCAGAATAATTCTCATCACAACCATAACACACTTCTGAGGACGCGTCAAAACACCATTTTGACTCCGTCCTCTTAAGGTGTATAATAACACCACCTCCCAAAACGCCAGTAAGGCAATTCAGCCCACGGATTGCTCCACAAAAAAACCACCCCACACCACCGAAGCACCATGTCCTCAGGCAATCTGACCGCACTGACAACCAAAAGTCCCGGCAAGCTCCTCTGGGAATACTCCCTTCCGGCTATCGTCGGCATGCTTGTTGTTTCACTTTTCAACATTGTCGACCGCATGTTCATAGGTCATGCCGTAGGTCCCGAAGCCATTGCAGGACTCACCATCACATTCCCCGTCATGAACATATCCACCGCAGTGGGCGTGTTGGTAGGAGTCGGCGCATCAGCCCGCACATCAATCCTGCTGGGAACAAAAAACATAAACCAAGCACAGATAATACTGGGCAACACGCTGGTCCTCACCATCATCAATGCCAGCATCTACCTGACAGTCTTTACGATATTCATGGATGACATTCTGCTGGCATTCGGAGCCAGCCAGGCAACAATGCCCTATGCCAAAGAATTCCTGACCTACTTCCTTCCCGGGCTCATGATGATGAACATCATGTACAGCCTCAACAACGTCATGCGCTCCTCCGGCTACCCCACCCTCGCCATGACCACCATGCTAATAGCCTCAGGCATAAACATCATCCTCGCCCCCACATTCATCTTTCTACTTGAAATGGGCATTAAAGGCGCCGCCATAGCCTCCGACATCTCCCTCTGCATAGGCATGTGGTTCGTCCTCATCCACTTCATGAAAAAAAGCAGCACAATACACTTCACCCGAGGCATTTACCGCCTCCGGTGGCGCGAAGTGTGGGCTATGATCACACTCGGCGCGGCACCAAGCATAGTCAACATAGCCGGATGCTTCATAAACGTTGTAATCAACAACACCCTCCTGCGCGAAGGCGGAGACAACGCCGTAGCCGCAGCAGGCATCTTCACCACCATCACCTCCATGCTCGTCTCCATAGTAATTGGAGTATGCCAAGGCATGCAGCCCATTGTAGGCTACAACTACGGCGCCGGCAAAATTGATCGCGCCAAACACGTCTATTGGCTTGCCGTAGCCGCCGGAACCGCAGTCTGCACCATCGGATGCATTCTCGGACTTACCATACCACAATGGATAGCATGGCTCTTCACCAAAGACATTCACCTGATTGAAGTATCGCGCAACGCCATCAGCATATCCATGATCTGCTTCTGGGTAGCAGGCTTCCAGATAGTCAGCACCACCCTGTTCCAGTCAATTGGCAAAGCCACCATGAGCATCTTCCTCGGACTCACCCGTCAGGTTCTGTTCCTGATACCGCTGCTACTGACCCTCCCTGCCATTTACGGTCTTGACGGCGTGTGGGCATCCTTCCCGGTGAGCGACATGCTCGCCACGCTTGTCACCATTGGACTCGTCATCCATGTCATGCGACAACTCAACAAAACAAAAGCCGAAACTCCCACAAAAAACTAATTCAACCACTCAGTTGTTATAGCATAAACCTAAAAATCTAAGACTATGACAACCGAAGAACGCAAAACCCTGCCCGACTCCGAATTCGGGCTCCCCGAACGCCGTGAATACCCCATGCCTGACGCCGCCCATGTACGCGCTGCCGAAGCCTACTTCCGCTATTGCCCCGAGAACCTCCGGCATAAACTCGCCACAGCCATCCTTGCCCGCGCCAATCAATATGGAGTGACCATTCACAGCCCGGAAATCCTCAGCTACGCAACAGATAACGTGCGACAATCAAAAAAGTAACGAAAAAATTTGGTGGTGTGACAAAAAAAAGCTAACTTTGCAAACGCAAAGCGAAAAAGCTTGGCTCCTTAGCTCAACTGAATAGAGCATCTGACTACGGATCAGAAGGTTACAG
>CAMWVE010000007.1 GCA_947177685.1 uncultured Porphyromonadaceae bacterium | reverse complement strand
ACTCCTTCACAGCGTGAATAAAATTAATCAATGCCTGACCGCCCTGTTTTAACATAAATTGGGGAACGGGCTCTTAGATTTTAATCTGTGGCACGGTTTCCCATGCCCGTTCATCGAAGCGGTATTCTCCCGGAGTGAGGCGTACGGCGGTCAGCGACATCAGTACCGGTGGATTTCCGGCGCCGTCATGAGCGAAAAGTGTTATGCGGTTAGTGGAGTCGATCAGCGCCACCGGGCGCATACGTCCACCCCGGGTGAACGGGTTGCTCTGGAGTGCCTTCAGCGGTTGATTGTCATCCTTTACCGGCAGCACTGCCACCGGGTTTCCCTCTATGGTGAGGCTTATTACGCGGCGCACGTCGTCAGGCAGTGTCAGTCTGACGGCACCTGTGCCCGAAATCACCTCCATCGTCACCTCATTGGCGACATCTTCGGTGGCAAGCAGCTCCGCCGGGGCAGTGTCGATCAGCCGGGCGTACCATTGGCGTATCTCATCCATGAGCAGTTGGTCGACGCTCACCCCGTCGACGCGCTCTATGGTGCAGTCATCGCGCACAGGCTCCATATAGCGGCGTCGGCGGAATTCGGTGAGAATCTGTGAGTCAGAGTAAGTGTTCATCTGATGCTGATAAATCGTGGGGTTTACTTGCATACGACCCTGATGTGGGTGCGGGGATGACGCAATACAATGCATGATGCCTCGGTGACCACCACAGCCTCAGTGTTGCGCACTCCCGATGTGCGAAGGTCCAGACGGTCTATGTGCAGCGGGGTGTGGATATACTTGGTTATATATTCGGGGTCGATGATGATGCCGTCGTTGGCATGTCCGCACTGGTCGAACAGCTCGCTCATTACAATGTAGAGTGTGCCGAACTTGGTGACATATTCAGTGAAGTCGATGCCCCATTTGGTCACCGTCTGCGTGCCGGTCAGCACCTTGGAGTATTCCATGGAGTGGAGCATGGTGATGAGATTGCTGCCGGCGAGCAGTATCTTCTTCGATGAACCGCCGCTCTCGGTGAACGCGGTGCGGCAGAGTGCCACCATGTCTGACTCCTGAAACGTGTCGATGGAGATGCTGTGCTCCTTCCCTGCCTGCCACCAGATGCCGCCGGTCAGCAGAACCTCCTCGTTCTTGTCAGGGGCAATGAAACGGGTGCGGTGTCCGAACAGAAACGATTTCTCCATTGCCAGTCGCATGTCGGTGATAGCCACCTCCTCCTGATCGTTGAAGGTCCAGTTCGCTTCCTTGTCAGCCATGCGCTGGATGGTGCTCTGTTCTATCTGGGTCTTGAAAATCTGGCATAGGTTGCTCTCCTTCTGGGGAAGTGCCTCGAACTGCGGAGTCTGCACGTCAAGCTCGGTGGCAGCGCGACCCATGCGTATGATTTTCTTGTTGCTGAAGTTGGTGCCGGCGGGGAAGCTGCTCACGCCGTCAGTGGTGTTGTTGATGGCGATGACCTTGATGGTGTCGAGTTCTGCCGAGAGGACATAGACGATCAGATTGTATTTCTGCGTACCTTTGGTGATGGTGACGGCAGGGAAAATCGCCGTGTCGGTGGGCTGGAACACGCCGCCGTCCTTCAGCTTCAGCGTGGCTACATAGTGTCCGTTGACCGCTGCCTCCGAAATGCTGCCGCTGACCACCGATGTTTCGGTGGGCTTGGCGTCGACGGAGTAATAATCAACCTGCATGTTGTTGACCGGGCGTGACGATGCAAGGCGGGTAATCTGGTCGATTGGGGTTGACATGGGGCGGATTTTCACTATGCGCTGGTCAATTTCATTGCGCAGGAGTTCGGGTGAAAGTTCGCGGGTTTCGGTGGTGGTGAGTGGTTTGTTGTTTACCATAGTGTTTGAATTGGATTAGATAAATTGTGAAACGGTTTGTTGCCCTGAAACCTCTCAGGGTAAGATTGGTGCTTAATAGTCCCACACGCTGCGGCGGCGGTGGCTGAGAAAGGGTTCGTCTGTGACCTCGGTCACGGGTGCCGACGGCTGATCGCCCACGGCAGGTGCGTTCATCTCGGCTGTGGCTATTTCACTGCGGGCTCGCTCGTAGCCACGCTGCTCGGCATCGGCGAGCATGCTTTCGAGTGCCTCAAGGTCGAGGGGGGTAGGGGATTCCACAGGCATTTTTGCCTCAGTGTCGGTGGATTCGGTTGCGGTAATGGTTTCTTGTGTGTCGTTCATAAGTGTGTTGGTTAAATTTGACACTGCAAAGTTACAATCGCCACCACCACATTCCGCACCGAATTTGTAAGAGCATAAAAAAACGATTGCGCCGGATTAACAGATTCCGACGCAATCAATATGCTGCACATCAGCTGATTGTGTCGCTGATGCAGTATGGTTTTAACTATTGTGAATTATTCGGGATATTTTTTGTAATATTCCTCAAGCAGATATTTCAGGTTGAAGAAATAGCCGTCAGGAGCCTTGTCGTTCTGCGATGAAATGGAGATGTAGTCAAAGTAAGGCTCGACATATTGCTGTCCGGTAGCCACGTTTCCCAAAAAGTTGATGATGTTGTACTCATGGCGCGGGTTGATGACATACCATGCATTGTCCGAGTCCACTCCGGTGCCGGTGCTGACTATCGCCTCAAGCAGGTGATTCAGGCGATACTGCCAGATGGCTGCCTTGTTGACCTTGCCGCGTTTCTCAAGCGCATAAATCAGATAGCTCATCTGGTTGAGGTCAAACGGGTCGTCGGCAAGCGCCTGCTCAGCATGCGCTATGATGTTGTCGAGCTGTGCGCGGGTGTGGCTCTGCTGCTGATAAAGCTCCTGCAGATCATCGCTTACCTCAGTGTGACGGTAGGGATTATAGTCCTCCTGAAAGATGGTGCCTAAGTAGAGATAGCGGAACTGCGGCAGCGTCATGACGGTGTCGTTGCGCTGATACATCTCCATCAGCCGGGGATAGTAGAACTTCGACGACGGGTTGTTCACCTCGCTCCTGATCTGCTCCATGTCAGGGCGCTCTATGGCTATTTTTTTCTCGCCGCGGCGTGTCTGCGCGGTCAGCGAGGCTATGGTCAGTGTCGCGGTCAACAGCAGCAACAATATCTTTTTCATGACAAAAATCCTATTAATGTTATTCCTGCCAGTGAATATGTGACCACCATGGGCCATATCACCGGCGAGAGTTTGAATATGCCGCTTGCAGTCAGCGACTTGCGGTTGCTTCGGCAATAGAACAGCAATCCTAACAGTATGCCTGCCACCGGTCCGGCTGCCATTGTGGTCGACGTTGCCCCCAAGGCTGCGGCTACCATGGTTCCGGCGAGCGCACCAAGCGACATGTAGAGGCGCATCCGCTTGTCAACGCCACGCTCATCCTCTGACACACGGCTGATCACCAGCAGTATCACCGTCACGATTGACCAGAACATCAGCTGCTTGGAGCTGACGTGGATGTAGCCGCTGTAGTTGGCTGCCCACACGCCCGCAAGCGCGAACACCATTGAAGGTGCCAACGGAACAAACGTCAGCGCTATCGCTGCCGAAAGTAAGGGAATGCCTGCTATCAGTAATGCTGTCATATATTTATAGACCGTCCAAATCCGAAATGGTTTAGAACCGGCTTGACAAAATTAGTGGAAATAACCTTATTTGCCACCCCCGTGAGTATTAAAATTCTATAAATTTAACCAAAAGGATAAATTTATGGTTAAAAACTCCAATGTTTATTTATATAATGTTGTGAATTGTTTGTAACTTTGCAGGAAATTTTTGTTGCCCGCATTGTTGTGTGCACAATAATATATAGTTTTCCGATCAATAAGTAATTTACATAATAGAACAATGAGAACAAAATTCCAATCAGTAGCAATTTTTGCCGCATCGGCTTCATTGGCGCTTCTGACCGCTTGTGGCGGTGGCGCAGGACAGCAGCAAATGCAGCAGCAGGCTCCCCAAATCGCCACTATGGTGGTGGAGCAGGGCACCTCTGACCTCATGTCAGCTTATCCCGCAACAATCAAAGGTAAAACTGATATCGACATCCGCCCGCAGGTGTCAGGTTTCATCACTAAGGTGCATGTCGACGAAGGTCAGCGTGTTCACAAAGGACAGGTGCTCTTCACCCTCGATCAGGTGCAGTTTCAGGCTGCCGTGGATCAGGCTCAGGCTGCCGTAGCGCTGGCTCAGACCGGAGTTAACACCGCTGCGCTCACTGCAAAGACCAAGCAGAACCTTTATGAAAAAAACATCATAAGCGAATATGAGAATCAGCTGGCTCAGAACAGTCTGGCTCAGGCTCAGGCTCAGCTCGCTCAGGCAAAAGCCGGATTGGTGACAGCTCAGAAAAACATGGCTTACACCGTGGTGACAGCTCCCAGCGACGGCATCGTGGGCAAGATTCCCAACCGCGAAGGCTCTCTGGCATCGCCCTCAATGGCGCAGCCCCTGACCACCGTCAGCGACACCGGCGATGTTTACGCCTACTTCTCACTGACTGAAAAAGACCTTCTCAACATGACCGATAACGGCGCCTCAACTCTCGAGGAACGAATCAAATCAATGCCCGAAGTGCAGCTCCGACTCGCCGACGGTTCAATCTACCCCTACACCGGCAAGATAGCAACCGTTTCTGGAACCGTTGACAACACCACCGGTTCTTCAACCGTACGCGCGCTGTTCAAGAACTCCAACGGCATGCTCCGCAGCGGCTCAACCGGTCAGGTGCTCGTGCCCAACCATCTGGAAAACATTATCTCTATCCCTCAGAAAGCCACCTCGGAAATTCAAGGTAAGAAATTCGTCTATGTTGTAAACGACAGCAACATGGTGGCATCAGTGCCCGTGGAAATCTCCCCCGTCGACGATGGTAAGAACTACATCGTGCTCTCAGGTCTCGAACCCGGTCAGCGCATCGTCATTGAAGGCGTAGGCACAGTAGTCCGCGACGGAATCACCATCCGTCCCACCGAAGCAGGTCAGCAGCAGGCTCAACAGCAGCAGTAATAGCTTCGGAACTTATAATAAACTAATTCACAATCACATAAAATGAAATTAGATACCTTTATTAACCGACCGGTGCTATCCACGGTGATCTCTATTTTCATCGTCCTGCTGGGTATCATCGGACTCGTCTCTCTCCCGGTCACCCAGTTCCCTGACATAGCTCCTCCAACCATCTCCGTGTCGACCACTTACACCGGCGCGAACGCACAGTCAGTGCTCAACTCCGTCATAGCTCCTCTGGAAGAGGCTATCAACGGCGCCGAGGGTATGACACACATGGAGTCTACCGCAACAAACACCGGCTCAGCCCGTATTACCGTTTACTTCCGACAGGGCTTCGACCCTGACATGGCTGCCGTCGACGTGCAGAACCGTGTGGCTAAAGCTCAGAACCTCCTCCCCGCCGAAGTAACCCGCGTGGGTGTGCTTACCCAGAAACGCCAGTCATCGATGCTCCTCGGCGTGGGTCTGTACTGCGACAATGGGCAGTATGACGGCACATTCATCGATAACTACATGAAAATCAACATCATCCCGCTGCTCCAGCGTGTCAACGGTGTGGGTGATGTGATGTCGTTCGGCGCTGATTACTCCATGCGTATATGGCTCAAACCTGACGTGATGGCGCAGTACGGACTGATGCCCTCCGACATCTCCGCAGCTCTGGCTGAACAGAACGTCGAGGCTGCTCCCGGCGCTTTCGGTGAGCAGGGAAATCAGTCGTTCCAGTACACCATCAAGTACAAAGGACGCCTCAGCTCCACCGACGAATTCGGCGACATAGTTGTCCGCGCCACCCCTGACGGCGAAGTGCTTTATCTGAAGGACGTCGCTGACATCGAACTCGGAAAAGTTACTTATGGTTTCCAGAACTCGCTCAACGGCTATCCCTCCACAACTGCCATCGTGTTCCAGACTGCCGGATCTAACGCTACCCAGATCATCAACGACTGTCTGAAAACCATCGATACCGCTGAAAAAGACCTCCCGAACGGCTTGAAAACAGCCATTGTGATGAACAACAATGACTTCCTCAACGCATCTATCCACGAGGTTATCAAGACCCTCATCGAGGCATTCATCCTCGTGTTCTTCGTGGTTTATGTGTTCCTGCAGGACTTCCGCTCCACCATCATTCCCGCCATCGCCATCCCCGTGGCTCTGGTCGGTACATTCTTCTTCATGAACCTCATCGGGTTCTCTGTCAACCTCATCACCCTTTCAGCTCTCGTGTTGGCAATCGCCATTGTGGTCGACGACGCCATTGTGGTCGTCGAGGCGGTCCATGCCAAGCTCGATGCCGGATACAAGAACCCGCGCAAGGCTTCGATTGACGCCATGAGCGAGATCGGTGGCGCGATTCTCTCCATAACGCTGGTAATGATGCTCGTGTTCATCCCCGTGTCATTCATGTCAGGCACCTCGGGTGTGTTCTATCGCCAGTTCGGTCTTACAATGGCTATCGCCATCGGTCTGTCGGCACTGAACGCGCTCACCCTTTCGCCCGCCCTCTGCGCCGTGTTCCTCAAGGCTCACGACAGCGATGAGAATCTCAATGAGCGCATGGGCAAAGCCATGGGTGCCGCAGCTGACACCATGAAGAAGCGCTACAAGTTCGCCATCAACATGCACCCCCTCATCACCACCATAGCGCTTATCGGCACAATCTTCTGCATGATCATGGGCTGGTTCTCCATGACACTCGACTGGAAATCGATTCTCGCCGTTGTGTTCGCCGTTATAACCATCCTCGGCATCTTCTCACCCCGCTTCCACAAAGGATTTGAAACCGCCTTCGGTCGTCTGCTCAAGGATTATAATAAGGTAACAGCTTTCTTCACCCGTCACAAAGTGGTATCCTTCGTTCTGGTTGCCGCATCAATCGTTTCGCTCGTGCTGCTGATGAAGAGCACCCCTCAGGCACTCGTGCCTGACGAGGACACCGGAGCGCTGTTCGTGATGGTGGATATGCCTCCGGGCACTTCACAGGAACGTACTTTCGAGGTGCTGAAGCAAACCGATGAAATCATCCGTTCCGTACCCGGCGTTCAATACTCCATGAAAATCGGCGGCTACAGCTTCATCGCAGGTGAAGGTGCCACTTACGGTACGTTCATCGTCAAACTCAAACCGTGGGACGACCGTACATCGCCCTCGGAAAGCTCTACAGCCATCCTCGGTCAGATCTATGGTCGCGCAAGCCAGATGATCAAGGACGGACGTGTGATCGCTTTCGCTCCCCCCATGATCGCCGGTTATTCTATCACCAACGGTTTTGAAATCAAGATGCAGGACCGCACCGGTGGCGACATCAACCAGTTCTTCAACATTGTGCAGGGCTTCCTCGCTCAGCTCAACCAACAGCCTGAAATTCAGGTGGCTTACACCACGTTCAACCCCTCGTTCCCGCAGTACATGATCGACATTGACGCCGCTAAAGCCAAGGCTGCCGGCATCTCGCCCCAGACCATCCTCACCACTCTGCAGGGCTACTATGGCGGTATGTATGTGTCGAACTTCAACCGCTTCGGTAAAATCTACCGCGTTATGATGCAGGCTAACCCCGAAGCCCGCGTGTCGCCCGAAACCCTCTCGTCAATAAAGATTCGCAACGGATCCGGCATGGCATCGCTCGAGAACTACGTCACCCTGACCCGCATCTACGGTCCTGACCTTCTGAACCGCTTCAACATGTTCCAGTCAATCTCCGTTACAGGTAACCCCGCTCCCGGCTACTCGTCGGGTGAGGCTCTTGAAGCTATCGAACGTGTTGCTGCCCAGACACTTCCGCAGGGCTACGGATATGAATACTCCGGTATGACCCGCGAGCAGGCGCAGACCTCAGGCAGCTCCACTGCCATCATCTTCGGACTTTGCTTCCTGTTCGTTTACCTGCTGCTCTCGGCTCAGTATGAAAGCTACATCATTCCTTGGGCAGTGCTCCTTTCAATACCGTTCGGCTTGATGGGTACGTTCATCTTCGCTGATCTCAAGGGCATCACCAACAACGTTTACCTCCAGATTGCGCTCATCATGCTCATCGGTCTGTTGGCTAAGAACGCCATCCTCATCGTTGAGTTCGCACTTGAACGCCGTCGAACAGGCATGTCGATTGTCAATGCGGCGCTCTCCGGAGCAACCGCCCGTCTGCGACCCATCCTCATGACCTCGCTCGCCCTCATCATCGGTCTGTTGCCAATGATGTTCGCCCACGGCGCAGGTGCCAACGGTAATCAGGCGCTCGGCGCAGGTGCAATCGGCGGTATGCTCATAGGCATGATTTTCCAAGTGCTCCTTGTGCCCGCTCTCTTCATCACTTTCCAGATCATTCAGGAAAAGATTTCGCCCCTGAAATGGAAAGACACTGACAACAGCGGCATCGAATCAGAATTGGAACAATTTTCAAGATAACAACTACTTATGAAACTGATTAAAACATCATACATCGCTCTGGCGCTGATGGGGGCTACTGCCCTCACCGGCTGCCAGATGAAGAAATTCAACATTAATCAGCAGGAGAGCACCTTGGCTCAGGAATATGCCCGCGCAGCCCAGCAGCCTGTCGACTCTGCCTCGTTCGGCAATGTCCGCTGGGAACAGGTCTTTACCGATCCTCTCCTCGCCGACCTCATCCGCGAGGCTCTCGCTGCCAACGTCGACCTCGACAACGCCCGCCTCAACGTGGAGGTGGCGCGTGCCAACATGCGTGGCGCCCGCCTTGCCTATCTCCCCTCGCTCGCCCTCGCACCTCAGGGTGGCGCATCATCGGTCTCCAACGGCAAGCTCACCAACTGGAACTACACCATTCCGCTGACCGCAAGCTGGGAGGTCGACATCTTCGGAAAAACCCTCAACAACAAGCGTGCTGCCGAAGCTTCGTTCCGCCAGTCGCAGAGCTATGCGCAGGCAGTCCGCTCGCAGATCATCGGCGGTGTGGCAAACTGCTACTATGCCATCGCCTCACTTCAGGCAACCTTGGAAATGATGGAGGAAACAGCGACAATCTGGAAAGAAAACGTCCAGACCATGCGCGACTTCAAGTCTATTGGTCGTACAAACGAAGCTGCCGTGATGCAGTCCGAGGCTAACTATTACAGTATCCTCGCCTCGATTCAGGACATCCGCACTCAGCTCCACGAGACCAACAACTCGCTGGCGCTGCTGCTCCGCCGTCAGCCTCAGGCTTTCGCCATCCCCGCACTCGAGTCATACGCTCCCCCGGTGATTGCCATTCAGGGTGTGGAGATGTCTATGCTCGCATCGCGTCCTGACGTGCGCGCTGCCGAAGAATCGCTCGCCGCAGCTTACTATCAGACCAACTACGCACGCGCTGCGTTCTATCCCGGGCTGACCATCACTGCCAACTACGGCTTCACCAACTCCTTCGGCTCATTTATCAAGAACCCCGGCGACTGGATTGCCTCGCTCACCGGCTCACTGGTAGCTCCGATTTTCATGCGCGGTCAGAACATAGCCCGCCTGCAGGCATCGAAAGCACAGCAGAAACAGGCGCTCAACAACTTTGAAAAGAGCGTCCTTTCGGCTGCAAGCGAGGTGTCGAACGCCCTGACCCTCTATGACAACAACCGTCGCAAGGCAGAGTTGCTTGACAAGCAGGTCGAGGACCTCATTAAAGCTCAGGAATATACCGGCGAACTCTTTGCCGCCGGCAGCGCCACATATCTTGAAGTACTCACCGCACAGACATCGCTCCTTTCTGCCCGCACAGGTCGCATCAACTGCGAACTTGCTCAGGCACAGGCAGTGATCAACCTCTATCAGTCACTCGGCGGCGGTCGCTGATTAAGCCTACAGGCTAACAACGACCTACAAAAAACTACCGACAAAAATTAACAACTAAAGACCAAATCTCCCCCATGATAAGCGACAAAGCATACATCGACCCATCTGCCAAAATCGGCAAGAACGTCAAAATATATCCATTCGCCTATATCGACGCCAACGTCGAAATCGGTGACAACACAGAAATCATGCCCTACGCGAGTGTCATCAACGGCACCCGCATAGGCAAGAACTGCAAAATCTATCAGGGCGCAATCGTAGGCGCCGATCCTCAGGACTTCCGTTGGAATGGGGAGCAGACCTACTGCTACATCGGCGACAATGTCGTTATCCGCGAGCATGTCATCATCAACCGCGGCATCGCCACCAGCGGGGGCACCCGCATCGGTGACAACACCTTCATCATGGCGGACTCACACATCGGTCACGACTGCCATCTTGCAGGCGACTCCGTCATCGGCAACGGTGTGACATTTGCCGGCGGTGTCGAAGTCGGACGCTGCGTGATCCTCTCATCCAACGTCATCCTCTACGAAGCTTCAAAAGTCGGTGACTGGGTATTTGTCAAGGGCGGATGCCGCATAGCCGGCAACGTGCCTCCCTACATCATCGTGGCACACAACCCCGTGACCTACTTCGGTGTCAATGCAGCCGTGATGCGCAAGAACAAAGACGCAGAGAAGTTCACCGACGAGCAGATCGACGACATTGCAAAAGCCTATCGCCACATCTATCAGAGCGGCACATCAGTATTCAACGCCCTCCAGCGTATCGAGGAGGACCTTGAACCCTCGGAAATCCGTGACAACATCATGAATTTCATCCGCAATGCCAAAATGCGCATTGTCGCCGTTCCCATCGAACTCGAATAAATCTCCCTAAACCACTATCCGGCGGTGCTCTATAACTTGATTTTGAGTGGAGCACCGCCTTTCAAAACATTGTCATGGACAAGAAAGAAATATTTAACCGCATAGAATATGTAGTAGCGTGTGTAGGGGCTTTTGCACAGCAATATAACCTCTCCAATATGCAAGCGTATGCATATCTGCGTCGATTTACAGGCATAGATTTCCTTCTCGACTGTTATGCTGCCGAGCATACCTTGTCCATTGACGACGCTGTTTCAGACCTCCAAGCAATATGCCAACGGGAAGGAGGAAAGATATGAAACGTCTATATCACGGTTCGAACGTTGCTATTGAGAAGATTGATCTCTCATGTAGTAAACGTGGTAAGGATTTCGGACAGGGCTTCTATCTCAATGCCAATCCCGACCAAGCTATGGATATGGCAGTTCGAACAACCCGATTTCTAAACGAAGGAGTTCCCACATTATCCTGCTTTGAGTTTGACGAACAGTACGCCATAAAAAATGGGTTGAACATAAAGATTTTCCCTGACTACTCCGAGGAATGGGCGGAATTTGTCGTGATGAATAGAAAAAATAATTCAGATATTCCGGCTCATCCTTACGATATAGTTATAGGACCCATTGCAGATGATACTGTTGGTGTTCAGATTCGCCGTTTCATAATGGGCTATATGTCAGCATCGGCTTTAGTTGATGAACTAAGATTTAAGGGTGATCATGCTGTCCAATACTTTTTCGGTACCCCCAAAGCGGTTGAACTCTTAAAGCATATTGAATTATGACACAGGATATACAATTTCAGATAGAGTGTCTTGCGGCAGAACTCACAGAGATGCTTATGGCAGAATATGGTTGGGACATACATCGAGCCCTTGACGAACTATATACTTCAGCCACTTTCGCCAAGCTCAATGACCCCGAATGCGGTCTTTATTATCAAGGTGCAGTCTATATTTTCCAATTCCTTAAATCCGAAATTGAAACCGGAAAGATTGCATAACCTATTAGGTATTACTCCCCGGGGAGTCCCTACAACTAACATCTACCGACTAACAACTAAAAACTAAACCCCTATCTTCGGCAACCGGTCGCGCCAGCACTGGTTGGTGAGCCAATGGCGGAGTGCGGGGAACGGAGCCACGCGGTAGCCTTTGGCTTTCATGGACTCTTTCCATGCCATCTGCACCTGCAGGCTGCCTGCAAAGCGGGGTATCTCCTGCTCAATGTCGCCGAACTGGAAGATCAGGCGCGAGAACTCCTGCTCCACTTCATCTTTCTCGCCCGGATAGAGTTCATAAAACTCCTTGAAGTCATAGTAATTGTCATAGCGCTGGATAGGCACAAGGGGTATGTCGGCTGACTTGGGCAGCGGGCGGAATTTGTGGGTACGATTCTTCTCTATGGTGATGATCTCCGCCGACTGACGCTCCTTTTTCTGCTCTGCTTTTTGCTCCGCAGCTTTTGCGGCACGGCGTTCGGCAGCACGTTTCTTGCGTATGGCAGCCTCACGGGCTGCATCGAAATCGAGAGCTGCGTCGAGAGTAACCATCTCGGTCTTAATCAGTTTGTAGGCTATCTCAGCCTCAGGGCGAAGCTTTTCAGGTTCTTTTTCGCGCAGAGCGAAGTCATAGATGGCGCCCATAACGGTGTCGCGCAGTTCGGTGGAGTGCTGTTCGAGGATTTCAATCCATTCTTTTTTGATGATGATGTTTTTCATAATGGTGTTAATTAAATTTTTGCAAAGATACAACGGTGATGGAGGGAAAATGCGGGAAAATGTAAGAGTTGGTAGTTTTTTGTCGGTAGTTTTTAGCTTTTCCTGCACTCTCTCCGGTTGTACAAGGTTAAATATAATATCGCCCTGAAGGGCTCCTTTTTTCCCTATTAGCCCAATAGGGTGAATAAGACTAATAGGACTAATATGGAAAAAGGAGCGGAAGGCTATGGCTTCCGCTTATTATCCCGAGAACAAAGCCTTTATAAGATTGCGGAATCCGGAAGCGGACGCACCACGGAGCGTACCATACATGGAGGGCATTTCGGAAACCGGTGTTCACTTGCTTCGCGATAGCCGCACCGTGTAGGAATTGTAGGTGTATGTTATATTCGTTAGTGGAAAATTTCTTATTTTTATTTGGAATTTTGGCTCTTTTTGTATAGTTTTGGACCTCATTCAAATGTGAATCATGAAAGCGGGTGCTTTTTTGCAAACAAAAGGAGGTTACAGGCAACTGGTGGTATATCAAATTGCTCAAATGATATATGACATAACATATTATTTTACAGAGCATTTCCTTGAAAAGCGCGATAGAACGGTTGACCAGATGATTCAAGCCGCACGTTCCGGCAAGCAGAACATTGCTGAGGGAAGCAAAGCGGCAACCACATCTTCTGAAACGGAGATAAAGCTTACAAATGTTGCAAAAGCCAGTCTGGAGGAATTGCTGATTGATTATGAGGACTATCTGCGGGTCAACAATCTAACTCTTTGGGGAAAAAGTCATCCTCGTTATGACCCATTACGAGTCTTTTGTAAAAGTGAAACTTTAAGGAATGAGTATCTGGGATTACTGCCGAAGCTTAATGAAGAAGAGATATGCAACATGGCAATCACACTAATCAATCAGGCAACATATATGCTGAGGCGGTTGTTAGAACGACAGCAAAAAATGTTTCTTGAACAGGGGGGTGTCCGAGAGCAAATGATGAAAGCAAGAGTTGAATATCGAAAAAGAAATAATAATAATTGACCGGGCGGAAAAGTACGACCGGTCAGACTTGTCAGACATGTCGGACATGTCGGACTATAAAATAAACAAGCGCATGAAAAAAATTCTGTTTGCTTTCGACTCCTTCAAGGGGTCACTCACAAGCATTGAGGTTGGCGAAGCTGCCTCAAGAGGGGCAAAAAAAGTGTTTCCGCAGGTGGAGACGGTTGTCGTGCCGGTGGCTGACGGTGGCGAAGGTACTGTGGAGGCTGTGGTCGGCGCCACCGGCGGAGAGATCGTAACAGCCGTTGTTACCGGTCCGCTCGGCGACAAGGTTGAGGCAGCCTACGGCATTTCGGGCGACACTGCCATCATTGAGATGGCTGCTGCGAGCGGACTCCCGCTGGTGCCACCGCAAAAGCGTAATCCATGGATAACCACATCGCGCGGCACAGGCGAGCTTATCCGCGATGCCATAGCCCGCGGTTGCCGCAAGTTCCTCATTGGTATAGGTGGAAGCGCTACCAACGATGCCGGCACCGGCATGTTGCGCGCACTCGGTTTCCGGTTCCTTGACAAGGAGGGCACGGATGTTGCCGAAGGGGGTGGCGCCACAGGGCGTATCGCCTTTATCGATACTTCCGAGGTACTGCCACAATTGGCTGAGTGCAGCTTCACCGTTGCCTGCGATGTCACCAATCCGCTCACCGGACCCAGTGGTGCCAGCCATGTGTTTGGTCCGCAGAAAGGCGCTGACACCGCCATGACCGAGGCGCTCGACCGCTCGCTTGCCTCGTTTGCCCGGGTGGTGGAAGAGTTGAAAGGTACCGACCTCTCTACATATCCCGGAGCGGGAGCTGCCGGCGGACTCGGATTCGCCTTTCTCGCCTTTCTGGAGGCTACCCTCGAGCCGGGCGTGGAGATGGTGCTTGAAGCCATAGGTTTCGACCGATGCCTGACCGATGCCGACCTCGCTTTCACCGGCGAGGGACGCCTTGACACGCAGACACCTATGGGCAAGACCCCGGCTGGAGTATTGCGACATTGCCGCCGTTTCGGAGTGCCGGTGATAGCCGTGGGAGGCAGTCTGCAGCCCGACGCCGTTCAGCTGCTCGAAGAAACCGGCTTTGCGGCAGTGTTCCCCGTCATTCCCGCGCCCATGTCGCTCAGTGAAGCGCTGATGCCCGACGTGGCAGCGGCAAACGTGGAGCGCACCGTTGAACAGATTTTACGGACCCTTAAACTTGGAAAGAACTGATGCTTAGCGCAATAGGAGCATTGGCAGGACTCGCCCTCGCCATAATAATGATATTCAGAAAAATTTCGCCCGTCTACAGTCTGATGGCAGGCGCGCTTGTCGGCGGACTGATAGGTGGCGCCGGAATTGCCGGCACCGTGGGTATGATGACAGCCGGCGTAAACGACGTGACCCCTGCCGTGGTGCGCATCCTCGCTGCCGGAGTGCTGTCAGGCATGCTGATAGAGACCGGAGCTGCCGAAACCATCTCCTACACCATTGTCAACCGCCTTGGCACACGCCACGTCCACCTCTCCATAGCGCTTGCCACCATGCTGCTCACAGCCACCGGCGTGTTCATCGACGTGGCAGTGATAACCGTGGCGCCGATAGCCCTTGTTTTGTCGCGTCGCATCGGCGTTCCCATGCCCGTCATGCTCGTCATGATGATCGGCGGCGGCAAGTGCGGCAACATCATCTCGCCCAACCCAAACACCATCATAGCTGCCGAGAATTTCGGCGCCGACCTCTACTCCGTGATGATATGTAACCTCGGCGCGGCTGTGCTCGGACTGCTTTTCACCGTCTATGTAGTCAGCCGGTTTATCCGCCGTAAAGAGCAGGTGGCAGCCGAGGTAGACCCAGTCGTCAGGAAAGACCTTCCCGGATTCCTTGCCGCCATCACCGGTCCGGTTGTAGCCGTGGTTTTGCTGGCATTACGTCCGCTGACAGGGATCACCGTGGACCCCTTGGTGGCACTCCCCGCAGGCGGTCTTGCCGGACTGATAGCCATGCGCCGTTGCAAGCTCACCCTCACCTCACTCGCCTCCGGATTGGGCAAGATGACCCCCGTGGCAGTGCTGTTGGTGGCTACCGGCACCATTGCCGGCGTGATCAAGTCATCGGAACTGTCGGCGCTGATACTTCATGGACTTGACAGCCTGCATATCAGCGAGATATTGCTCGCGCCGCTGGCAGGCATACTCATGTCGGCAGCAACCGCATCGACCACCGCCGGAGCTGCCGTGGCATCCTCATCGTTCGCTCCTGCCATCCTCACGTCAGGCGTCACGCCCGTTTGGGGCGCAGCCATGGTCAATGCCGGGGCAACCGTGGTTGACCATCTGCCTCACGGCTCATTCTTTCATGCCACCGGCGGAGCTGCCGATCTCAGCATCAGGCAACGCATGACGCTGATACCGTTCGAGAGCGCCATAGGCTTCTTCCTCGCGCTGCTGTCGACCCTCAGTTACCTGCTTGTCACCACATTTTTCTGACCACAACGCGCAGTTTTAAAGCGTAATTGTTAAAATTATGGATTATTATTTGTATCTTTGCGGAAAATCTGTCGTTGTTGACAGCTTAATTGTAGAAAAAAGACTTACATTATATGAATCCACTGGAACTAAGTGAACAGGAAATAGTGCGCCGCGGCTCAATGGAGCAGTTGCGTGCCATGGGTATAGAACCCTATCCCGCAGCCGAGTACGTCGTTACCGGCTATGCCGATGAAATATGTGAGAACTTCAAGGATGACGCACCCGAAAAACGGGAGGTCACCATTGCCGGACGCATCATGAGCCGCCGCATCATGGGCAAGGCATCATTCATGGAGATTCAGGACTCACACGGTCGTATTCAGGTTTATGTAAACCGCGATGAAATATGCCCCGGCGAGAACAAGGACCTCTACAACGTGGTGTTCAAGAAACTGCTCGACATCGGCGACATCGTAGGGGTGAAAGGCTATGTGTTCCGCACCCAGACCGGCGAAATTTCCGTTCATGCTCAGGAACTTACGGTGTTGTGCAAGTCGTTGCGTCCGCTCCCCATCGTAAAGGTTAAGGATGGCGTGACCTACGATGCCTTCGACGACCCCGAACTCCGCTACCGCCGCCGCTACGTCGACCTTATCGTCAATGACGGCGTTAAGGATATTTTTGTCAAGCGCACCAAAATCTACAACACCATGCGTGACTTCTTCAACAGCCACGGTTACATGGAAGTGGAGACCCCCGTGCTCCAGTCGATTCCCGGCGGAGCCTCGGCGCGCCCCTTCATCACCCATCACAACGCGCTTGACATTCCCCTATATCTCCGCATAGCCAACGAGCTCTATCTCAAACGCCTCATTGTGGGCGGTTTCGAGGGTGTCTACGAGTTCTCGCGCAACTTCCGCAACGAAGGTATGGACCGCACCCACAATCCTGAGTTCACCTGCATGGAAATCTATGTGGCTTACAAGGACTACAACTGGATGATGCAGTTCACTGAGCGGATGCTGGAGAAAATCTGCATGGAGGTCAACGGCAGCACCGACGTAAAGGTGGGCGACAACATAATCAGTTTCAAGGCTCCCTTCCGCCGCGTGACAATGATCGACGCCATCAAGGAACACACCGGCATAGACATCACCGGCATGGATGAGCAGCAGCTGCGCGACGTCTGCCGTCAGCTTGACATCGAGATTGATGAAACCATGGGCAAAGGCAAACTCATCGATGAGATCTTCGGCGAGAAATGCGAGGGTAACTACATCCAGCCCACCTTCATCACCGACTATCCCATTGAGATGTCGCCCCTGACAAAACGTCACCGCAACAATCCTGAACTGACCGAGCGTTTCGAGCTTATGGTCAACGGCAAGGAGCTTGCCAACGCCTACTCTGAACTTAATGACCCCGTCGACCAGTACGGTCGCTTCGTGGAGCAGATGAAACTCAGCGAGAAAGGCGATGACGAGGCTATGATCATCGACAAGGACTTCATCCGCGCACTGGAGTACGGCATGCCCCCCACATCAGGCATGGGCATAGGCATGGACCGACTGGTTATGATGATGACAGGTCAGACCACCATTCAGGAGGTGCTCTTCTTCCCGCAGATGCGTCCCGAAAAAGTGCAGAAACGCGACAAGGAGGAGGCTTACACCGCCATCGGTGTTCCTGCCGAGTGGGTAGCTCCCATGCAGAAAGCCGGCATACTCACCGTGGAGGCGCTCGCGCAGGCGGCTGCACCCGGAAAACTCCATCAGGAGCTTTGCGGACTCAACAAAAAGCATAAACTCGGACTCGCCAACCCCACGGTTGAAACCGTTGGCGAGTGGATTGAAAACGCAAAATCGTCGCTGTCATGAGTTTCCCCGGTAAAATAGCGGTCATGGGTGGCGGCTCGTGGGCTACCGCCCTCGCCAAGCTCCTGATGCACAACTGCGAGGAAATCACATGGTACATGCGCCGTGACGACCGTATCGAGGAATTCAAACACCTCCGCCACAATCCCGCTTATCTGACCGATGTCACCTTCGACATCGAACGTATCAACTTCTCGAGCGACATCAATCAGGTGTGCAGCGACTGCGACACTCTGCTGCTTGTCATGCCCTCGCCTTATTTCAAAGACCATCTGAACAAGCTGAAAGTCGACATTTCTGACAAATTCATTGTCAATGCCGTCAAAGGCATAGTGCCTGATGACAACATGCTCATCTCGGACTACATGATGGAGCGCTACAACGTGAAGCGTGATAACTTCCTTGTAATCAGCGGTCCCTGTCATGCCGAGGAGGTGGCGCTCGACCGTCCGTCCTATCTCACCGTAGGCTGCGACGACGTCAGCCGTGCGGCTGAGTTCACCAAATTCCTCAGCACCAAAAGCACCCGCGCCATAACCTCAAGCGACGTTGACGGCATTGAATATGCCGGTGTGCTGAAGAATATCTACGCCATCGCCGCCGGCATCATCCACGGCATGAAAAAGGGCGACAACTTCGTGGCAATGCTCGTGTCAAACGCCATCCGCGAAATGGAGCGGTTCATCGACACTGCCAATCCACGTCCGCGTTGCATCACCGACTCAGTCTATCTCGGCGACCTGCTCGTCACATCCTATTCACGCTTTTCGCGCAACCACAATTTCGGCAGCATGATTGGCAAAGGCTACTCCGTCAAAGCTGCGAAAATGGAGATGGAGCAGACTGCCGAAGGCTACTACGGCACCAAATGTATCCATGAAATCAACCAGCGCTACGATGTGGAGATGCCCATCCTCAACGCTGTCTATGACATACTCTACCGCAGAGTACGCGCCGATTATGCCATCAATCGCATGGCGCAGCACTTTGTGTGATTCAGATTAGTGAGGGTGAGTCAAAATGCTGATTTTGGCTCATCCTCACTCATTATGACACATCGGTCAACTTTTTATCCATGAACTACTTACATTTTTCAGTTATCGTTATGCGTCGCATAGTTCTTTTTTGCCTGATAGGTCTGGCAACCCTGATAGCCACCGCGTCAAACCCTGTCAAAAAACCTGTATTTCATAAAGTCAACGGCATCTCAGCCGGAGTCGGCGACATGGAGTGTGTGGTTGAAGCCCTCAACAACAATGTTCTGCGGGTCACTTATCTGCCCAAAGGTGAAGCCGTACCCGCGTCAAAGCTGCTCATCCACCCTCAGGGTGCCCCTGAGTGCGAGATTACGCAGAGCCGCTGGAACATCACCCTTGCCGTGGCAGCTGACACTAATCCCCTGACAGCCACCATCGACAAACTCTCAGGTCGCGTGACCATCTCTGACCCGCAGCTGAGCATCAACGACTTCAGCGCTCCGGTCATGGAGGATGGCAAAATGGTGCTTCGCCTCGCCATGGCTGACAAAGTAACTGCCGTTTACGGCGCCGGCGAACGCGGTCATTCGTTCAACCTGCTCGGCGATACGCTCACGGTCTACAACCGCCAGAACTACGGCTACACTGACGCTGACCCGCGAATCAGCCAGATGAACATAACCATGCCCATGTTCCTGACCAACGCCGGATATGCCGTGGTGTTCGACGACTATGCGGCTGCACAGCTGATTCTCGGTAATCCCGTGACTTACATATCTGAAAACGTAAAGTCGCCCATCAGCTACTATTTCGTGCGCTCCGATTCTGCCGACAAGTCGCTCAAAGGGCTGACAGCTTCGCTCACCGAACTCACCGGTCGTCAGAAAATCGCCCCTCTGTGGTCACTGGGCTACATAACATCCAAATACGGCTACCGCACGCAGGATGAAACCGAAGGTGTCATCGACACCCTCAAGCGCGAAGGCTACCCCGTCGACGGTATAGTTCTGGACCTTTACTGGTATGGCAAGGAGCAGGATATGGGCGCTCTGGAGTGGGAACCTTCGCAGTGGCAGGATCACAAGGCAATGCTTGCCGACCTGAAAAAGAAGGGGGTGAACCTCGTCACCATCTCGCAGCCATACGTTCTCAAAAACGGCAGGGGATTGAAGAACTACGAGGAACTTTCGCCCCTCGGCATGTTCGGGCGTGACTCACTGGGCAACACCCACGATGTCACCATCTGGGTTGGCGAAGGAGGCATGTTCGACGTCTCCAATCCTGACACACGCCGCTGGCTCTCTGACCGCTACCGTCAGCTCACCGATGAAGGTGTGACAGGCTGGTGGGGCGACCTCGGCGAACCGGAGGTGCATCCTGAAACCATGATACATGCCAACGGCGAGACCGCGCGCGAATATCATAACTACTATGGCAACGAATGGAGCAAAATCATCTCCGACCTGTTTGACACCACCTATCCGGACCGCCGCCTGATGACCATGATGCGCGGGGGCACCATAGGCTTGCAGCGCTACAGCGTATTCCCTTGGTCCACTGATGTTTCACGCTCATGGGGAGGCATGCAGCCACAGGTCAAGATCATGCTCAACTCAGGTCTGAGCGGTCTGGGCTACATGAGCCACGACGTTGGCGGTTTCGCCGTAGATCCTGACAATCCCGTCGACCCCGAGCTCTATGTCCGCTGGCTCCAACTCGGCACATTCTCGCCCATTCTCCGCACCCACTCAACCGTAAAAGCTGAGCCGTATCACTATCCCGAATATGAACCTATCCTGAAAGGTCTCATCAAGGAGCGCTACCGCTGGCTCCCCTACAACTATGCGCTGGCATACGAAAATGCTGCCGTAGGAACGCCGCTCGTACGCCCCCTCAACTTCTATTCGCAACAGCCCGACAGCCGGCTTGACAACCTGACCGACCAGTATCTCTGGGGTGCCAACGTGATGGTTGCTCCTGTGATGCAGCAGGGTGCCGTCAGCCGCGACATCCTCTTTCCCGAAGGTGAGTGGATTGACCTCAATAACCCTTCAGAGGTTTATTCCGGCGAGGTAGCCGACTATCCTGCACCGCTCGAAATCCTCCCGATGTTCGTGCGTGCCGGTGCAGTGATTCCCACCGCTGACTACGCCATGGAGAACACCGGCGACTACCGCATCACCGATTACACCCTCAACTATTATCCTGCCCGCAACGCCGGCACCGAGGTTCAGAGTGTCATCTACGAGGATAATCTGACCACACCCGTGGATTTCTCTGACGCCTCACAGTACAATCTGATATCAATTCAGACCGTTTCCTCAGCCGATGCCGACACCATTACGTTGAGCTCCTCCAACCCCTCGTTCAACGCTGCTCCGCGCCACATCACCCTCAAGATCTATGGCGTTCAGAAGCCCGCAAAAGTCACTGTAAACGGCAAGAAAACCTCAGTGAAGTTTGATGCCAAAACCCGCACCGCTTCACTCACATTCAACTACAATCCCGCAACAGCCACCACCATCGCGATAACCAAATAACCCTGAATCACTAAAGTCCGACAGGTCTGACAGGTCTGACCTGTCTGATCCGCCAGTTTTGTCGGACAAGTCCGCCCTGTCTGGCATAATCTCCTCCCCGGCTTTAAACTGACTATATTATAGCAGATATGGTCAAATGCTTTACATCCTTAACGAATTATTTCGGTTTGCTATTGATTTTGCTACAAAAATATATTATCTTTGCAACTGTTTATCGCTGTAGAACCCCTTCTCACTGAAGAAGTGAAACACTATCAAGAAATTCTCAACAAGACACTATAAACAATGAAAAAGCTGCTATTATTTTTGTTTGGAGTGCTGATGGCGTTCCCATCGTTTGCCCACGAATTCAAATATACTTATAAAGGGCAAACTCTAACATATACCGTGCTTGATGAAAATGCCAAGACCTGTGAAATAAAATATAGCAGTAGTGTCAATGAAGTTAGCGGAACTCTGATAATTCCATCATTAGCCATGGATGGAAATATTGCATATAGTGTGACAGAAATCGGCGTCAGAGCATTTTGCGATTGTTCAAACCTTACATCGGTGGCTATCCCCAATTCAGTTACCACAATATGTGAATCTGCTTTCTGTCGTTGCTCGTCATTAAAATCTGTGTCTATCCCTAACTCAGTCACTTTAATCGACAACTATGCGTTTTACGACTGTACCGGACTTACCCGTGCGGAATTTGCTTCTGTTGAATCTCTGTGTCAAATAGAATTCAAAAACTTTTGCTCAAATCCATTATATTATTCTCAAAAACTATATTTAGGCGGAAAAGAGATCAGGGGACTTTACATACCCAACACCGTGACTTCAATTGGAAACTATGCGATATACGGTGGCGCAGGACTATCATGGGTATTTATCTCCAACTCCGTGACCTCAATCGGCGCGTATGCTTTCTGTGGATGCACCGGACTGACATCAATATCAATCCCTAACTCTGTAACCTATATAGGCGATGCTGCTTTCTTCATGTGTACCGGACTGAAACGAGCGGAGTTCTCTTCTTTAGAATCTCTGTTGAAAATACGTTTCGTAGGTTCCTATTCCAATCCTTTAAGAAATGCTCATTCTCTCTATATAGACGGAAAAGAGATTACAGAAGTAGTCATACCTGAAACCGTGACCACGATTGGCAATTATTCTTTCGAAGGTTTCACCAATCTAAAATCGGTGACCATACCCGGCTCTGTCACTTCAATCGGTATAGGGGCTTTTAGTAAATGTTCCTCGCTTAAATCAGTGACCATTCCCAACTCTGTGACCACAATTGACAGATATTCTTTCTCATGTTGCACCGGACTTGAATCGGTGATCATACCCGGCTCCGTCACTACAATCGACTCAAATGCTTTTGAATACTGTACGGCACTTAAATCGGTGACCATACCCGGCTCCGTCACCTCACTCGGTGGTAGTGTTTTCGAGAATTGTAGCGGGCTAACTAAAGTTAATGTAAATTGGGACAAGCCTGTTAATATACATTATAGTATGTTTGAGCCCGAAATATATGACACTGCAATCTTCAATGTGCCCGCTAATGCAATCGCTGCATATTTGCCTACAGAGTGGTGGAAACTTTTCAAAAATCGTGAAGCAGGCGGTTATCCGGTGAAAGACTATAAGAACGATACACTAAATTACACTCTTATCAGTAATCCTGATAGTCCTTCTGCAATTCTGGTGAACGGAGATTATTCGTCAATGACAACAGTAAACATTCCGGAGAGTTTCACAGTCCGTTCTGATGGAGCCAATCCGGTGCGTTATGATGTAACAGCCATCGGTCCTTATGCATTTAAAGACTGCATGAATCTTAAGGAGGTGAATTTCAGTCAGAGTTCCTTTATCAGTAGTATTGGTTCAAGTGCATTTGAGAATTGCACCGGTCTGAAATCGATAACCATCCCCAAAGCAGTGACAACACTTTGCGAAAGGGCTTTCTACGGCTGCACCGAATTGCAATCTGTAAACCTCAACGATGGGTTGGATATTGTTGGCAATTCATCATTCTTTGGTTGCACAAAATTGGCAACAATAAAAATACCGGGAACAGTTAAGACCTTGGGTAACTCCGCGTTCCGCAATTGTAGCTCATTAGAGTCCGTGAATATACCCAACTCTGTCACTTCAATCCGGGATAATGCGTTCTTCAACTGTTATAAATTAGATAAGTCTGAATTTGCTTCTATTGAATCACTGTGTCGAATAGATTTCGAAAGCGTAACCTCCAATCCATTAACTTATACGCATAATCTTTATGTAGCCGAAAAGAAATCGAGGATTTGGTCATACCTGAAACCGTGACAGCAATCCCTGACTATGCCTTCTACGGTTGCAATAGACTTAATACGGTGACTGTCTCCGGCTCCGTAACATCGATTGGAAAATATGCTTTCTCAGGTTGCTCACTACTGAGAAATTTGATATTTGAAGATGGTCTGGGTAAACTGGATATAGGGTATGAGGCATTTTACGAAGATCGTATAACCTCCATTTATTTAGGAAGATTCTTAAGCTCTATCCCCTGTAATAAATACCGAATTCAAGAAGTCATTGTCGGAAACCTTATCGAGGAAATTCCTGCTTCGTATTTCGAAAGTTGCTTCGCCCTTAAATCTCTGAAATTAGGCAGCGGTATTAAGACAATCAAAGAGAATGCGTTCCATAGATGCAACATAAAGGAAGTGGTTATACCCCCATCAGTTGAGACAATTGGTGAATTTGCATTCTCAGAAGGTTTTTATCTTGATACAATTATCATAGGACCCAACGTCAAGACCATAGGTCAATCTGCATTTGATCGCTGTAGGGCTTCCTCAGTTTACATTACAGCCCAGACGCCTCCCGTAGCCCCGGACAACACATTCGACGACTTCAATGACAAACTCTACCTTCAGGGACAGAATACTGTGGAAGCTTATAAAAACGCCACTTCTTGCTGGAATCGATTCAGCAGTTATGTGATGATTGAGCCAACCGAAATGAAATATGAAGGTGAAATAAAGTTTGATGGAAAAATTGGTGACACCTTCCAACTGAAAGCCACCCTGCTGCCTCAGAATGTGACTTTGCCGCAGCTGTTCTGGCGCTCTACGAATCCCCGGATAGCTACTGTCGATGTCAACGGTAAGGTGACGCTCCACGCAGATCTTTCTGAAGTGAGGTCAACGGCAGCCGCTGTCGATGGTGCATCAAACAGTTGCAAAATCATTGTGGAATCGCTCTATGCCAATGGTCCCGTACTGGAAATTGACATCCTCAATGAATCGGCAGATGTAGAGCAGGTGATAAGTGACGAAATCACCTCGGAAATAGATTACAATTTCCCGATAGAGGTCTACAACCTGAATGGTTATAGGATAGGTAACACCCTTGAAAATCTTGCCCCCGGCATCTACATTATTCGTCAGGGCAACTTCGTGAAGAAAATAGCAATTAAGTAGTTCAGCCTGTCATTTGGCACCATAATTAACCTTCATCATTGCCTCGTCAGTTCACCCTAACTATAATTAACCTTCATCATTGGCTCGTCAGTTCATTACTTAATAGTGAACACCCCACAACCTCTCACCGGTTGCGGGGGTGGAAGCGGATGGATGATGAATGATGGAGAAGGTCAGGGGGTGAAAAAAGAGAAACAATTTGGATTTTTTGGGTAAAGTTCCTATCTTTGTATTACTAAATTGTGTGACATGGCACAGTTTTAAGTAATAGCATGAAGATAGAAAGACCCATTTATCTAAATAAGCTCATAACTTGCCGACACAATGGCATGATAAAAATTGTCACAGGTGTGCGACGTTGTGGCAAATCATTCTTATTATCCGAACTTTATGCTGACTGGCTTAAAACGCACGGCGTTAACGCTGATCACATCATCAATATTAATTTAGAAGACAGGCGTAATCGAGAACTTAGAGACCCTGATAAATTGCTAGATTTCATTGATTCTCAACTACTCGATGAAGTGCAATACTATGTAATGATCGATGAAATCCAACATGTTCCGGAATTTGAGGATGTTTTAAACAGCTATCTTCACATCAAGAATGTTGATGTATATGTCACCGGAAGTAATGCTCGCTTTCTATCCAAAGATGTAATCACTACTTTCCGAGGCAGAGGTTATGAAGTCAAGGTGCATCCTCTCCGTTTCAGTGAATACTATCCCGTCAGCGGACTGAGCATGACCAAGGCTCTGAGGCAGCGCATGATATACGGAGGCTTGCCACAAGTAGTTCAATTGGAAACGGACGAACAGAAATCGGAATTTCTTAAGAATCTGATGGAATACACATATCTGAGAGATATTGTTGATCGTTATAAAATTCGTAATACCGATGTGTTGGATGAATTGGTGAACATATTGGCTTCGTCAATAGGAGGACTTACAAATCCTACCAAACTCGCTAATACGTTTGAGAGCGTTAAGCACGAGAAAGTAGGTAATAAAACCATTTCTGCATATATAGATTATCTATGCGACTCATTCATAATGGAGAGGGCTTCACGATATGATATAAAAGGCAAGAAGTTAATCGACAGTCCTTTTAAGTATTACTTCGTTGATGAAGGTATGCGAAATGCCCGGTTGAATTTCCGTCAAGTGGAATTTACGCACTTAATGGAGAATCTCATCTACAACGAGTTGCGAATCAGGGGGTTCAATGTTGATGTGGGTGTTGTGCCAATTCAGCGCAGAGTTGATGACAACAGGCGTGAAAGGGTTCAACTTGAAGTGGATTTCGTATGTAATCTCGGCAGCAGGCGTTATTATATCCAGTCGGCGTTCAAGATGCCGGATGAGGAAAAATTCCAACAAGAAGAATCATCTCTGCGGAATATCGATGATTCATTTAAGAAAATTATAATAGTAGGAGAAGAAACTCCTGTTATGAGAACTGAAGCAGGAACAACAATTATTAGTATCTACGATTTTCTGCTCAACGAAAATTCACTTGATCTATAATCACCGGTTGCGGGGGTGGAAGCGGAGGATTTCGTCGCGCAGACGGGTGGTGTCCAGATGGAGATAGATTTCGGTGGTGGCTATGGATTCGTGACCGAGCATCTGCTGGATGGCACGGAGATTGGCACCCCCTTCAAGCAGATGGGTGGCGAAGGAGTGGCGCAACGTGTGGGGCGAGATTTCTTTGTTGATTCCGGCTGCGGCTGCCAGACGGCGGATGATAATGAAAATCATCTGGCGGGTGAGGCGTTTGCCGCGACGGTTCAGGAACAGTATGTTCTCCTCGCCCGGTTTTACACCGTTTTCGCCACGGATGGCAAGGTAGTCGTTAATCAGCTCTATGGAGATTTCTGACATCGGCACCATGCGCTGCTTATTACCTTTGCCGGTGACTATCAGGTAGCCGTCGTTGAGGTAAAGTTTTGATATTTCAAGGTTTATAAGCTCGCTGACGCGCAGTCCGCAGCCGTAGAGAACTTCTATGATGGCGTGGTTGCGCAGTCCTTCGGCTGAGCCTTCGTCGATGGCAGCTGTGAGATCGTCGATTTCCTCTACGCTGAGCACGTCGGGCAGATGCTTGCCTGTTCGCGGCGACTCAAGCAGTGTGGCAGGGCTTTCGTCAATGTAGTTCTCCATCTTCATGAACCGATAGAATGATTTCAGCCCTGACACAATCCGCGCCTGCGAGGCAGGGGCGATGCCAAGGTCGTGCAGCTCGCCCATGAACTCCCTGAGGTCGTCGACGGTGACATCGGCTATCCCTTTGCCACGCTCTTCAATGTATGCGGCAAACTTCTGAACATCAAACGAATAGCTGACGCAGGTGTTCTCTGACATTCCCCGTTCCAACTGCATGTATGCGGCGTATGACTCAATCAGGCGGTCAACGGAGGTGACGGGGCGACTCATATCCAGAGGTTGAAATGCTGCCGGGGCAGGCGACTGTCAGGCACGAACACCGCAAAGTGGGGATTGGCGAACGACATGCCATGGGCGGTGTAGCGCGAGGTTATCATCTCCCATGCGGCGCGGTTCTGCTTGAGGCAGGTGACAATGAAAATCGGCTCCTGCTCAAAGTCGATGCTGTCAATCTCCGTGAGCTGTGGTGTGGGGGCTACGATTATTATCTGACGACCTGATGCAGGCAGCTCTTCAGGCGGCTTGACGGCTGACAGAAACGGGTTCAGCGGCTGTGGGTCACCAATGACACGCAGATTGCCTGAGTTGTAGAAAACGACAATGCGATAGATCAGTTTAAGATATTTGACCGGAAGGACAGGGCTATGGCTATCCACAGCCGTGGCATACAGGCTGTCAATGAGATGATAGGCATAGTAGCCATACTTGTCAGGCAGGCGCAACACATCCTTGATGAAGGCGTAGGCAAAGGGGGAGTGTACTCCGAACCCTTTGCCGGCACGCAGTCTGCCTAAGGCATGTAATGTGTCCATCAGGTGATAGGTCATAGTTATGAGCTACTATGTAGCGACGCTCCGTGGAGCGTCCGCTAATTCTATCTTTTGCGAGGTTTGTAACGGATTATGGTAATGACAACTCCTGCTATGACTAACAGATAGATGAGTATTACGGCTACGGTTGCCGTGGCGGTGGTGGCATGCATCGAATCGGGGTCGAAGGTCATGACAACGGTATGCTCGCCGGCAGGGATGTCGATGGCACGGAGCAGATAGTTGACCCTGCCAATCTCCACCGGTGTGCCGTCAATCTCAGCTTTCCAGCCCCACGGGAAGTAAACCTCGGAGAACACCGCAGTGCCGCCGTTGGCGCTCTTGGCGTGGTAGGTCAGGCGGTTGGGGGCGTAGGAGGTTTCAAAGATGGTGTCGCCCGGCTGTGTTTCAGCGGCTGCTTTCAGTATGCCGGCAAACTGCTTGTCGGCAACTGCCACTTTTTGCAGGTCGAAGCGGCTCAGCGCATCCATTTCGGCATCGGCGCCATCAACCGTGAGCAGGGTGTCGACAAACCAAGCGTTGCCGAAGGCAGCCGGATTTGTGATGGGTTGTCCCTGATTGTCAATCAGATAGCGTGCGTTGAGCATGTTTAGCACCTGAAGGTCAGCCTCGGTGACTTCACCTGTGAGGAAATGAATCAGATGGCGGTCTATAAGGTCTTGATAGCGAGTGAGTTTGGCTGCATGATAACCGCCTATCATCTTGTGGTGATATGAGGGCGCCGGGCTGTTGAACGCCGGCACGTTCATCACGCGGAAGTTCATGGTGGTGTCGCTGAGCAGGTAGCGGTCAAGCTCGGTGGGCGCGAACGGATCGACCAGCGAAAGCTCGGGAGTGCAGAAGCTGTCGTGGTTCAGATAGCGCTTGTTGACCGTGTATAGGTCAATGAAAACCAGCAGTCCCACGGCGGCGCATGCAATCAGGTTCTTTTTGCCTTTGCCTTGCAGACCGAAGATGATGAAACCGCATGCCAGCAGGGCGAAGATGAGGCTGCGCAGCGAGTCGGCGCGCACCATGCCCATTCGCAGCTGGCTGATGGCATCGTAGATGGTAGGATTGTCAAGACTGAACACCTGCGCTTCCTGAGCGGAATAGCCCTGCGACATGAGCTGGTAGACGATCATGTTCGATGTCTGTTCGTCGGTTTCATTGACCGCGCCCCCGAAAATGCCGGGGAGCATCATTCCGAGCAGGGATATGAAAGCCACCACGCCGAAGCATATCAGTGTGACCGCGGTGTATTTCTTCCGGTCCGGGTCAGTGAGCATTTTCTGCAGAGCCAGAATGGCAAGCAGGGGTATGGTGAACTCCGCTATCACAAGAATACTTTCAACGGTGCGGAACTTGCTGTACATGGGTATGTAGTCGATGAAGGAGTCGGTGAGCCACATGCAGTTACGACCCAATGCCAACAGCACTGACAGCAGCGTAAGCGCCACCAATGCCCACTTAAGCGGACCCTTGACAATAACGCAGCCTATCAGGAACAGGGCGAAGATGATCACACCCACATAGATGGGACCGCTCGTGCCCTCAGGTTCGCCGAAATATTGCGACACATAGCTCATATATTGTGCCGTCATGCGGTCCATGATACCATTTTCCTGAGCCTCTTTGGCTGCCGGCAGGTCAGCCAGTGTCATTGACTCGATTCTTCCGCTGACAGGATGCACCGATGCGCCTCCCTTGATGTTCGGAATCATCAGCGACAGCGTTTCAGAGCGTCCGTAGCTGTATTGGGTGATGTAGTCGCGGTCCAGACCGTCAGACTTCACCGAGGCATCGGCAACTTCTGCTGTCAGTTCGGAGTGACCGCCACGCATGGTCGACTTGGAGTATTCGTAGGTGTAATAAAGCGATGGCAGATTGGCACCTACGGCGAGCAATCCCGCTCCGAAGAGCACAAGCGTCGACACGCCCCAATGGCGGAGCTTCTTAGACTTGAACGCCTCTATGGCAAACGCGATTACCACGCCGAGGATGACGAACATGAAGTAGTAGCTCATCTGCAGGTGGTTCGATGAAATCTGCATCATGGCAAACAGTGCCGCCACACCTGCGCCGGCTATCCGACGACCGCGGTAACACATGATTATACCTGCTATTGTCGGAGGTATGTAGCTGAGTGTCACGAACTTCCAGATGTGTCCGGCGCCAATGATGATGATGAAGTAGGTGGAGAAACCCCACGCCACGGCACCAATCAGCCCGTACTGCCACTTGACGTTCATGGCAAGCATCAGGATGAAGAAGCCGAACATCATCATGAACAGCAGATTCGACGGCGAGGGTAGTCCCAAGCCGTAAACCGTTGTAATCCATGAGAATAGGGCGTTAGAGGAGTAGGTGGGCGAAATCTGGAACATGGGCATGCCTCCGAAAAGCGAGTTGGTCCACCATGTGGTTTCGCCGGTGGCTTCGTGGAAAGCTTTCGCCTCCTGCCCTATGGCAGCGCCCTGCATCATGTCATACTGGCGCAGCTGGTTGCCCTGAAAAGCATCTGGGTGAAAAAAACAGATGGCTATGATAGCCATGATGGCGACGCACAACGCGGTCTGCCATATTTTGGGGTTACGCAGCAGTGACCCCTTAACTCCTTGTGGTTCAGTCAATCGGTTCATTGATAGAAATGTTATTCGCCGATGGCGGCAAGTCCGCCCTTGGCAGTTTCCTTATAAAGTGACGGCATGTCGTGTCCCGTCTGTTTCATTACTTCCACAATGCGGTCGAACGAAACGGAGTGGCGTCCGTCAGAGAAAGCCGCATAGAGGTTAGAGTCGAGTGCTCGCGCTGCCGCGTAGGCGTTTCGTTCAATGCAGGGCACCTGCACCAGTCCGCAGACCGGGTCGCATGTCAGCCCCAAGTGATGCTCCAGCGCCATCTCGGCTGAGTATTCAATCTGTGCCACCGAGCCGCCGAACAGCTGACTGGCAGCGGCTGCTGCCATGGCGCATGCCACGCCCACTTCGCCCTGACAGCCCACTTCGGCGCCTGACACCGAGGCATTTTTCTTGACCACGTTGCCGAACAGCGCGGCAGTGGCGAGAGCGCGCAGAATCCGCTGTTCCGAGAAATTCTTGGAGGTGGCGAGGTGATAGAGCACCGCCGGCACCACGCCTGACGAGCCGCATGTGGGGGCTGTCACAATCTTTCCGCCCGCAGCGTTCTCCTCGCTCACGGCAAGAGCGTATGCATAGACCAGACCACGGCTTTTCAGGTTTGAGTTGTAGCCCGCGGCATGAACATGATACTGCACCGCCTTGCGCCTCACGCCGAGTCCACCCGGCAGCACACCTTCAGCTTCGATGCCGCGCTCGACAGCCTCGCGCATGGTCTGCCACACCACCTTCAGATAGTCCCACACATCGGAGTTCTCGCAATGGTCAACATATTCCCAGTAGCTGCGTCCGGTGCGGTCACACCATTCCATGATGTCGCGTATGTGGGTCAGTTCGTAGATTTCCTCCACATGGCGTCGCCCCTCGTTCTCGTGGCAGATGTCACCGCCCCCTATGGAGTAGACTGTCTCCGATTCTATCAGTGAATTGTGGGCGTTGAACGACTGGAACCGCATGCCGTTAGGGTGGAACGGCAGGAACACATCAGGTTTCCAGATGATTTCAGTGGGGGCAGTGCGTTCGAGCACGTCGAGAATGGCTTGGTCAGTGAGGTGTCCCTTGCCGGTAGCGGCAAGCGAGCCATAGAGCGTGACCTGAAAATGCGAGGCATTACCGTTGCGCCCCAGAAACAGCTCCGCCGCCTTTCGCGGACCCATGGTGTGGCTGCTTGAGGGACCGTAGCCAATCTTATAAAGTTGTTTGATTGATTCCATAGCAAGCAATTTCCCACAAAGTTACTTAAAATATCGCGCCGTTTACACACATCGGGGTTTATTTATATAAAAATTGTGTTAAATTTACGAAGTTTTAGGGTAGATTCTCCACAATTTACTAATTTTGTCACGAAATGCAACGTTATCTGACTATCGACCGCGGAAACACGGCGCTCAAGGCTGTGATCTGGGAGGGTGAGACTGCCATCTGGCAGGAAGCCGTCTCAAATGTTTCACGCACCCATCTCACACAATTAAAGAAAGACTATGAACCTGCCCGGGTGGCGCTCTGCACCGTGGTGGCGAATGACTATACGCTCATAGGTTATCTTCACCAGCTGTTCGGTGAGGAAAATGTGCTGATTCTCAGCGCCTCCGTGCCGCTGCCCATCAAAATTCTCTATCAGACCCCCGAAACGCTCGGCTCCGACAGGATTGCCGCCGCCGTTGGCGCATGGTCGGTGAACACGGGCAGAAATTCGCTGATTGTTGACATAGGCACCGCGGTGACCTATGACTTCGTCAACGAAAAAGGTGAATTCGAGGGCGGAAACATAGCTCCCGGCATAGGACTGCGTCTGAAAGCCCTTAACCGCTTCACCGGAAGGTTGCCCATGATAGACTCTCGCGGCGAGACCCCCCTGTTGGGTGTTTCCACCGAAACTGCCATGCGCTCAGGAGTGGTCAACGGCATCAAGGCTGAGATTCTGTTCTATCTGTCGCAGCTGCCTGCCGACACCCGCCTTATCATCACCGGCGGGTGGGGAGCCGACATAGCCCGCATGCTGCAGCCTGTGGAATCGGCGGTATATCCCGGTCTTGTCTCACTTGGTTTAAACAGAATACTATTATATAATGAGAATAAATAAGTACATAGCATTGATATGCGCCCTGATGGCGCTCTCCACGCTGGGAATGGCGGCTCAGGACGCTTTCTCGCCCTACTCACGCTTCGGCTACGGTGCCCTGCGTGACAACGCCACCTCGTCGCAGCGCGCAATGGGAGGCGTGGGCTACGCCATGCAGAACGGTCGACAGATCAATGTGATGAACCCTGCCTCATACGCAGCGATGGACTCGCTGACCTTCCTGTTCGACATGGGTATCAGCCTGTCGTATCAGTCGGCATCGGACAATGCCAGCAAGACATCGGACTGGGGCGGCGGTCTGGACTACATAACCATGCAGTTTCCAATAACCAAACACTTCGGTGCCTCAATAGGCATGCTGCCGGTGACCTCCACCGGATATGCCTTCGGCAGCGAGATTGAAAACGGAGCGGCTTCATATCAGGGTACCGGCGGCATCAGCCTGCTCTATGCCGGTCTGGGCTACCGTCCGTTCAAAGGATTTTCATTGGGTGCCAACGTGGGCTACATGTTCGGTAACATCACCAATGACAACTATGTCTACACTGCCACAGGCGCCATGTCGCTGTTCGAGCGTGTCATTCAGGTGCGCGACTATTCGCTGCAGTTCGGCATGCAGTATTCGCTGCCGCTGAGCCGCTATGACCGTCTGACCGTGGGTGTCAGCTACACTCCCGGCAAGGATCTTCGCGGCAAGACCTTCGGCATCAAATATGACAACAACGAGTCACAGACTCCTGACACCACTCAGACCATTCATCTGCGCCATAACTACTCAATGCCCGAAAGCTGGGGCGCCGGCATAAACCTGAACCTGCGCAACCGCTGGATGATTGAGGCTGACTTCACCTATCAGCCGTGGAAAAATGCCAAGTACACAACCCTTGAAGGTTTTGAGGGAGTGCGCTTCGACAACCGATGGAAAGTGGCAGCCGGCTTGCAGTACACCCCTGACATGCGCGGCTCATGGATTCAGCGTGTGAACTACCGCGTGGGCGCATACTACGACCGCGACTATGTGATGGTTGGCGACAACCACATCCGCAAGCAGGGTGTGACAGCCGGCTTCGGACTGCCCGCACCCGGCTCAAAAACAGTCGTAAACCTCACTTTTGAATATTTCCACCGTCAGGCAACACCAAACCCGCTGGTGAAAGAGAATTATTTCATGTTCACCCTCGGCGTGAACTTCAATGAACTCTGGTTCTGGCAAAGCAAACTCAGATAATGGGTCAGCGGAAGCCGACATCCATGATGCGCCTGATGCCTGCGGTTGTCGCTTCGGCAGTGATGGCGATGACCGTGGTTACTTCCTGCTCAGAGAAGAAACAGCCGGCGGAACCGGCGGTGACCGACCCTGCCGCCACTCCCACCATGGTCACTCGCGATGTGGAGACACTGGTGTCAGACTCAGGCTACACCCGCTACAAGATTACTGCCAAGCTATGGGAGATGTTCGAGGAGGCGGAAAAACCGTTCTGGCGCTTCGCTGATGGCATCTATATCGAAAAATATACTGACAGCATGACGGTTGAAGCCACAGTCATTTGTGATTCAGCTGTTTACTGGAGCCAAAACAAAATATGGGAGCTTGACGGAAACGTGAACATCAAGAACACTCTGGGTGACAAATTCCTCACCCAGCAGCTTTTCTGGGATCAGGAGCAGCACAAGGTCTACTCTGACTCATTTATCCACATCGAGCGTTCGAACCGCATCATCGAGGGCTACGGATTCAAATCGAACGAGCAGATGACGGAATATGACATTCTCCAGCCGTCAGGCATCTTCCCGGTGCCGGACAAACGGGAGCAGGACAATGAGAACCCTGTGGTAGCCCCGGAAGAAAGACAGAAGGTGTCGCCTGTGGAAAAACAGAAGGTAGCTCCGGAAGAAAAACAGAAAGTCGCGCCGGAAGAAAGGCAGAGGGTGTCGCCGGAAGAGAAACAGAAGGTAGCCCCGGTGGAAAGGCAGAAAACAGCTACTGTAAAGGATAAGAACAGCTCCGCGCAACAGCAGGAGATACATAACTTTAAGGAAGTCAACTGATGGATCAGTCGTGGTACATATTAATAATAGTGACGCTCACTTTCTCTGCCATTTTCTCAGGGGTGGAGATAGCCTTCGTCACCTCGGACCGCGTGCGTGTGGAGCTTGACATTCAGCGCGGCGGCATAGTGTCAAAAATTCTGAACCTGTTTTACACCCGTCCGTCATTTTTCATCTCCACCATACTGGTGGGTAACAACATAGCTCTGGTAATCTACGGCATGGGCACGTCGCGTCTGCTCGACCCGCTGATCAGCGCAAACATATCGCAGAACGAGGCGGTGATACTGATTGTTTCCACCATTATATCCACCGCTGTCATCCTGCTCACAGGCGAGTTCCTCCCGAAATCGATATTCCGCATAAACCCCAATGCATCGCTCAAACTGTTCTCCATACCCATTTACCTGATTTATCTGATTCTTTACCCCATCTCGCTGCTGACCACATGGATTTCACGGCTGTTGATGCGTCTGTTCGGGGTCAGGGACACGGAAAACGGATTGGGCTACCTTTCGCTGGGCGATCTCAATGAGTTCATTGAGCGTACCATGAACAAGGCTGATTCCGAGGGGAAGGAGTCACAGATTGAGAATGAAGTGAAGATTTTCCACAATGCGCTGGATTTCTCCACCATTCACCTGCGTGACTGCATGACTCCCCGCAATGAGATTGTGGCAGTAGACATGGACGACACCACCACGGCGCAGCTTATAGAACTGTTCACAAAGACCGGTCGCTCCAAAATTCTGGTTTATCGCGAGGATATAGACAACATTCTCGGCTACATCCATGTGTCCGAAATGTTCCACCCCGACGATTCGTGGGAGGAGGCAGTGAAGCCGGTAATTTTCGCCCCGGAAACATTGCTTGCAAACAAAATGATGCGCCGTCTGCTTGCCGAGAAACGCTCCATGGCTATCATAGTCGATGAGTTCGGAGGAACGTCGGGCATGGTGACACTGGAGGATTTGGTTGAGGAAATCTTCGGCGATATTCAGGATGAGCATGACCTTTCAGGGCTGGTGCAGCATCAGATTGCGCCGAACGTCTACGAGTTTTCCGGGCGTATGGAAATAGAGGCTATCAACGACCTCTATCACCTGAATTTGCCTGAAAGCGACGACTATCAGACCCTCGCCGGTTTCATCATGCACTCCACAGGCAGCATACCTCAACAGGGCGAAACCATCATCGACGGCAATTTCTCACTGCAGATTATGAAACGTAGCGCCACACGTCTGGAGCTTATCAGGCTGACAGTGAATGACAATGACGATGACAATGCCTGAACCGGCAATTAATCACCCCACAAAATTACGACACTATGACACAGGCACAAATCGACCAGTTTTTTCAGGAGAACGGAAAGAAATTCTATCAGTCTGACCTGCCGCAGATAAAGCTGCTGCTTGAAAACGTCAGCGAGCTGCGATTCGACGATATCATGAACGCTCCATTTAAATCGCCCATGACCATGACCGTGATAGCATGGCTTCTCGGCGGCTGGGGTGTTGACCGTTTTCTGCTCGGAGATTTTGTCAAGGGTATGATGAAGCTGATCACCTGCGGCGGATGCGGCATCTGGACCATACTGGATATTTTCACAGCCATGGACCGCACCCGCAAATATAACTACATGATTCTCCAAGAGTTACTCTGACTACGGCGCTCAGTCGCGCAGACAACCAATAGGAATGACCTTCACTCCGTCGTCACGGGTGTAAGCCATTTCTCCACCTGTAAGCACAATCAGCAAGTCCGGTTCACGAAGTCGTGAACTCTTATCAGTCTGATTCTTCTCGGCTATAAGTCTTTTTATTTCAATCAAATGTTTTGCTCCGTCCTCAATGTCACGGCTACCAAGTTTACATTCAATCAGAGCAAAGCGTCCGTCATCAAGGTGCAGGACAGCATCAGCCTCAAGCCCGTAGCGGTCATGATAATATGAGAGTCTTCCTCCCAATGCTTGAGAATAGACACGAAGGTCACGGAAACAAAGACATTCAAAAATGAAACCGAATGTGTTGAGATCCATTTCCAGACTTTCAGGAGAAGCCCCCAAAGTAGCCACAGCAATGGATGGGTCAACAAAACAGCGTTTCTTACCGGTGCGTATAACGGTTTTTGAACGAATTGCAGGAGACCATGCCTCAATGTCATCAATAACAAAGAGCTTTTCCAGCGCATCCACATAATCGTTAAATGTTGGCATTGATAGACCTTCCATTTCTTGCTTGACATCATTGTACATGGAGGATTTCTTTGCAAGAGTGCAGATATTTCTGGCATAGGAACGCAATATCAATCTTGCCAAAGATGGATTTCTCCGAGTTTTATCGACTCTTGAAATATCTTCATTGCAAATGACATTGACATAGTCTTTGGCAATCAGAAGTTTAGCCTCGTTATTAATGACGTCAAGAGATGCCGGCCATCCGCCGCGACAAGCGGCGAAAATAAGTTTTTCAATGGATAGGTCCGATGTCACACCGTCAATGTCGTACTTTCTGTCACTGAAAAGTCTGTGCAAAGAAACCATTCCGTTAGATTCAAGCGACTCGAAAAGGCTCATCGGATACATTGCCATTTTTGATATGCGCCCCGTCCCGGTGTGCATTATTTCGTTATCGTCAATGACGGTAGAACCTGTGAGAATGAACAGCCCCTTTTTTCTGCGCTCATCAACAGCATGGCGCACTGCATCCCATATTACCGGAGCAACCTGCCATTCATCTATTAACCGTGGGGTGGCACCTTGGAGTAATAGAGAAGGCTTTATACGAGCAGTTGCCAGATAGCCATCTCTCCGGTCGGGATCCTGAAGCTTTATTACACTTTCAGCGCGTCGCTCGGCTGTGGTGGTTTTTCCACACCATTTTGGACCGGCAATCTGCACCGCTCCGAAAGTCTCTAACCTCAAATCAAGTGTTCTGTCGGCAATTCTTTTCAGATAGTTCAATTCTTCCATAATAGGTGTAAAATTAGGTATTTAATCTGAATTGACAAAATTATTTTATATTTTTGAGGTGTTTTATTTTATATTTTTGAGGTAATTTACTTTATGTTTTTGAGGTAAACTGGTTTGTGAAATTGATAAAAATTTGTCAGTCGGTGACTTTGAGGATGAAGCCGGCAGAGTGGGCTGTGTATTGCGGAGCATACTGGCTCTGGATGGTGGCTATTCCTGAGGTGAACTCGCCCGGATGGGTGACCGTGAAGGTCTGTTCAAGGATATAGGTGCCTTTGGGGAGGTAGTTGGTGAAGCAGCGCGAAGAAGAGTTGTCAGTCTGACGGTAGAATCGGCTTCGTCCGGTCATAAGATTTTCCGGGAGCTGATTGACCGGTTCCAGTGTGCCGGCACGATTGTCAATAATGGTTACATACTGCATTTCCTCAGTGACCTTGATGGTCATTGACACCTTGACTACGTCACCGACATGGAACTCGGTGCTTTCACGCCATGTTTCGCCATCGGCTGAGTCAACTCTGACAAGGAACCGCTTGGATATGCTCAGTTCGGGACATGAGGCAGCCTGTATGGAGTCCATCTGTTGGGTGCTGACGGTGTAGACCGAACCGTAGGCAGGGGTGTCGCCGGTGCGGAAAATGCCTATCTTGACCGGCTCGCCATGGAACGACTGTGAGAGGTCGGCGCGGAAATAACCGGTGATGTTGTCCACTTTGTCAGGCATGAACTCGGTGTCGTCGACTTTCACCAGTGTTGAGCCGGGAGAAAGCGATGTCCATTGCGATCCGGTGGCGAGAATGTTGTAGATTATGCATGAGGTATCGATTGAATTCCCCCAGTTATTCGCGGCTTTGTTGAGTATGAGCCACTGACGGATGGCATCGATCTGCTCGCGCGGTTGACCGGTGAGCGCGTAAGCCTGAAGTATGCGCGCCGTGGTTCCTATGTTGGCTTTATCCCAATAGATTCCACGGTAGGGAGTCTCGATGGCGAATTCGGCGATGGATGAGACGATGTGGCGTGCGGTGGAGTGGTAGTTGTGCTGTGCCAGAATTATGGCAGCGAAGGCTTTGTCGCGTGTGGAGTATTCCTTCCAATGTGCAATGGTGTTCTGAATGGTGGCTTCAGTGACGGCACGGGCAGCCGACGGCTGGCGCACATTGGTGAACGGTGCGCGAATCAGCGGATATGTCATGTTGACATAGGGTTTACCTCTCAATTTCGACTTTTCAATTACCTGTGAGTCGAAATATTCCACTGCATTTTTTATCATTGAGTCAAGGCGTTTGTCGTCAGGGAGATAACCGAGGCTCTTGATGTAGCCCAGTATTTCGAGCGTTATCGCTGTTGCCCACTCGTCGGGATCATTGTAAATATTTACCCATGCCCACCCCTTGGAGCGCTGCAACTGAGCGAGACTTTCTATGGCTGTGGCATAGACTGCTGCAATTTCCTTGCGGTCGAACAGCAGTGCGAGGCGCTGCATGCGCTGAGTGTCGTTCATGGCGTCGGTTATCCACGGGGTTGCTTCAAGCAGAGCGATTTTCAAGTCGGGGTTGCGCTCAAGCATGGATACCAATGTGGAGTCGGAGCGGTCAGAGTCGAGCCACTGACGTATTGCGGTGGCAATTCCGGGATTCCGTTTCAGTAGGTTCTCGGCTATTGCTGCCGATCCGATGGCTGCGGCGGCATCGATGGGAGTGGTGTATGTTTCGTGACGCAATCCGGGCAGTGCGGTGACCACGCTCCATGTGGGGTTCTGGTAGAATTCCAGAGTGACCTTAGCATCGTTGCCGGCGTTGACATCAATGTGGGTTGATTTTTGCGAGGGGTTGAGGTAGAAAGGTGTTGTTTCGTAGACCGGCTGCGAGGCTTCCAGAACAGCAATCATCGCCTGCTCTCCGTCGGCATATTTGCCGCCTGAGGCTTTGGCACGGATTATCAGTCCGGGCGAGAGTCGGTCGGCATAGAGCTGCATGCTGACAACTTTCATCTGACCGTTATCAAGCGATATCCGTTCTTCGGCGAATGACATGACGCTGCCTGTTGCAGGGTCGATGGCTTCGAAACGTGTGGCAATCTCCGGGAGGTTCTCGCCCGAATTGTTCATAATGGTGGCAGAGAGAGTGGCTTTGTCGCCCAAACGCATGAAGCGCGGCAACGATGTCTGCACCATCAAGGGGTGGGCAGCCACGATGCGTTCGCTGACATTTGCCGAATAAACGCGGTCAGTATATGCGGTAGCGTTCAGCAGCCATGTGGTGGAGGCGTCGGGGAAGGTCACGCTGTACTCCAGAGTACCGTCGGGATTGGTGACCAACATAGGCTCAAAGAGCGCCAGCGGCACTTCGCTCGGACGATATTGCTCCTTCTGAGTATCGGCACCACTACCTCCTGTTTCAGCTTCCGCTGCTTCTTCATCGGTCATCACTTCTTCTTTAAAGGAACGCACCACTGCGGGAGCGGCGTGGTCGAAGTTGGTGCTTGCCATTTTGACGGTTGTGTTCGCCATCAACATATCCTCAGCATAGATCCGCTCACATTCGTAATCAGTATCGCTATAACGATATAGCTCAAATGAGGGGAAGCTCACGAAAGGATATATAGGACTCCTCATGGTAGGCGGTGTTGAGTAATAATTGCTGAAGCGGTTGTTGCGCATGGAGAAAAATCCGGTCAGCACGGTGGCGCGGGGGCTGAAGAAATGAATGTCGCGCATCTGTGCCAAGTCATTGACAGCCTGAGAGAAAAGGCGAAGCATGACGGCAGCAGGGGTGCCGACGGTGTCAGTGCCTTGAATCATGTTGGCACGGAATTTCCATGTTTCGGTAGAGAGCGGAGTCACCTTGTCGCGGAAACTTTCAATTTTGAAATCCAGACTGCGTGTGTTGCCGGGGGTGACTATTTTATAACGCATGACTGCCACATCGCCATTGTTGACACCGCTCAGATTGACCGATGCTTCAGTGACGCCGTCGGGCAGAGTTAATGCCAGATGGTTCATTCCTTTGCGGAAAGAAATCCAACGGGTGGAAATAAGGGAGTCGTTGGTGGCGACAATGCAGAGCATGTTGAGGTTTTCGCGGTCAGTGCCTACAAGAATTTCGCCGGTCTGCGAGTGGAACATGATGGTCTGACCGTCGGAGAACGGAGTCCACGCCATTTCGTCGAGGGGGAAGTCCGACTGATTTTTGTCGTAAACGAATATGTCACGCACGGTCAGCGGCTCGGCGAGAGTGGTGTCGACGGGTGCAATCACGAAGTCATACATGCCGGACTCCACTTTTGACAGGTCGACCGGCTTCGAGGAGTCAGCGAGGGTAAACGAGTATGCAGGTTCTCCTTCGCGGGAATAGGACTGTCCATCATCCTCTACCGCAATTTCAATAAAATCAAAAGCTGCAATCTCATCATTATTGGTTTCGGGAACACTGCGGTATAGTTTCAGCGTAGCCGGCAGGTTGACTTTGTCGAAGGTGGGTGTCATGAACCCGATGTTGAGGTTTGCCGGGGTGCTGACCTCAAGGTTATTGTCAATGTCAGCTGAGATGTAATATGGCTTGCCCATGACGAAAGTGGCTGATGCGGCGCGAGTTTCGCCACCGGGTGAGGTGACGCTGGCAGTGACGTAGACAGCACGGTCGCCGGCATGGGCGCGGAGAGTGTCAGCCGGAATCGTCACTGTGAAAATGCCTGCGTCATCGGTGACAGCTTCGATATTTGTCAGGTTTTTCCTTGACGAGAACCACCAGCGCCAGCTGTCGGAAATCTCCACGTTGACCATCACCTTGGCATTAGCCACGGGGAAGTGAGAGTAGGTCTGAGCCAGACCGGACAAGGTCACGGCATCAGGCTCAGGTGAATTTCGGCGAATGTCCCTTATCTCTACAGTGAATGTGGGCAGTTTGTAATCCGATACGACAAAGCGTGTGCCGCCGAGGACGCGCGCTTCATCGGGATAAGTGATGCGTATCATGAAATTTCCTGCGAGTCCGGAGACAGGCAGGGTGAATTTGCCGGTCATTCTGCCCCAACTGTCGGTTTTGCCGATTACCGAAGTCACCTCCGTGCCGTTGGCGTTCAATAGCGTTACGCTTAACTCCTTGTCAGGCAGTACTTTGTTGCCGGTGGGGGTATTGAAGTTATAGACCACGGCGAGCCATTCTACCTCATCGCCGAAGTGATAGATGGGGAGCGAGGTTGTCACGGTTGACATAACATCGGGCAGGGGGGTGTAGCGTGTGCTGCTGACGCTCACCGGCTGAGCCCATTTGTCGGCACCTTTTTCTGCACGCACTCTGTAGCCGGCAAAAATGTCAGCCCGTCCCTCTTGGTCGGTGGTGCCTGCGTAGTGCAGATGCGGTTTATTTCTGATTGTGTCGCCCATCACTTTCACACCTTCCATGGGTAACCCGGTGGTAAAGTCAGCGACAAAGGTGGAGAA
Organism: uncultured Porphyromonadaceae bacterium; assembly: GCA_947177685.1. Lineage (GTDB taxonomy): Bacteria > Bacteroidota > Bacteroidia > Bacteroidales > Muribaculaceae > CAJUPY01. The sequence goes on along the minus strand of CAMWVE010000007.1, from coordinate 52,587 downwards.
GAGCGACAGGTTATCGGCTGTCGGAGCCGAAGCCACCATCAGAAACAGGTCGGAACAGGTGATGGTCCGCAGGTAGCCGCCATCGAAATTCGGTTCTATCCCTTCGGGGAGAGCCACCACGGTGTATTGCCCATAGTCAGGAGCGGTGAACTGCAGTTTCACACGCTTTTTAAACGGTCCATCTATATCGTTGACAATCAGAGTGTCACACACCTGTTTGTCAAGCACTTTATTTGTGCCGTAGCGTGCGGGAACTTCCTTGATGGTGTATAGCATCAGATGTGCGCGGGGAATGTTTTCAATATCCACCGACAGGTCGAACGGCACCCCTTTGGCGACTTTTTCAGGCATGTTATAGCGTAAACGACCTTCCATGAGCTGCTGCATCTCACACTTCATGCAATCGTTCAGGGGCGATTCCGGATAGAGTTTCATATACTCCTTCATCTCGAAATATCGGCTGCGGCTGTCAAGTTCACTGCTTTTCAACAGTGCCAGTCCGGAGTACCATTTATCTTTGTAACGGCGGTAGATGTCGATCATCGGCTCCTTGGTGTCGTCAGACTGCACGAAAGCCATGAACAGCTCGGGGCTGTTGGCAGGCTGACAGTTCAGCAGGGCGCGATAGGTCAGATTCCTGATTTCTTTGCCACTGTCAAATGAATCACCCGCATTGCTGTTGATCGACAGTGCTTTATAAGCCACGAAACTGAGCAGCGAGGGGTAGAACATGGGGTATTTCGAAGGGGTTATGACACCCTTGTATTTGGTGAGCGGAGTTTTGACGAGCGGTTCAGGACTGCTGAGAGCGGATTTCAGCAATGAGCTGATTTTGTAGCGGAACTGATCGCCTGACCACTCGGTGAAGTCGTCAGGCAGCGGAGTGAGCGGCAGTTTCCGCCGGTCGTAGGTCCAGCGGTCATCCGTGTAAATGTCACAGTAAATCTCAGCCTGCAACAGGTCAATCAGAGCGTGTAACTCAGGGTTCCTGCCGCTTTTCTGCGACAGGTCGCTCAGTTTTTTGAGGAATGGCGCGCGGTTGTCATGCGATATTTCAGTTGAGGCTACCCACAGGTTGAGCAGTGAGCGCATTATCAGCGGATTATCGTTCAGTTTCAACCCTTTGTCGAGTTCCTTCTGCCAAGTTTCGGTCACCTGTTTCGGAAAGGCAAAGTCCGGTTTTTTGAATGGCGAGTCTTGAGCGAGCAGGTTCATGACAGGAAATAAGGTTAGCAAAAGGATCAGATATAACTTCTTCATTGCCGGTGAGATAAATAAAAAGAGGAAACGCACCTATGACCGTTAGTCAGCCGGCGTGTTCCTCAAAAAGGTTATGTAAATGGATTACTGAGCTTTGTTTTTCTTCTGACGGAGCCGGTTGTGCTGCTTCATCAGGTCGCGGTTGAAATTCCGTTCGGCATTTTTGAGGTTGAACAACTGCTTGTCAGTCAAAACGGTACGGAATTGTTCAAGGTAAGATTTTTCTATTTCGCCTTCTTTCATTTTCAATTCGAAAATGGCGTCGGTAGCTTTTTCATACTCCAGATCGGAAGGGTTGTCAGCCTCGCGTACTTTCTCCTCCAAGTCGCGGGTTTCTTCCTGAAGTTTGTCAGTCTCGTCCTCCATCTGGTCATAGATGGGGAAAAATTTCTGCTCCTGCTCTTTAGAGAGTCCCAGTTCCCTTGAGAGGAACTTGTGCTTGTACTCGCGTATTTCTTTGAAGAACTGCTTGCGACCGTCGGTCTGAGGCGCCGCCGAGGAAATAGCGGGCAACATCAGCGCAAGGAGTGTGACAAAAACAATACTGAATTTTTTCATAGACTTTAAGCTCTTAGTTCACAACAGTTTCGGTTAAATCATCCTCAAAGAAGCCATCAGTATCGAGCGAGTCCTCGTCCATGATATAGATGTCGCGGGCTGTGTAGCCTTCGTTGTACATCGATTCAAGGATTTCGCGGTCGTCGATTTCAATGACATAAGGGTCGAAGTGGTCATTGTCGAGTGCCGCGGTGACAGCAGGATAGTTTTCAATGTTGAGGTCAGACGCCGATGACTTTATCATGGAGAACATCTGCATCATCAGCCAGATGCCGGCAAACATGGCAGCCATGTAGGCATACGGTCTGATTCTGAGCCATACCGAGCGTTTTTGAGCGGGCTGTTCCTCCTGCTTTTCGGGGAGAGCCTGAGCCATTTTTGAAGCGAAATCGGCGAAATAGCCCTCCGGGACGGTCATTCCGTCGCGGCGGTCAATATCGTTCAATATTTTCGGTAGTTGCTTCATGTTGTTATGTTTTATTATGTATGACTTTTTTGAGGGTCGATGGTTTAATCGGTTTCAGCAAAATATTGTTCAATTTTTTTTACTGCGAGGTGATATGATGCTTTGAGGGCTCCGACCGATGTGCCGAGAATTTCGGACATCTGCTCGTATTTCATGTCGTCGTAGTATTTCATGTTGAACACAATGCGCTGTTTTTCAGGGAGTGAGGCGATAGCCTTACGCAGTTTCAGCGCCAGTTGGTCGCCGTCGATTTCGGTGTCGGCTTCGATGGCGTTGACCAGCATCGATGCCTCATCGTCGATTGAAATGCTGAGCCGTTTGCGTTCGCGTGCCAGAAACGAGATGCTTTCGTTGATGGCGATTTTGTAGAGCCATGTCGAGAGCTTGGCATCGCCTCGGAAATTCTCGATCGATGACCATGCTTTCATGAAAGTGTTCTGGAGCAGGTCGTTGGCATCGTCGTGGTTCTGAACCAGCCTACGGATCTGCCAGTAGAGCGGTTCGGAATAGAGGTTTATCACCTCCGTAAAAGCATCACGGCAAGTGGCTGAATCACGCAGTCGTGACTCCAGAGCGGGCTGTTCGGCAGGTATTTCTTTTGACATGATGCTTCTGAATGATAAATGTGGTTTGCGGTCGGGGCAGACCGTGGCAGAAAAATTTTGTGTAAATTTACGCAAAATCTTCAAGTTGCGGAAATCTGACGCGCTAATTTTTGCTTTATTTAAGAAAATGCACGCGCAGGAGACGCTGTTTTCCGGAAAAGAATGTGTAACTTTGCATCCTAATCATTATCGCTACATATCCGGAAATGAAACTCTGCCAACTGACAGCCTCGGTGCTACTGTTATGCGCCGCCTCCACAAGCGTGCGGGGTGCGGTCGTATGCAACGAGGAGTGGAGCGATTCAACGGTGACGCTGCCTGCCGTGTCGGTGACAGGCATTAAGAATGTGGGCGCCGCGACGCAGCAGTTGCAGACATCAGTGACGGTGATCGATGAGAAGCAGATTGAGCGTGATGACATTCTGAACCTCAAGACAGCCACCGAGCTTGTGCCCAATTTCTACATCCCCGACTATGGCTCGCGCATGACCTCGTCGATCTATGTGCGCGGACTGGGCGCCCGCATCGATCAGCCGGTGGTGGGGCTGAATGTTGACAACATACCTTATCTGAACAAAGACAACTACGACTTCGACCTTGCGGACATTGACCGCATAGAGGTGTATCGCGGTCCGCAGAGCACCAAGTACGGGCGCAACACCATGGGCGGACTGATAAACCTTTACACCCTTTCGCCGCTACGCTATCAGGGTGTGCGCGCCATGCTGCAATACGGGTTGGAAAACACCGTCAACGCCTCGGTCAGCGCCTATCACCGGTGGAACGCCGGGTGGGGCAGTTCGCTGTCGGTATCCTACGGGCACACTGACGGCTTTTTCCGCAATGAGTACAACGGCAAAAAGACTGACAAAGAGAATCAGCTGTCAGTGCGCATGAAGCATGCTTTCAACGCCGGCGGCATCAGAGGCGAGAATGTAACCTCGGTGAATGTGAGCCGGCAGGGAGGCTACCCCTATCAGTCGATAGAGTCGGGGAAAATTGCCTATAACGACACTTGCTACTACAAGCGCCTTGGTGTAGCCGATGGATTGACACTGCGTCACCGCTTCGGCGAGTCAGGCGTAAACCTTTCATCCATAAGCAGTTTTCAGTATATCAACGATGACATGACCCTTGATCAGGATTTCCTCCCCATCAGTTACTTCACGCTTACGCAGAAACGCCACGAGTGGGCGTTCACGCAGGATTTCGTGGTCAGTCGACGCAAGGAGCAAGGTCTGTCGTGGCTCGGCGGACTGTTCGGCTTCTACAAACGTACCAACATGAGCGCGCCGGTAACATTTAAGGATGACGGCATCAAGGGGCTTATCGAGGATCATTTCAACCGCCCTGAGATACGCTATCCCATCCGCTGGGACGACCGCACGTTTGTCCTTGCCAGCGATTTTCTGATTCCTGACCGCGGAGCAGCGCTCTATGGCAGCGCAAGTTATTCGCTGAACCATTTCACCGTTACGGCTGACCTGCGTCTGGACTACGAAAAAGTAGGCATAGACTATCATAACTACACCTCCACTTCTTACACCCGCTGGAACAGTACCGTGGAGCCGTGGGAAGTGTTCAGCCACGAAAAAGTAAACCTCGACGAGCGTGGCTCGCTGTCGCAGCATTTCCTGCAGCTGTTGCCAAAGGTGACGCTCGACTATAGTTTCGACAAACGTCAAGTCAACCGCGTATATTTCACTGTGTCAAAAGGTTACAAGGCAGGCGGCTATAACACCCAGATGTTCTCCGACGTGTTGCAGCAGGCGCTGATGGCAGAGCTTGGACTCGCGTCGATTTACAATCCGGAAGAAATCATCAGCTATAAGCCTGAGTCAAGCTGGAACTATGAGCTTGGCGGATGGTTCGACATTGCCGAGGCGCACCTTTCGGGTAACGCATCGATGTTCTACATCGACTGCCGCAACCAGCAGCTGACCATGTTCCCCGAGGGGACGACCACCGGGCGCATCATGACCAACGCCGGCAAAACCCGCAGCTACGGCATGGAGCTGTCGCTGAAATGGACACCGGTTAAAAATCTGGAAATCAGCGGTGCATACGGTCACACCAATGCCAAATTCGTGAAATTCAACAACGGAAAGATCGACTACAAGGGGAAGCATGTGCCCTACGCTCCATCAAACACGCTCTATGCCGGGGTTGACTACACCCTTGACCTGCGCGGATCGGCAAAACTGCTGTTTCATGCTGCCACACGCGGGGTAGGGGATATCTACTGGGACGAGGCAAACTCCGTGCGCCAGAACTTCTATTTGCTGCCGGAGGCATCGGTCACCTATGAGACACCGAAATACTCCGTTCAGCTGTGGGGGGAAAATCTGACCTCGACCCGATACGATGTGTTCTACTTTGTTTCGGTGGGCAACGCCTTTCTGCAGCGGGGCAAGCCGCGCACAGTGGGCGCCACACTGCGATTGAAAATATGATATATATAATATAATGAGTAAATAACCTTTTTAGAATATGAAAATTACAAAATTCCTTTTGGCAGCACTTGCCGTAATCGGTCTGACCTCATGCCTCGACAGCGATGGAAACGAACAGACCCGCACAGACAACCTTGTTCAGGTTTTCAATCTTGTGGAGGACACTCAGAGTGGTAAAACTCAAGTGGTAAATGGTGTCTCCTATACCATGGAGTTCAATTTCACCAAACAGACCATCAATTTTGCCATCAACGGACTGCAGTTAAGCCCTACTTCGCCTGCCTACACCCTGTCGGCAATGAATGTGAAATATGAATTCAACACCAAAGGCGAGGTGCTGTTCACCATACCCAATATGAATAACGGTGTATGCACCATCACCAACCTTAAGTTCCGCTATCGTGAGCGTAGCACCGGTTTGCAGTTCATCCCCGTTTACGACATCACCTACACCGTCAACGGCACCTACAATGTCCGCGCCGTGCAGACCTCGACCTTCTTCTTCGGCGAGACCAAAACCTCGATCATCGGCACTGAGGATCTGTTCACCACCGACAAGACTTATTACTGCGTGGTGTTCGAACCCACATCGGTTAAAGACGGTAAGGTGCTGACACGCCTGTTCATGTACAACGCCAAGTTCGCTCCGAAAATGCCTGCCATGAACCTGATGCTGATGGAGCTTTATTCCGAAATGACCAAGGATGGTTTCACCGTGGACGCACCCATGGCAAAAGTTTACACCGGCTCACCCCAGAATCCCAAGGAAGAGCCTGACTATATTGTAACAAACTTCACAATGGAGGGCGATTATGCCAACAGCGTGAAATTTGATTACACCGCTGCCGGACGCTTCAAGTCGTCAGCTGAATGTGGCTTGGATTTCACTCCCGGACTCCTTGAGTCGCTGAATTAAGAAGGTTTAACATTGTTAATGGCAAGGTTGTATCGTAATTCTGTTTACGGTGCAACCTTTTTTTGTTGGCGTGTCGAAGGCTGATTTCATTGTCCGGGCTGCCTTGCGTTTGAAGAAAAAAACCGTGCTATGTTAATAAATATGGTGCAAATGTTTTGATTCATTCGGTTTTTTTTATGTATATTTGCACTCGAAAAGGCTAATTTCCCTGAAAAAAGGGAGAAAAAGCAGTTTTTGAAATTAACAAAAATAAATCAAAAAATAGCAAAACGACAAACTTAGTAAACCGATACATTTCTTAATATGACATTATTAGACATTTTTGGAATTCAGGACAACGGATTGCTCGCGCTGACCGCTGCGCTCACGGGTGCGGCATTGGTGTTTTTGGCACTGTGGGTAGCGGGTCTGATTTCCCCCCGTTCGTTCAACCCCCAAAAAGGGGAAGCTTATGAATGTGGTATTCCCACCAGAGGCAATTCACAGACTCGATTCAGCGTGGGTTATTACCTGTTTGCCATTCTCTTCCTGATGTTTGACGTGGAAACAGTGTTCCTGTTCCCGTGGGCAGTGCGAGTTCGCGAACTCGGCACCGACGGACTTCTCAGCATCGGGGTGTTCTTTGCAATCTTAGTGTTAGGTCTGGTTTATGCTTGGCGAAAAGGAGCGCTTGAATGGAAATGAAAGAGGTTACTACAAAAAGCATGCCTTACGACGCATGGCAGGATAACGAATATATCGAAAAACTCGTTCAGGAGCTGCGAGACAGCGGCACCAACATCATAGTCGGCTCGCTCGACAAACTGCTCAACTGGGGTCGTTCAAACTCTGTTTGGCCCCTGACCTTCGCCACCAGCTGCTGCGGTATCGAATTCGTGTCGCTCGGCGCGGCGCGTTTCGACATGGCTCGTTTCGGATGGGAAGTGGCACGTTCATCGCCCCGTCAGGCTGACTTCATGATGGTTGCCGGCACAATCGTGAACCGCATGGTTCCGGTGTTCCGTCGCCTTTACGACCAGCTTGCCGAACCCAAATATGTCATTGCTTGCGGTTCATGCGCCATCTCCGGCGGTCCGTTCCGCAAGTCATATCACGTTGCCAAAGGCATCGAGGATATCGTTCCGGTCGACGTGTTTGTTCCCGGTTGTCCTCCCCGTCCCGAGGCTATGATCTACGGCATCATGCAGCTCTCACGCAAAATGAAAGTGGAGAAATTCTTCGGTGGCGTCAACCGCAAGGAAAGCCGCAAAGAATATCTTGCCGCACATCCTGAAGAAAATTGTTAAACCCCCTATTCAACTGTAAACCAATCATGAATATCCAAGAAAAAATAGCAGGATTTTTCCCCGAGGCTTCTTTTGAAGAGGGTGAAATTCTACGCATCTGCATCCCTGCCGAAAAATTTCACGAGCTGGCAAAGACCCTGCGTGACGAGTTCGGCTATGATTATCTCGTGACAATCGTGGGTATGGACTGGGGCGAATCGCTTGGTTGCCTGTATTATCTGATGAATACTGCTGACCACTCCCAGATTTCAATAAAGACCTCGACCACTGACCGCGAGCAGCCTGCCATCGACTCTGTGGCTGACCTGTGGCGCATAGCTGTCATTTTCGAACGTGAGGTCTATGACTTCTACGGCATCATTTTCGTCAACAATCCTGACATGCGCCGCCTGTTCCTCAACATCGACTGGGTGGGCTATCCCCTGCGCAAGGACTACGACGAGAACCCCGAACTCAACCCCGTAAGCATAGAGAACGAACGCCAGTCAGACGAAACCTACGTCTGGAAGCGTGAGAACGGCAAGCTGGTGAAACACACCGAGCGCGTGTTCAACGATGACGATTTCGTTGTCAACATAGGTCCGCAGCACCCCGCAACTCACGGTGTGCTCCGTTTCCGCACCGCCATCGACGGTGAAATCATCAAGAAAATCGATGTTTACATGGGCTACATCCACCGCGGCGTTGAAAAACTCTGCGAGAATCTGCAGTATCAGCAGACCCTCCACTTCATGGATCGTCTGGACTACTTCTCAGCCCACAACTACCACCACGGTCTCTGCCTCTGCATAGAGAAAGCCATGGGCATAGAAGCACCCCGCCGCGCACAGGTCATCCGCGTCATCATGGACGAACTCTCGCGCATAGCCTCACACTGCCTGTTCATCGGCACATACTGCATGGACCTCGGTGCTACAACCATGCTGTTCTACACCCTGCGTGTCCGCGAGCAGATTCTCGACATCATGGAACGCACCTGCGGCGCCCGCATGACCTTCAACTACTCCTGCATAGGCGGTCTGATGGCTGATATTCACCCTGACTTCGTGAAAGATGTGAAGGAACTACTCGCCATCTGCCCCAAGAACGTGGCAGAATACAACAAACTGTTCACCGGCAACATCATCACCAAAGGACGTCTGGAAGGTGTGGGCGTGCTGAGCCACGACGACGCCATCTCCTACGGCATCACCGGTCCTTCAGGTCGTGCTTCGGGCTGGGCATGCGACGTGCGCAAGACTCACCCCTACAGCATCTACCCCGAACTGAAATTCGAGCAGGTGGTTCGCACCGAAGGCGACTCCATGGCACGTTTCAAAAACCGCATGGACGAAATCCAGCAGTCAGTCGACATCATCAACCAGCTCATTGACAATATTCCCGAAGGTGACTACTGCGCTAAAGTGCCCAAGGTAATCAAGCTGCCCGAAGGTCACTGGTTCCAGCTTGTGGAAGGCTGCCGCGGTCTGTTCGGTGTCTACATCGAAAGCAAGGGAGCCGCACAGCCCTATCGTCTGAAACTGGTTACACCCTGTCTCAACCTCGCTTCGGTAGTGGATCACATCACCCGTGGCGACAAAATCGCCGACCTGATCACCATCGGAGGCTCGCTGGACTATATCGTTCCTGATATCGACCGCTAAACGTTTCAATAAAAGAATTTTAAGAATCAAAAATAACATCCAACGCAATGTTTAACTTCTCGATAGTTACCGAATGGATTCACAACCTCTTGGCAAGTTTCATGCCGGGATGGCTGACAACCACGGCTGAGTGTGTCCTCATAGGCGTGGGCTTGCTGCTCGCTTATTCGTTGCTCGCACTGTTCTACATCTATTACGAACGCAAGCTCTGTGCATTCATCCAGTGCCGCCTCGGTCCCAACCGTGTGGGTCCCATGGGTCTGTGTCAGGTTTTCGCCGACATGTTCAAGATGCTCATCAAAGAGCTTATAGAACTGAAACACACTGACCGCTTCCTTTTCGCTCTGGCTCCCTATCTGGTGATCATAGCCTCGGTGCTCTCGTTCGCCTGCCTCCCGTGGGGTCGCGGACTGCAGATCATCAACTTCAACATAGGCATCTTCTTCCTCATCGCCGTTTCATCGATCGGCGTGCTGGGTATCCTGCTTGCCGGTTGGTCAAGTAACAACAAATACACCCTCATCGGTGCGATGCGTTCAGGCGCACAGATGGTCAGCTACGAGCTGTCAGTGGGTCTGTCGATCATGACAATGGTCTGCCTCGCCGGCACAATGTCAATCCCCGGCATCGTGGAGGCACAGGCTGACGGATGGTTCATCTTCACCGGTCACATCCCTGCCATCATAGCTTTCATCATCTATCTGATCGCAGGTACTGCCGAAACCAACCGCGGACCGTTTGACCTTCCTGAGGCAGAGAGCGAGCTGACAGCCGGTTACCACACCGAGTATTCCGGTATCCACTTCGGCTTCTTCTATCTGGCTGAATACCTGAACCTCTTTATTGTGTCAGGCGTGGCTGCGCTGATGTTCTTCGGCGGCTGGATGCCCCTGCACATCCCCGGCTGGGAAGGCTTCAACGACATCATGAACTACATTCCTTCGCCCATCTGGTTCATAGGCAAGGCTATCGCCATTTCGGCTATCATCATCTGGTTCAAGTGGACCTTCCCCCGTCTGCGAATCGACCAGCTGCTCAAGCTCGAGTGGAAATATCTGCTCCCCATCAACCTGTTCAACCTTGTGCTGATGGTGCTTGTAGTGGTTTACAACCTCCATTTCTAATTAGCAAATAAATTTACCAACACATATCACTCTGCCTACTATGAATGATAAATACGGAAAAGTCGCGCAGGTAATCGGTCCCGTGGTGGACGTTGCTTTCCAGAGCGGCGATGAACTTCCCCCCATCTACACAGCGCTCAAAATTGAACGTCAGGACGGTAACCCCCTGATTCTTGAAGTTGAGCAGCACATCGGCGAGGACACAGTGCGCTGCGTTGCCATGGAAAGCACTGACGGTCTGCAGCGCGGCATGCGTGTCGACAACATGGAACGCCCCATCTCGGTGCCCACCGGTAATCAGGTGAAAGGTCGTCTGCTCAACGTTGTCGGCGACGCCATCGACCACCTCCCCGAACTGACCCGCACTGATCTCCGTCCCATTCATCAGCCGGCGCCCGAATTTGAAAACCTCACCATAGGCACCGAAATCCTCTACACCGGCATCAAGGTCATCGACCTGCTCGAACCTTACTCCAAAGGTGGTAAGATCGGTTTGTTCGGTGGCGCAGGTGTGGGCAAGACAGTGCTTATCATGGAGCTCATCAACAACATCGCCAAAGGTCACAACGGTTTCTCGGTGTTCACCGGTGTGGGCGAACGTACCCGCGAAGGTAACGACCTGCTGCGCGAAATGATTGAGAGCGGCGTCATGAAATATGGCGAGAAATTCGCTGAAGGCATGGAAAAAGGACAGTGGAACCTCGACGATGTTGACATGAACGAGGTAGCCAAGTCACAGGCAGCCCTTGTGTTCGGTCAGATGAACGAACCTCCGGGCGCACGTCTGCGTGTGGCGCTCACCGGTCTGACCGTAGCGGAGCAGTTCCGCGATCAGGACGGCGGCGGTAAGGATATCCTGCTGTTCATCGACAACATTTTCCGTTTCACTCAGGCAGGTTCCGAGGTGTCGGCGCTGTTAGGTCGTATGCCCTCGGCAGTAGGTTATCAGCCTACGCTCGCATCGGAGATGGGAGCCCTGCAGGAACGAATCACTTCAACCAAAAACGGTTCGATCACCTCGGTTCAGGCTATCTATGTGCCTGCCGATGACTTGACTGACCCTGCTCCCGCAACCACCTTCAACTTCCTTGACGCAACAACAGTGTTGAGCCGTAAAATCTCATCACTCGGTATATATCCCGCAGTGGATCCTCTGGAATCCACATCGCTCATCCTCGACCCCAACATCATAGGCGAAGAGCACTACAACACCGCTCAGGCAGTCAAGCAGCTGCTTCAGAAATACAATGAGCTGCAGGACATCATCGCCATCCTCGGTGTGGACGAACTCTCGGACGAGGACAAGCTGGTTGTGGCGCGCGCACGTCGCGCACAGCGTTTCCTCTCACAGCCCTTCCATGTGGCAGAGCAGTTCACCGGTCTGCCCGGCGTGATGGTTCCCATCAACGAAACCATCCGCGGCTTCAAGATGATTCTCAGCGGCGAAATGGACATGTATCCCGAACAGGCATTCCTCAATGTCGGCACCATCGACGAGGCAATTGCCAAAGGCAAGAAAATGCTTGCCGAAGTTGAGAACTAATCCACCGGTTCAGCAAACCATTATAAGAGAACAAGATCATGACACTGAAAATAATATCCGCGCAGGCAATAGTCTATCAGGGCGAAGTGACATCCGTGACCCTTCCCGGAGTCATGGGCAGTTTCACCGTCCTCCGCAACCATGCCTCGCTAATTTCCATTCTCACCGCCGGCACCATAACATATATGCCTGCTGACGGCGCCGAACAGTCCGCACAGATCAACGGCGGAATAGTCGACGTGGATAACAATCTGGTGTCAGTCTGCACTTATTGACAACGCAATGAAGAAGTTAACAGTCATAATAGTTCTGCTTGTGCTCGCCGCCTGTGCGGCTGTGGGTTTCAGCGATGCCATCGACGACAGCAATGCGGCGTCAGGTGGCACTGAAGTGAAAATCGACCCCAAGGAAATCATCTTCGAGCACCTCGGCGACGCCTACGGCTGGGAAATGCCGTTTGCCCATCACCGCAGAATTCCCCTCCCCATCATCCTCATTGCCTCTGACGGTGTACATTGCTTCTCATCGGCTCGGGTGGCTCACGGTCATCAGTACAAGGACGGCGACATCACCTTCATGGTTCCCACAGAAGGGGAGTATAAAGGAAAATGCGTGGAGGTGCAGCCTGACGGACAGATTCTGAAGCCGTGGGACATCTCCATCACCAAAAACGTGCTGGCGCTGTTCCTGTCGGCTATGGTGGTGCTTCTGATCTGTTTCTCACTGGTCCGTTGGTACAAGCGCCACGGATTCACCGCCCCCGTGGGCATGCTCGGATTCCTTGAACTGATCGTATGCTTCGTCTACGAAGGTGTCGTTAAATCCACCCTCGGCAAAAATGCAAGGCGTTTCGCCCCATACCTGCTCACGGTGTTCATGTTCATCTTCATCATGAACCTGCTGGGACTGGTGGTGATTTTCCCCGGAGGCGCCAACCTCACCGGCAACATCGCCGTAACCATGGTTCTGGCGTTGATCACATTCTTCATTACGAACATTTTCGGCACCAAGCACTATTGGAAAGATATATTCTGGCCCGATGTGCCCCTGTGGCTTAAGTTCCCCTTACCCATCATGCCGGTCATCGAGCTTTTCGGAATCTTCACCAAGCCGGCGGCGCTGACGGTGCGTCTGTTCGCCAACATGATGGGCGGTCACATGATTGTCATTGTCCTGACCCTCCTCATTTTCATCTTCACCATGATGTGCGGGGTGGCGGTTGGCGGTGCCACAGCCGTGGTATCCATTGCTTTCTCGGTGTTCATGCTCCTGATTGATGTTCTCGTCAGCTTCATCCAAGCCTACGTTTTCACCATGCTTTCAACCATCTTCATCTCGTTGGCTCAGGAAGAGGGCGAGCATGAACATGAAAAGCATGAGCAGCATGAACTCGCAAAACTCACTCCCGAAACAGCAGAAAAATAATCAACAAAAAATATAAAACCAATTTAAACTCTATCATTATGTTAACTATGATTTTAGCAGCAGTTGAAGCTCTCCTCGGTTTAGGCGCAAGCGTTGGCGCAGCACTCGCAGTATTCGGCGCCGGTATCGGCATCGGTAAAATCGGTTCCTCTGCAATGGAAGCCATCGCCCGTCAGCCTGAAGCAGCCGGCGACATCCGAAGCAACATGATTGTGATTGCAGCCCTCGTGGAAGGTGTGGCTCTCTTCGCCGTCATTGTTTGTATGCTCACCCTCTTCTTATAAAAAGCCCCAAACCGGCTCCGGGGACAGCCAAGGCGGCATGTCCCCGTCCCGGAAAACTTAACATTTAACTTTCAAACACTCTTATCATGGAACTATTTACCCCCGGATTCGGTCTGGTTTTCTGGATGTTCATATCGTTCGCCCTGCTATTCCTGATTCTCTGGAAGTTTGCATGGCCCGTCATACTCAAAACCGTCGACGAACGTGCCGAACTGATTGATAAGGGTGTGGAGTACGCTCAGAACGCCAAGGAATCGCTCGACAACGCACAGCAGCAGGCTGACCGCATCATTGCCGATGCACGCGTGAAGGAAGGCGACATTCTCCGCGATGCCGAAGCCCTCAAATCGCAGATTGTGGAGCAGGCGCGCAGCGAAGCACGCAAAGAAGGTCAGAAAGAGCTCGACGCAGCGAAACTCGCCATCCAGCAGGCCCGCAAGGACGCTCGCCAGCAGATTCGTGACGAAGTCAGCGAATTTGCAATTCAGATAGCTGAAAAAGTGCTCCGCGGCGAAATGGACGACCGCAAAGCGCAAACACGCCTTGTCAACAACCTCCTTGACGAAATAGAGAACCAAAACTAAGAAACGCAATGAACGAAGGTCTCATACCAAGCCGTTACGCAAAGGCACTCTTTAAGGTGGCGCAGCAGAAACAGTGCGCCCCGGAGATTTATGGCATAGTGAAACAGCTCGCCCTGAGTTTCGCCACTCAGCCCGCGCTGAACCAAACCATAGCCAACCCCTTTGTTGCGGCTGAGGAAAAAGTCAGCCTGATCATGACTGCAGCCGGCACGCCGGACAACGCCCTGTTCGCCGACTTCCTCAAAATGCTCATTCAAAACAAGCGTATTGACCTTATCCGTGACATTGCCTTGGCTTATGCGGAAATCTATCGGAAAGAAAACAATATCTTTGTGGTGAAAGTGACCTCGGCTAAGCCTCTGGACGACGCCGAGCTGCAGCGCCTGCACAAAATCGTGGCAGACCATCTGCCCGCCGGCTCCACAACCGAATTCTCGGCTGACACTGACCCGGCGCTGATCGGCGGATTCACCGTAGCCATCAACAATGAGCGTCTCGATGCCTCAATCAAAAACGAACTGAAACAATTGCGTCTCAAACTTATCAACTCCTAAAAATGATTAACCCCAGCGAGATATCAGAAGTATTAAAAAGCCAACTGCAGAACGTCAACTCGAAAGTATCATTCGAGGAAACCGGAACAGTTCTGGAAGTAGGCGATGGAGTGGCTCACGTCTACGGGCTTGACAACGTTCAGGCAAACGAACTCGTGGAGTTCGAAAACGGCGTGGTGGGCGTGGCTCTCAACCTTGAAGAAAGCAACGTCGGAGTCGTGCTCCTCAACAGCGTCAACAAAGTCACCGAAAACATGTCCGTCAAACGAACCGGACGTATCGCTTCTATCCCTGTGGGTGAAGGTCTTTTCGGTCGTGTCATTAACATTCTGGGTCAGCCCATCGACGGCAAAGGTCCCATCTCAGGTGACCTGATCAACCTCCCCCTCGAGCGCAAGGCTCCCGGCGTAATCTTCCGTCAGCCGGTGACCCAGCCGCTCCAGACCGGTATCAAGGCTGTCGACTCCATGGTCCCCATAGGTCGCGGACAGCGCGAGCTTATCATCGGCGACCGTCAGATCGGTAAGACCGCAATCGCTATCGACACCATCATCAACCAGCGCAAGAACTTCGAAAACGGTGACCCCGTCTACTGCATCTATGTGGCGATCGGTCAGAAAGGCTCATCAGTGGCAGCCACCGTCGAGACCCTGCGCAAATACGGCGCAATGGACTACACCGTGGTCGTTGCCGCCAACGCATCTGATTCAGCAGCCATGCGCTACTGGGCACCCTTCGCCGGTGTGGCAATCGGCGAATTTATCCGCGACACCGGTCGCCACGCGCTCATCGTTTACGATGACCTTTCAAAACAGGCGGTGGCTTATCGCGAAGTGTCGCTGATTCTGAAACGCCCCTCGGGTCGTGAGGCTTATCCCGGCGACATCTTCTATCTCCACTCACGTCTGCTGGAGCGTGCTGCAAAAATCATCGACAGCCAGAAGGTGGCATCGATGATGAACGACCTGCCCGAACCGCTCAAGCCCATCGTCAAAGGCGGCGGCTCGCTGACAGCCCTCCCCATCATCGAAACTCAGGCAGGCGACGTGTCAGCCTACATCCCCACCAACGTAATCTCAATCACCGACGGTCAGATCTACCTTGAGTCAGCGCTGTTCAACCGAGGCATCCGTCCGGCAATCAACGTAGGTATCTCAGTGTCGCGTGTGGGCGGTAACGCTCAGATCAAGGCTATGAAGAAAGTAGCCGGCACGCTGAAAATCGACCAAGCGCAGTTCCGCGAACTGGAGTCATTCACCAAATTCGGCGGTGACATCGACCCCGTGACCGCCCGCGTCATCGACCGCGGTCGCAAGAACGAACGCCTGCTCATCCAGCCCCAGTATCATCCCATGCCGGTGGAAGAGGAAATCGCAATCATCTTCTGCGGCGTGAACGGACTGCTCCAGAACGTGCCCCTCGAAAAAGTGTCGGAGTTCGAGAAATCACTGCTCCAGATTCTCCGCGCAAAATATCAGAAAGAGGTGCTCGACGTGCTCCACACCGGCAAACTCGACGATGCCGTGTCAGAGAAACTCACCGAAGTGGCAAAAGAAGTAGCAGCCCGATTCCAATAACTAATATATTAAGGTAGAATGGCAACACTCCGCGAACTTAAAGGCAGAATCGGCTCCGTCGCATCATCAGAGAAAATCACCGGTGCGATGAAGATGATTTCATCTGCAAAAATGCACAAAGCCGAGCTTGAGCTCAAGCAGCTGCTCCCTTACAGAAATCAGGTGCAGTCAATCATTGCGAGTCTACTGTCAGCCGACGCCCCCATGACATCGCCCCTTACCACAGAGCGCGAAGTCAGCAACGTGACGCTGGTGGCGTGGGGTTCCGACGACGGTCTGTGCGGTGCCTTCAACCTCAATCTGTTCAAGCTCCTGCTGGCGCGTCTGGATTATTATCGTGCCACCTACGGCGACCATGTCAAGGTCACCATCATCCCCGTGGGCAAGAAAATGTCAAAGGCAGTGGGCAAACTGCAGGCTGACGGAGTGACCGTGGAACAGATTCCCGGAGTCGACTCCAAATCAGGCGCCGATGCCGTCAGGCAGCTGCTCGACACACTGACCGGACGCTTCCTTAGCGGACAGACCGATGCCGTGGACCTTCACTACATGAACTTCATCAGCATTTCGCGTCAGCGTCCCGTGACAGAGCAGCTACTGCCAATCCGACAGGAAAACATCGTTGCCGAAGGTCAGAGCGCCGCATCCGGGCGCCCCTACATCTTCGAGCCTGACGCCGCAGCCATCTTCAACGCGGTCCTGCCGCTGTTCCTCCTCTCCACACTTCAGGAAGTGTTCGTAGAGAACCGTGCAGCCGAACAGGCAGCGCGAGTGATGGCAATGCAGAGCGCCAACGACAACGCCAAGAAACTGCGTGATGAACTTCAACTCGAATACAACAAACTCCGTCAGCAGGGTATCACCACCGAACTCCTCGACATCCTCGGCGGACAAATCAGATAACAGAATTAACAACCAATTTATCATATTCATTTATGGGTAGTGTAAAAGATTATTTTTCATCATTAGGATACGGAATCTCCTCCCTCATCAAAGGTATGACGGTGACCGGAAAGGAATTCGTCACTCCTAAAATCACGGAAAAATATCCTGAAAACCGCGATACTCATGTCTATCCTGACAGATTTCGCGCAATCCTCGTCCTGAAGTATGATGCCGAAGGACGACACAAGTGCATCGCTTGCGGCACCTGTGAACGCAACTGTCCCAACGGCACAATCACCGTGGAGACTAAAATGGTCGAGACCCCTGACGGCAAGAAGAAAAAGAAACTTGACCGCTACATCTATGATCTGGGCAGCTGCACATTCTGTCAGTTGTGTGTGACCACTTGTCCGACCAACGCACTCGAATTCTCGAACAACTTCGAACAGGCTGTGTTCACCCGCTCAAAACTCGTCAAACAGCTCAACTATCTGCCCGAAGTGCCCGATCCCGAACCCACTCCGGAGGAAAAAGCAGCAGCCGAAGCCGCTCGTCTCGCCAAAATCGAAGCTGCCAAGAAAGCAGCCGCTGCCAAAAAAGCAGCAGCCGCAGCTGCAGCAGCTCAGGCTGATGCCCCGGCTACAACTTCGGTTCCGCAGACCGATTCTAAACCTGAAACTCCTGCCACCGACGCCCCCAAGGCAGAATGAAAAGGAGACAAAACCAGAAATAACAATAACAATGACCTGCCGCTCCGCAACAAAGAGCAGGGTCGCTAAAAAACATAAAACCAGTCAATCAATATGGACTCAGTAGGAAGTATCATCATGTATGTGATAATCGCCCTGTCGATTGTCATCTTCTCGGTACTCGCTGTAACCGCCCGCAAAATACTCCGTGCGGCTACTTATCTGCTGTTCACCCTCTTTGCAACTGCCGCGCTGTACTTCCAGCTCGACTATCCCTTCCTCGGGGCAGTGCAAATAGCGGTGTATGCAGGTGGCATCGTGGTTCTCTTTGTGTTCGCTATTCTCCTCACAAGCAACCCCGGTGACAACAGCGAAAAACTCGAATCAAAAAAACGCTTCACAGGACTTGTGGCTGCGCTTGCCATGGCACTCGTCGGCGGTTACGCCCTCTGCACTCGCTGCGCCGCCCTGCTCCCTGACATGCAGTCAGCCGGCATGCAGAAAATCGGTGAAACCCTCATGGGAACCGGCTATCAGCAGTATCTGCTGCCGTTCGAAGCTGTCAGTGTCCTTTTGCTCGCATGTATAATCGGTGGCATCGTAATTGCCCGTAAACGCTAATTGATCATGGACTTGAATATTCTCTGCTACCTAATTCCGGCGCTTATCATGTTCTGCTGCGGTGTCTACGGTTTCATAACCCGCAAAAACATGATTGCCATCCTGATTTCTCTTGAATTAATGCTCAACGCCGTTGACATCAACTTTGTGGTTTTCAACCGTTTCCTTTTCCCCGGAAGCATGGAGGGCATGTTCTTCACCCTCTTCGCCATTGCAATCGCCGCTGCTGAAACAGCCCTCGCCATCGCAATCATCGTCAACATCTTCCGTGCGGCTAAAAACATCGACGTCCGCGAAATAACAAAAATGAAATTTTAAGTATCATGGATGCCACTATACAAATACTGATTCTCGCCATCCCCTTGTTCATGTTCCTCTTTCTGGGACTGCTGGGGAAATACCTGTCGCACAAACTCGCAGGTATTCTCGGTACTACAGCCATGGGCATTGTGACCGCGTTGGCTTACTACACCGCTTATCTTTATTTCTTCTCCGGAGATCCCCACTTTCAGGACGGCACCCAGCGCCTCCAGTACATAGTGTTCAATCCGGTCTGGCTTGAGTTCTACGGCAACCTCCACATCAACATAGGTTTCCTGCTCGACCCCATTTCAGCCATGATGCTCGTGGTCATCACCACAATCTCGTTCATGGTGAACCTCTACTCGAACGCCTACATGCGCGACCACCACGGCGTGTTTGAAAAAGGGTTCCAGCGCTACTACGCTTTCCTCGCCCTTTTCTCATTCTCAATGCTCGGACTGGTTGTGGCAACCAACATCTTCCAGATGTATATCTTCTGGGAACTTGTGGGTGCTTCATCTTACCTGCTCATCGGCTTCTACTACACAAGCCCCGCAGCCGTTTCAGCATCGAAAAAGGCATTCATCGTAACCCGATTCGCCGACCTCGGATTCCTCATCGGCATCCTTGTCCTCTCATACTACACCGGCGTGTTCAGCTTCATGGACTTCACCTCGGCTCCCGTTGAAGGTCTTGCCGACACATTCAAGATTTCTACTGACACCGCCGCCGCTGTGCTGGTCAACAAGTTCACCGCAAGCCCCGTGCCCATGTTCATGGGTTGCTCGGTGCTGACTTGGGCGCTGGTACTCATCTTCATGGGCGGTATGGGTAAATCGGCAATGCTCCCCCTCCACATCTGGCTCCCCGACGCCATGGAAGGTCCCACCCCGGTTTCAGCCCTTATCCACGCCGCAACCATGGTCGTTGCCGGTGTTTATCTGGTGGCACGCCTCTTCCCGCTCTATCTGCAGGAAACAGCCGCTCTTGAAATCGTCACCGTCGTTGGTGCCCTGACAGCCTTCTACGCTGCCATGGTGGCTTGCGCGCAGGTCGACATTAAACGTGTGCTTGCCTTCTCAACCATATCACAGATTGCCTTCATGATGGTTTCACTGGGTGTTTGCCGTCCGGAATATCACCACGGCGTTGGTTACATGGCATCGATGTTCCACCTGTTCACCCACGCCATGTTCAAGGCTCTGCTCTTCCTCGGCGCAGGTGCCCTGATCCATGCCGTGCACTCGAACAACTACACAGCCATGCACGGGCTTCGCAAATACATGCCCGTCACCCACTGGACATTCCTCATCGGCTGTCTTGCCATCGCCGGTATCATACCTTTCTCAGGTTTCTTCTCGAAAGACGAAATCCTGACTGCCTGCGGCGAATACAGCACCTTGGTCTACATCTGGATGTCAGCCGTGGCTGCCCTCACCGCATTCTACATGTTCCGCCTCTACTTCCTCATCTTCTGGTGGAAGGAACACAAAGTGCATGACCCGCATCACGCTCCCCACGATCAGCCTTGGTGCATGACCCTGCCTCTGATTTTCCTTGCTTTGGTTTCATGCGTGGCAGGTTTCATCCCCTTCGGCGACTTCGTTACCTTCAACGGTGAGGAACACACCTTCGATCTGGACTGGACCGTTGCCGGCATCTCGCTTACCGTAGCGCTCATCTCCATTGCCGTGGCAGCCAAGATGTACATGAAAGAGAATCCGCTGCCCGACAAGATGGCAGCCGCTCTGCCCCGCCTCTGGGACTGGTGCTACCACCGTTTCTACTGGGACGAACTCTACATGTTCATCACCCACCGCATCATCTTCGGGCTTGTTTGTAAACCCATCGCTTGGTTCGACCGCCACATTATCGACGGCACCATGGACGCATTCGCTGCTATCACCAACAAGGCTTCCTGCGCCATCAAGGGTCTGCAGTCAGGAAATGTCCAAACCTATGTTTGGGTCTATCTGATAGGTGCGCTCCTTTTGGGAACAGTAACTTATATATGCCTTCTTTAAACCAGATGTAACGCTATAAACTGATTATTATGTTCGACAATATATTAATTTACTTCGTGCTCATTCCCCTCGTGATGCTTGCAGGGGTAGCGCTGAGTCAAAACATAAAGCAGATTCGCGCAGTTGCCGTCACCGGCTCACTGGCGCTGACAGCCCTCTCGGTCTATCTGCTTGTTGACTATCTGAAGCTCCGTGCGGCAGGCGAAACAGCCGCCATGCTCTACACTGACTCATGGCAGTGGTTCGCACCGCTGAACATCAACCTCGCTGTGGGTGTCGACGGCATCTCAATCGCCATGCTCATCCTTTCATCGATAATCCTGCTGACAGGCTCCTTCGCTTCTTGGACCATCATGAAGCCCAAAGCCTTCTTCCTCTGGCTGATTCTCCTTTCAACCGGTGTGTTCGGCTTCTTCATCAGCATTGACCTGTTCGCAATGTTCATGTTCTATGAAGTCGCCCTCATCCCCATGTATCTGCTCATCGGCGTCTGGGGTAGCGGCAAGAAGAACTACTCGGCAATGAAACTGACTCTGATGCTCATGGGTGGCTCTGCCTTCCTGATGCTCGGTCTGATCGGTATCTACTACAACTCAGGTCTGAACTCATGGAATATCGTTGAGATTGCTGAAAACGGCAGCATCCCCCACAACTGGCAGATGTTCCTCTTCCCCATGACTTTCGTTGGTTTCGGCGTTCTCGGCGCCATGTTCCCCTTCCACACATGGAGCCCCGATGGTCACGCTTCAGCACCCACCGCGGTGTCGATGCTCCACGCCGGCGTACTCATGAAACTGGGTGGCTACGGATGCTTCCGTGTGGCAATCTATCTGATGCCTCAGGCTGCCAACGAACTGGCTTGGATTTTCCTTATCCTCACCGGCATCTCGGTTGTCTACGGTGCCTTCTCGGCTTGCGTTCAGACTGACCTCAAATACATCAACGCCTACTCATCGGTGTCACACTGCGGATTGGTGCTCTTCGCCATCCTCATGCTCAACACCACCGCAATGACCGGCGCCATCATGCAGATGCTCTCTCACGGTCTGATGACAGCCCTGTTCTTCGCCCTGATCGGTATGATTTACGGACGTACCCACACCCGCGACGTCCGCGAGATGGGCGGTCTGATGCAGATCATGCCTTATCTGGCAGTATGCTATGTGATTGCCGGTATGGCATCGCTCGGTCTGCCCGGTCTGTCAGGCTTCGTGGCTGAAATGACAATCTTCATCGGTTCGTTCGAACAGGGTATGGCTGACTACGTCGGCGGTCACGGCTCGCTCAGAATCGTGTTCACCATCATCGCATGCTGCTCGATTGTCATCACCGCTGTCTACATCCTCCGCGTTGTCGGCAAGCTCCTGCTCGGTCCCGTTCATGACGACCACCACCGTCAGCTCACTGACGCCACTTGGTGGGAACGCACCGCCACCGCCACCCTCATCATCTGTGTGGCTGCCATCGGTTGCTTCCCCAACTTCTTTGAATCACTCATTAAATTCACATTCAGCCCTGACATTTTCAAGGTTCTGGGCATGATCCAATAAAACAATACACGCAATGGATTATTCTCAGTTTTTAGCAATGAAGCAAGAGATTTCACTCCTTGTGGTTTTTCTCTTGGTATTCTTTTATGACACCATCCTTCCCAAAAAGGCGCAGAACGGCATTGCAGGCTTCACAACATTGATTTTCGGACTGTTCACAGCTCAGTCAATAGCCTATATGTTCTGCCCCTGCTCCGCGCAGGATACAACCGCTTTCGCCGGCATGTATGTCACCGGTCCTGTAATCATGGCAATCAAGAACATCCTCAACATTGGTGTGCTGATTGTGCTGATTCAGTCAATCAAATGGGCTAACGGCGAATTTATGATTGTGCGCCGCGGCGAATTCTATGAACTGCTGCTGGTGACACTGTTCGGAATGTATCTGATGATTTCAGGTCGCCACTTCCTCATCTTCCTCATCGGTCTGGAGTCAGCATCGCTCCCGCTGGCTGCTATGGTGGCTTTCGACAAGAAACGCTACGAAAGCCATGAGGCAGCCGTGAAATATCTGCTCACCGCAGTGTTCTCGTCAGCCATCTTCATGATGGGTCTGTCATTCGTTTACGGACTCGCAGGCTCGCTCTATTTCACTGACATCAACCTGATGATTTTTGGCGAAAACTCAGCTCTGGCTGTCGTAGCCCTCGCCTTTGTCATCGCCGGCATCGGCTTCAAGCTCTCGCTTGTTCCCTTCCACCTCTGGACCGCCGACGTTTATCAGGGCGCACCCACACCGGTTACCTCTTACCTCTCGGTGATTTCAAAAGGTGCCACCGCCTTCGCCTTCCTTGTAGTGCTGATTCAGGCATTCGGCATGTTCTATGAAGAAGTTTGGCAGTGGATGCTCTACGCACTCATCATCGTAACCATCACCGTCGGTAACCTCTTCGCAATCCGTCAGAAAAACCTCAAGCGATTCCTCGCCTTCTCCTCAATCTCGCAGGCAGGCTACATCATGCTCGGAGTGATTGCGTTCAATGCTACCGGCATCGCATCGCTGATGTACTACGTTCTGGTTTACATCTTCTCTAACCTCGCCGCCTTCGGTGTTATCGGCGCTGTCGAGAACGCCACCGGCAAAGTGGATATGGATGACTACAACGGACTCAGCAACACCAACCCCCGTCTGGCGCTCTGCATGATGCTCGCCATGTTCTCGCTGGCAGGTATTCCTCCTTTCGCCGGATTCTTCAGCAAATTCTTCATCTTTGCGGCAGCTCTGCAGCAAGGCTCCATAGCCATCTACATTCTGGTGCTGATCGCCCTTATCAACACCATCGTGTCGCTGTACTACTATCTGCTTGTTGTCAAGGCAATGTATATCAAGACTGAAGAACCCTGTCAGATTCCCGCGTTCCGCTCAGCTTGCTCGGAACGCCTCGGACTGTGGATTTCAGTGGCAGGCATCCTGATTCTCGGTGTCGGCGCAGTGTTCTACAACTATCTGCTCGACCTGACCACCTCCATGGGTCTGTTCGGCTCAATCATGTAATTTCTGACACTCACGTTTCAATAATCATCGGCATGTCAGCCTTCTCCGGTTGACATGCCGTCATATTTCATCCCCCTTGTGCCGCCATAATTCAACTCTCGCCTTTGAGTCGGCAATGAACCGTAGCAGTGAGGCGGTTGTTATATGGAAAAATCATCACAAATGGAAAAAATACTCTCACAAACACTCGACAAAATTGCCCGGCAGCTATCGGATACTCCGCAGGTTCCCGGCATGTGCCACATACGCCGTACCGGCGAACCGCTCCCTTCACAGGAAAAAATCCGCGAGATTGTTGACATCAGCCGTGCCCTTGTGTTCCCCGGATTTTTCGGTGACAGCGGCGTCACACAGCAGAACATGCTATATCACGCCGGACTGAACATCGAACGACTCTCCTCTCTGCTCATCGACCAGATTGTGGCAGGCAAATGCATAGAGCATCCCTGTTGCGAGCCCCTCGACGTAAGTCAGCTCACCCGCGATGCGTTGCCGCTGTGCGACACCTTCATCCGTCAGCTCCCTGAACTGCGGCGTGTGCTTATGACCGATGTGGAGGCTACCTACAAGTCTGACCCTGCCGCACTCTCCATCGAGGAAGTGATCTACTGCTACCCCTCGATTCTCGCAACCAGCGCCTACCGCATAGCCCACCTGCTCCACACACTCGATGTGCCGGTCATTCCACGAATGATAACCGAGCTCGCACACTCCGAAACCGGCATCGACATCCACCCGGCTGCCACCATCGGAGAGTCATTCACCATTGACCACGGCACGGGTGTTGTAATCGGCGCCACCTGTATCATAGGACACGACGTCAAGATTTTCCAAGGTGTAACACTCGGAGCCAAGTCGTTCAAGCTCGATGAAAACAATAATCCGGTCAAGGGACTCCCCCGACATCCCATCATCGGCAACAACGTGATCATCTATGCCAACGCCACCATTCTCGGTCGTATAACCATCGGTGATAACGCCATTATCGGCGGTAACCTCTGGGTGACGGAAAATGTGGCTCCCGGCGAAAGAATTATTCAGGCTCCTGCAAAAGAACGTTTGAAATGAGCCATAAATCAACTGCCTTCGGGCAGTTTTTTTGGGCTGCATAACAAAATTATCAAAAAAATATTTCAAAATTGTAGCATATTTCGCAAATATTTTGTAATTTTGCAGGACCTATAACTGCAAACGCATGAAACTCAAAAACTTGCTGATTCTGATACTATTTCTTACTGCTGTAATCCCTGTTACGGCAGCCGGAGATATTAATTTAAATTTAAATAAGGAACTGCAAGCCAAAGTCAAGGAAGCCCGTAATCCCGAGGACTCAATAATTGCACTATACAACCTTTTCGACATAACACCCCGCAAGAAGCAGGCTCCGATACTGGAGAACATCTACAACCTCGCCCAGCGCACCGATGACGTCAACATTCAGCTCGACGTAATCCGTCAGCTTTCGAACATCTACACTTCGAACGATTCGGTGCTGCAGGTTCTCTACGCCGCAGCAAAGGAGTTGCCCACATCGGTCAGCCAGCATCAGACACTGATGTATCTCCGCATCAACCGCATCCTCACCAATTCCATCACTGCGAGCGAGGCTGAGAGGCAGGTGCGACTGCGTGAGATTCTGCATGAATACACCAACAAAAAACATTATTCCACCGACGAGCGCATACTGCTGCTCTTCTCGCTGTGCGCCTATCTGAGCAACACAGCCGAGGGCGAGCTGCTTGTCAAGTACACTGATGAACTTGAAAACCTCATAAACAACGCACCCAACACCATCGCTCCCATCCGGAACCAGTTCTATGCCTATGCCGGAACGCTGTTCACAAACATCGGAAACCACGAGCGGGCTGTGAAGGCAATGCGTCAGTTGCTTGATGAAACTGACAAACTCCAGAAACAATATGAGGAGCAGGGCAGGGTCTACCGCAAGTTCAACCGTCAGCGCTACGACATGTATCGCCGCATGCTCATCAACTATCCTGCCCTGACACTGGCTGAGGTGGATTCAATCTATGATGTAGCGCTCGCCATCACCAAAATTGATTCGGATACACGCGACCAGTTCAATGCGTACCATCTCTGCAACATCGCGCAACTGATGGCTCACGAGCAGTATGAAAAGGCTGCACCGCTCATTGTGGATGCCTATCCTAAGATTCCCGGAAACTCAACCTATAAGAAATTCCTGCTCGCGCAGCTCAACAAGGCATCGGAGCATATCAACGACAAGGACATGCAGCTCTTTGCCGCCCGCGAATACAATAAATATCTGCAGGAAGAAATAAAATTCAAGTCAGAAGAACGATTGCGCGAACTGCAGGTCATCTACGACCTCCAGAACATCCGTGAGGCAAATCAGGCACTTGAAATCCGCAATCAGCAGACCCGCCTCGAAGCTCACGAAACAATCATAACCATCTCCATCGTAGCGCTCATTATCGTAATTCTCATTACCATCGTCACCTTCATGATGTATCTGAGGGCGAAGCAGATGTCAGTGTCGGCGCTGCATGCCAATAAATCGCTTGAGCATGAACGCACCGTTTCGCGTCGTCACTACGAAGATCTGATGCGCTCGCGCAACGAACTCAACAAAGCCAACCTCCAGAAATCGGACCTCATAAACTCGCTCGGTCACGAAATGCGCACTCCCCTCACAGCCATCTCGGACTTCACCAAACTCATTGTGGATTCAGTCGATGACCACCATGAACCATATCTGCGCAATTTCGCCCATATCATTTCGCACAACGTGGAACTGCTTGAGACAATCTCACGCGACATACTCGACATTTCACTGCTCGACGGCGATGAAATCACTGTCAGCCGCAGGCTTGTCAGCGTCAACGAACTCTGCGAGATGGTTGTGGAGACACTGCGTCCCACCACCCACTCAGGAGTTGCCATGCAGTTCGTGAAGCCCGAAAATTCAGCCTCTATCATCACTGACCCGCAGCGTGTGGAGCAAATTCTCATCAATCTGCTCAAGAATGCAGTCAGGTTCACACGCACCGGAGAAATTACTCTGACTTACACCACCGACCGCTACAAAGGCAAAATCCGCTTTGAGGTTACCGACACCGGTTGTGGCATCTCGGAAGAACAACAAAAAACACTCTTTACCCGTGTCAAGAAAGGCGAACCGCACACCGGAAAAGGAATCGGACTCTACCTTTGTCAGATTATCGCACGTCGTCTCGACGGTACGATTGCACTCGACCCCACCTACACCGAGGGTGCCCGGTTTATTCTCACATTACCTCTGTAAACAATCTTTAACACCTTTTTAGCCTTTTCCGGGCGCCGAAAAAGCAAAAAAGTGGCTTGATACACCCGTTGTTTGCGCAAAATTTTGTAATTTTGCAGTCTATCTTATCGGAAGCTGTTCATTTTGAAACCAATTCCCCTATGATAGGTAGCATCATTAATTCAAACAAGAGTAAACAATGAAACTACTGCAAGCCAAACTTGCCCAATACACTGCCCCTCAGGAAGCTAAGGCTGCCGGAGTTTATCCTTATTTCCGTGCCATCTCCAGCGAACAGGATCCCGAGGTGATCATTAACGGCAAAAAAGTGCTCATGTTCGGTTCGAACTGCTACACCGGACTGGTTAACGACCCGCGAATAAAAGAAGCCGCCATCAAGGCAACAAAAAAATATGGCACCGGTTGCGCCGGCTCACCATTTCTCAACGGTACCCTCGACCTCCACAAACAGCTTGAGGCTGCCATTGCCGAATACATCGGCAAGGAAGATGTGATGATCTACTCCACCGGTTTTGAGGTGAATCTCGGTGTGGTCTCCTGCCTCACCGGTCCAAAAGACTACATCCTCTGGGACGAGCTTGACCATGCTTCCATCATCGAGGGCATGCGCGCCTCTTTCTCAAAGGCAATCAAATATCGCCATAACGACATGGAGTCACTTGAGCAGAAACTCAAAAACTGCGACCCTGACCGCCTCAAACTCATTGTTTCTGACAGCGTGTTCTCCATGGAAGGCGACGTAGCTGACGTAAAGACCATCACCGAACTTGCAAAGAAATACAATGCCGCCGTCATGATTGACGAGGCTCACGGCATAGGTGTGTTCGGCGAAGGTGGTCGCGGCGTCTGTCATGCACAGGGCGTGGCTCAGGATGTCGACCTCATAATGGGCACATTCTCCAAGTCGTTCGCATCGCTCGGCGGTTTCATTGCGACTGACAAAGAAATCACCAACTTCCTCCGTCACCACTCACGCTCCTACATATTCACCGCCTCGATTACACCCGCCTCTACAGCGGCTGCACTCAAAGCTCTTGAAATCATGCAGACCGAGCCGGAGCGTCAGGAACACCTGTGGGAGCTGACCAACTACGCCCTCGAAGGATTCCGCAACATGGGTGCCGAGATAGGCAACACATCCACCCCCATTATCCCCCTGTTCGTGCGTGACAACTTCAAGACATTCGCCATCACACGCGACCTCCTTGATGAAGGCGTTTTCGTCAACCCGGTGGTTTCGCCCGCCGTAGCCCCGCAGGACACCCTCATCCGCTTCTCGCTGATGGCTACCCACACAAAAGAACAGGTGACCATAGCGCTTGAAAAAATCGAAAAAGTGTTCCGTGCCAACGGAATAATCAAATAGTGACAATCTCTGATTGAGATTCAACCCAAAAGCAAGAGGGTGTGTCAAATGCAAATTTTGATACACCCTCTTGTTTTGTATGTCGGGACACTCCGTGGGGTGTCCACCACCCAAAATTCGTCCTACGCATCAGCCGCTTGCGGCTCTCTTTATTCCATCCACAAAATTTTAGGACACTCCGCGGAGTGTCCTAAAATTATTTTGTCAGTGACCGAAGTCACTCCCTAAAGCAACTTCAAGGATGGCTTATAAAGGCACATCGTCTTGCTTTTTTTGGAATGATGCTTATATTTGCTGCAGTATGCGCTGCAGCGCATCCCTCATCAGCTTCCGGTCGGGTAGGGTATAGTAATAGTGACCCGATGAAGGAAGGATTGTGACCCGGCAGCCAGCTTCGGTTGAAAAATATTTGGCAGAGCGGGTTGACACCATTTCATCGTGAGCCGAAAGAAACACCTCTGCCGTACTCTGGAGCTGCAGCTCTCTCAATATCTGTCGGGTTTTACCCATTTTTCTGAAAAGCTCAAAAAAGCGGGCTGCCCAGCCGTAGTAGTGAAAAGGATTTTTATCGAGGGTAAT
Organism: uncultured Porphyromonadaceae bacterium; assembly: GCA_947177685.1. Lineage (GTDB taxonomy): Bacteria > Bacteroidota > Bacteroidia > Bacteroidales > Muribaculaceae > CAJUPY01. The sequence continues at coordinate 23,511 of CAMWVE010000007.1, read as the reverse complement.
GCCGTATGCGTCCACCGCCGCTTTTGCCACCTCGTCGCCCTCAGTCATTCCAAATGTTGCTTTCAGGCTGTTTCTGAACATGCTCGTGCGGATTCTCAGTCTCAGCGGAGGGTTAATAAGCAGAAAACCGTCGATGTCAGGACGCACAGACTCGCCGAGAGCCAGCAGGCACCCCATGGAGTGACCTACGATGATCACCTTGGAATATTTTCGGCGCAACTCCGCCGCAGCCTCTTCCACCTGCTTCTCCCATGTCCGCATGGAAGCCCGAGAGAAGCCCAGTGCATCTCCACCGTGTCCCTGCAGTGTCAGTCGCACGCAAGAAGCATCAGCCGGAACCACATCATCAAGGAACTGAAATATCCGCGCGTTCCCCGCGATGCCATGCACAAACAATATGCCGATGTCATTCCTACTCATAGTCAAGCCAAGCTAACGTTGTATATATTGGTAATATCAAATTTAGTCTACAATCTCGTGAGCAGCTTTGTAGATATTGGTAATCTCGATTTTAATCTATGGTCTCATGATTTGCGTACAGTTCCTTAAAGTCTGTCTCCCTAATCCTGAATCCACTGCCGTGGTCATGTGGCTTACCTATCTTTTTGCCACTTTGGTAAGCTCCCATTCTTATGTCATACATAATCTTACCTTTATCTAAAAGCTTTAGGAAGCGTTCCAATGATGGATCGGTATATATCTCAGCTGAATCAAAGAAAAATAATTCCGTTTTATCGGAATCCTGTTTTTGTTGTGCTTTGACGTAAAACAGATTGTGAAGCTTGTTCTTTAGGGCAGCCTCAATATCTTCGTAGGCGTAATAAACCGTGTTATCCAGTAGCTTATGGTCGGCAAGTGTATAAACTTCTATGTAGACACGTCTTTCCTCGGTCTTATGCACTAGGCGGAAAGAGTATTTGTCTTTATAGGTATTGTATCGGTTGGCAAAGATAGATGTATGTAACTCTTTTAGTTGGCTATTAGGATAGTTGGTGCCGAATTTGTTTTTCAAACAGGCATTTGCGCCTCTTGATGGATGTGAAGGTTTTTTAGTAAATAATGTGACAAATGACTGAGACTCGGCTCTGTGGGATTTTATCTCAAAACCGAATAAATCCGGTTCATCCAGATTGTTCTCCACGACACCAATGACATCTTCAAAGGTTTTGCCGATTCCCGTATTGTTACTCCTGTGGCTTTTTACCCATTTTAGAGCTTTGACTTTCTTGAAAGCTTCAATGATCTTGTCTTTATTACTCATCGTATTTTATAAGAAGTTGTATAAGGTTGTCAATGTCGATAGCCTCGTTTTTTCCGGTTAATAAATATATTATACTGACATTGAAATATTTTGCAATCATGTCAAGATGCTTAAGCGTGTATTTATGCTGGAATTTCAGGCTTTCAATATTGCCGATTTGACCATTGCTCACATCTATGATATTTGCCAATCCAATCTGACTGACATCGTGGTCAACTCTAAGCTGCCTGATTCTATTGACAACCTCGTTTTGAAAATCTGTTTTTGTCATATTCTCTCAATTTGTGAGCGAAATTATAGAAAATGCCATCATAATATTCCCTCAATTTGAGAGAAAATTATTAACTTTGCATGCCCTTTCTATCGTTTTTCAAAAGAGGCAGAAAAATGTAGCAATATTGCATAATGGCGTATGACAGGAAAATAGATGATGTTTGGAGCTTCCGAACTGCGGATACCAAAGAATTTACCCACTGCTATCACAACTATCCGGCTATGATGATTCCACAAGTAGCGCGGAGGTTATTGGACGTGTATGCACCTGCGGGTAAATTGGAATTGGTCTTGGATCCTTATGTCGGAAGTGGAACCACATTAGTGGAGTCATCCTTAAAAGGAATCAGGTCCATTGGCATTGACTTGAATCCCTTAGCCAGATTTATTAGTAAGGTCAAGACTACACATTATGATTTAAATTTGATAACAAAGGGAATTGCATATATTGTAACAGGGATAATCTTATATAATCCGGCTGACGTAATCAATACTGATTTCAGTAGGATTTCAAACTCTACATTCTGGTACACAGAAGAAACCTTATACAAATTATCATATATAAGTCAGCTGATATCAAGGTTGGACCATTCAATACAAGATTTTTTTCTCCTATGCTTATCGGAAACTGTAAGAGAAGTCAGCTTTACACGGAATGGAGAGTTTAAAAGATATAAGATGTCGGAGAAACAATTGGAGAAATTTAATCCGGATGTCTTTAACACATTTGAGAAAAAAGTACAACGCAATCTGAAAGGGTTGGAAGCCTTTAACGTTACTGATGACAGAGATTTAGCCGAGGTATATGACTTCAATTCGTCCAAGTGTATCCCTTCTGACATAATAGCCGAGGGCAGCGTAGACATGGTGGTAACCTCTCCCCCTTATGGCGATAGCCATACTACTGTCGCTTACGGTCAGTTTAGCAGATGGGCTAATGAATGGTTCAATTTTGATAATGCGAAAACACTTGACAGACTTCTAATGGGTGGAGTTATATCAAAAGAAGTCAGATTTCGGACTGAAAGTATCCATTCCGAACTTGAATCCATCAAAGAACAGGACGAAAAGCGATATTACGAAGTTATATCATTTTTAAATGATTATTGGGATTCAATTCAGAATGTAGCGAAATTAATCCGTAAAGGAGGAAGAGTTTGCTATGTTGTTGGCAACAGAAGAGTAAAAAATATTCAGATAAATTTAGATTACTTTACTGCTGAAATGTTTGAAAAATGTGGATTCGTGCACGAAATTACTATAGTAAGGGAAATCCCAAATAAACGCATGCCATCAAAGAATAGCCCCACCAACAAAACCGGCGAAACCGCTGTGACAATGACAAATGAGTATATTGTCATTCTTACCAAAAAGTGAACAAGACGTCATTCCATGGCATATTCCGTGATGTCAATCCCATCCATCAAGACCCATGTAAAAGAAAAAGTTTGAAAAAAAATGCTCCAAAATTTGGTCAATCCAAAAAAATGGTGTAACTTTGCATCGCAAAACCAAGGCAGAGTATGCGAAAATAGCTCAGTTGGTAGAGCACAACCTTGCCAAGGTTGGGGTCGCGGGTTCGAGTCCCGTTTTTCGCTCCAGAAAAGAGAACATTAACTTTTTAGTCATAGCAGTGTTGCAATGCGAAAATAGCTCAGTTGGTAGAGCACAACCTTGCCAAGGTTGGGGTCGCGGGTTCGAGTCCCGTTTTTCGCTCCAGAAAAGAGAACATTAACTTTTTAGTCATAGCAGTGTTGCAATGCGAAAATAGCTCAGTTGGTAGAGCACAACCTTGCCAAGGTTGGGGTCGCGGGTTCGAGTCCCGTTTTTCGCTCTAATTACCAGTCGTTTCACATTCACTACTATGACATTTGTCCGGATGGCGGAATTGGTAGACGCGCTACTTTGAGGGGGTAGTGACCATTAGGTCGTGTGAGTTCGAGTCTCATTTCGGACACTTGAAAGAGGTTATGTCATAACAGACATAACCTCTTTTTTTGTTTACTTCGAACCCCAAACTGAACCGACCCTAAAAGTTAGACAAATAACTTTATGGGGTCACCTCAAACTCCCAGCCTGCAAACTTACTGCCACGCAGTGTTCAGCCCATTTCCAACCATCGCCGTATAGGAAAATCAGGTAAATCTTCGAAAAAAACACATCTTCACATCAAAAAAATCAAAAAAATATTGCACACACCAAAAAAAATCCCTACCTTTGCATCGCAAAAGCCCAGGTGGCGGAATGGTAGACGCGCTCGTTTCAGGTGCGAGTGCTGCGAGGCGTGCAGGTTCGAGTCCTGTTCTGGGCACAGATAAAGCGAGATAACTCATTGAAAATTCAATAGTTATCTCGCTGATCTTTTATTCAACTGGCAAATTACTGGCAAATGCTCGATTTTCAACTATACCTTTTTACCAGTAATGCGCATTGACGGTATTAGAGAGTAGTCTTTATCGCTATGACTACCATTGGCAGATAGGTCGTGTCATATTTCCTCGTAAACAGCTTTGCACACTTGACATACTTTCGCAATTCTGTCAGTGTGTTCATCACGGACCGTTGCTATTTCTACACCACATTTAGGGCAGAAATATTCTCCCTTGTCATTGTGACCGTGGCCCAATTTCTCTGATATTCGTGGCGGAATAGGCAATCTACGAAGTACATATTTACTCGCCATCCTTTCATACACCACATCATCACAACAACTAAGGCATTTGGGACATATATGCCAACCGTTGGGACATTGAGCGGAATCGCGAGAGTCAATTAAACCGGTTTTACAATGATGGCATTGACTAAGATAGACTCGGTTACCTCTTTCGCCACAGGTCGGTACCCGACATTCAAAGTTATTATAACGGTTAAAGTTTGAGCCACTTATGGGGAATAAGATATGATTACACTCTCGACACCTTACACGTTTGAAGAGAGAGGAAGCCTTGTTAACCATACCTATAAAACTACGGATCAATTCTGATGCCTCATTCCCTCCTGATGTCTCGGTTATCTGTGGAAATCCCAAAATTTCCAAAAGGTGTAAAATGGTGTATTGGCTCCAAGTTTTACATGATGCTAAAGTCTGATCTCCTAATGAGGTCTTGAAACACTCTTTGCCTCTGCACCACATAAATGGGAGCTGAGTTACATAATTTATGTCATTATCATATTTAGGTGCACAATATCTGTCATATTTAGACCTCGCCGTTGTCATAAATACTGCGTTCCTTTCATTAAATGTAGTGGAGTTTTCCTCTTCTTTGAAAGTGTAGAAATCAGTCTTCAACTTACGAAGCAACTCCACATCATAAGGAATACTATAAACCCCGTTGTTATCCGGTTGGACGTCCAGACGTTCATTTAAGGCAGCAACAATACGTGGAAGAATTATTGCGTTTTCTTTCTCTTGGATTCTTACATCATTTGAAGATCGAATCCCATTTCTGCGTATAAACTCTTCATCAATGCCTGTTTCCTTGTTAAGTACACCTCTTCCTATATAGATATTCCTTCTTGGCTCTACGGTACACCATGACGGGAGTAAGTAATCTCGAACTATTGAATTGTAGCAATTGTCGAGGTCATTTTTAGGTCTCCATCCGGCTTTTAATTTCCTTTCAGTCCCGGATTTTAATCTTATAGTTATTCCTGATACCGATTCCAAATTTTCATTTAGCCATGAAACTATACGTTGTCTAACTTCATCGGGGGCGATAACAGACTGCGTTGGATTCAACGTAACGCTTAAACTAGATGTGAAACTGACATTTGTAAAGAACCCTAAAATAGTTCTTATGTAATCGTCTTTATTACCTAATTTTACTTCATACTGGTCAAGACCGTTAATCCCTTTTGATACACAAGCATCACAAGCATGGACGTTTCCAAGACGAGCCTGACATTGCTGTAATGTAGTTTCCTCATTATGGCAGACCGGCTCGATCTGTTGCTGACCATAAAGATTAAGATATTTCCTGAAATTCTTTATAATTGCTTCTGAATTAAATGCCTTTTCATTGAGAGATAGCACTATCTTATAGCAAATAAATCCGGCAAACTGAGCGGTATTTGGGACGGCCCCACCATTACATACTGGGACAATATGTTTCAGTCCGAAGTCCACCTCCGGAGAGTTCGTATCACATTGCGCATAAGCCATATCCAAAGTGCCGTTAATAGTCTGGAGTGTCGTATTTCCACTATTCAAGAATGTCAAGATGTTATCACACAATAACTGAACGGCCAAACGTATAGGCTTGCTTGCTTCATGAGCACAATGATAATATGTACCCCAGTTCTCAAATTTATTTTCCTGAAAACTTTTTAGCAGTTCTTGGTTAAACTGAATATACCCTGTTCTTACAGCGTGGAAGTACCGTTTTACAAGCAAAACTTGAACGTCTGGAGAAAACAGTCTAAAAAGGTTTGATAATGTATCAAAATCTGAGAATTGATACTCTGAATCAGTTAACCATTTTCGGATTTGTAGAAAAAAGTTGGTCGGATTTTTTATGGCTTCAGAAATTTGATCACACTCAATATCCTTGTACTTCTCACTCTGGACAGCAATATATATCAATTGGAAAATACTTCGATTCTCATTCGAAAAGTCAATAGTAGGATAACATTTTTTCAGCGCTTCATTCAGTGATTGCGGGAGATAGATATTAGATGAGACGCCTTTAGACGAAAGGAATTGCTGTATTAGTCTTTGTTTTGGTACAGACAAACACATTGAGTAATGTTTCAGTGCATTCCAGAAGAATGGCTGTATCGTCTGCTTGTCAAAACTTTCAAGTGCTGCTGATAATATCGGTATTTCTATACAATATGAATTAAGCATCCAGAGAAACTCTCTTGCAGAAAACCTATCGGAGGTATTGTATGCTTTGGTTAGGAATATTGTCAAGACGGCTTTTACATGTTCAATATTCTTTGCGTCAAACGATTCAAGATCGAGTCGTATATAATCAGTGTTTCCGACGACTTGTTCTGGACTTGGCTTGCCAAAAGCAAACAGTATATCTTTGGTTTTAGACTCAATACTCTCCTTGGAAATTCGATTACTTCTGTCTTCTGATACATACACGGCTTCCGGAGCCCAGTAATATACTGTTTGACGAGTACCATAGTCCCATTCTTCAACAGCATTGAAGAAGAATAGCGGATAGAGTTTAATCTGCTCATACGATTTTTTCAGGATGTCAATTGCAGCCATATCTATTTTATCATGCAGCGGTTATTGCATTGTGCAGAAGAGAAACGAATTCACCGACTTTGTGGAATTTACCGGGGAAAATACTGTCTTCATCGGCATCATCAAAGGGTGACTCGTTAAGTAATACATCGACCTGTATGTCTCCATTCTGACATACATAGTTCAGTATCCCTTCAAGGTATTCTTCTTGCTCTGCAGTGAGCTGATTGGTAGAAATAAACTCGGTAAAGATTCCCACGGCTTTCTTTCGGTCCACTCCTTGCAGTTTGCGTATAAAGCCACCGATAGGTATATTTTCATCGAGTTGCTCCCGTTTTACAAATCGTTCGTAGTCATCCTTAGTGCCTAATTCCTCCCAGAAAATACGTTCAAGATCATCCACATCCTGCGATGTAAGCTGCTCTATGTTCTGAATCTTCTGAAGTACAGGCATATCGCGGTGTTCTGCAAGGAAATCGAGCACTTTTTGCCTATAGGTCATAGTGGAGTGAATTGCACCTGCCTCACCCTTGAATGATGATTCGTCGTCGATATTCACATCAAACGTTCTGCCCGAGTTGCCGGTAAGGAACTGAAGCAGGTCGCGCAATTCAATACGCATTTTCTCGATAGACGATAATGACTTATTTTCCCAAAAGTTCGGAGTCAATACCTCATTGATTACGTTTATCTTTGCCATGACTTGTGGCACTGTGCCAAGCTTCTTTAATGCCTGTGCGATAAGGGTGATTTTACCTTCATATCGATCGGCGTCGAAAGAGTCATCAAGCAGAGAGAGTTGCACATATAGCGACAGCAAATCAAACTTCAATGCAGGTTCATTGCCTCCCATCGTCGGCAACAGAGGGGCAATTTCACGCTTCATATCATCAACGCCGACAGCTGAAAGTACCTGCCAGTTGGCTTTGTTCCGATAGTATGCCACGGTTTCCCAATGCTCTCTCACGGATATATGATTATCGTTGAGCAGCATAAGCTGACCATGCAGTAACTCTTTCAGCTCATCGTGCCATTTCTTTTCCCAACTACCGTCTTGCTGATATTGCGCGGCCTGAAGCAGCAGCGCTATGTCGGCGCGTAGCCCAAAAAGCCGTTCGGTAAGCGACTGAGTGCGCACCGGTTCAATCCCCATAGGATTTTGACCGAAGAAATCAAAGTTTCCGCACCAGTCAAAAATGTAGAATTCCTCCTTATGCTTCCCCGGACCAAATATGTCTTCCGAAAGTCGTGTGCCTCGCCCTATCATCTGCCAGAACTTTATACGTGAACGTACACGTTTGAAGAATACAAGGTTCAGCACATCGGGCACATCAATACCAGTGTCGAGCATATCGACCGAAACGACCACCTGCGGCATACCGCCACGAACCTCAAATTTCTCAATCAGATTTTGCGCGTACTTGATGGAGTAGTCAATCTGCTTGCAGAAGTCAGGACCAAGATGAGGAAAAAGTATATTGAAGCGCGTCACAATCTTCTCGGCGTGCTCGCGGTTCATGGCGAAAATAATGGTCTTCCCAATTTTCTCACCGCTCTCTACTCGTAACCCTTTTGACATAAGCTCATTGAGCATGTTGTCTATTGTGGCGGTGTTGTAAACGTATGTGAATATCTCGGAGTTTCCGATGTCTCGTGGTTCCGGGCCGCGCTCGGGGTCTATCGCATCCTGCAACGCTTCCCATTCCCAGATTTGTTCCATCTGCTCACGCTCTTCTGACGAAAGTTCATCATATCTGATGCCGTTGTTCAATATCTCTGATTCATATCTGAGACCGCGATAAGGCGTGAGGAAGCCATCATCTACAGCTGTTTGATATTCGTAGGCATAGTTTGGTTCTCCTTGCTCCAGTTCAAAGATGTCGTAAGTGGAACGGTTTACCTGATCGCGTGGCGTAGCTGTAAGTCCCACGAGCATGGCATCGAAGTAGCGGAAAATGGCTTTGAACTTGTCGAAAATGGAACGGTGTGCCTCATCAACAATAATCAGGTCAAAACGCCCGACGGAGAACGGCTTTACGTCGGCATCCACATAGTTTATCATTGTCTGATATGTGGAGAAAAGGATGCGGGCGTTCTTATTGTGTTCCGTGGCTGTGAGGTCGCTGCACTCCACATTGGGCAGATGCTTGGCAAATTCCCTGCGGGCTTGCTTCACGAGCGAAGTGCGGTCAGCGAGAAACAGTGTATTCTTCACCCATCCAGCACGCATCAGCAACTCGACAAGTGATATTGCTGTGCGAGTCTTGCCTGTTCCGGTGGCCATTACCAAAAGACCCTTACGATGTTTCTTGTTGAAATGGGCGCAAAGAGCATGAATGCCGGCTATCTGATAATAGCGTCCCGATATTTCTTGCTTGACCGACATATCGGTGATGTCGGCACGTCCCTGACGGTGATGAAGTACCTGCAGGTCCTCAAGACTATGGAATGCCGAAATTTCACGTTTGGGGAATCCGAGGCGGTCAATCACATAGTGTTTGAATCCGTTCGTGAAGTATATCACCGGGTGTATACCATATTTCTTTTCAAGGCAATCAGCATAAAGTTCCGCCTGATGCTCTCCGGCGGTAGGATTTACACTTGTACGTTTTGCTTCGATAACGGCCAACGGTTTCCTATCGGGTCCGAACAACACATAATCGGCATAGCCAACGCCCTCGTTGTTGGGCATACCCTGAACCTCTACTTCGATACAGGCTTTGCCGGGTTGAACATCTCCATCGGTATCAAGCACATCCCATCCGGCTTCCCTCAACATCAGGTCAATAAACCTTCGGCGGGTCTCAGCTTCGGAAATATTAGCCCATGATACCGCAGGCGTAATAGTAGGAGCTTCACTTACTGCTTCCGGCTCTACGTGTGCAGCAAAATCCTTTGGCTTTTCAGGGTCGATATCTTTTGTGGGAACAGACAATGTCGGAGCCTTAGGGAGCAACTCCTTGTTAAATGGCGCAAGATTATTCAGTACTCTGAGTTTCAGCAATACCCCACCTATAAAGTTATAGAGATTAAGGACTGCAAAAAACGATTCCTTCCGCTTCACATCGCCAATATGTGCTCCGGCATTTCCTATCTTACGGATATAATGCACAGCCATCATCAGGCGGTTGTCATTTACAAATTCAGTAAATACTGGCGACGTCACCATGTCGAAGAGTGAGAATCGTTCCGGAATCTCCTCGTCTTTCATTGTGAAGATAGCGCGGGTCATCCATTCGAGGGCTCTTCGGGCATTCAACGCCGACACGTCTGGATCGGCATACTGATTCCTTTCGGCAGCATCACAATAGCGATAGAGTGTCGACAGCTCCGATATATCTTTTAGATAATCAAAATTCATCATAATTAAAATGGTAAGGTTTCACCAAATATAAAGTTACCACTAAATCTAAAGAATTTTAATAGACCAGTCCTTATAGTCCGCTTTAATTCCTCGTTGTTATTTAATATCTCCCATTGTTCTTTTGATAGAGAGTCATTGCCTCCAATATCAAGGGTTAATGTTTGAATATCATTATAATATGAATGCCATATTCTATAATTATGAGCGTCTAAATCTACATTTAATAATTTCTCCACATGGTATCTTACCCAAAAACGTACCGAATCTTCAAAATCTTTCCAAAGGATATTGATACGATCCGGAAATTGAAATATATTTTCGTAAAACCCATTAAGTAATTTAGAAAGATATTTAGTATTTGCAGAATGAAGAATATCGTATAGATTTAAACGATAATTAAAATTTTCTTTTGTTGTAAAGTCGACAATATAAAAATCATCGATATTATTAACAATATGTCGGTTAAGATATTTTATATTAGATACAAAATCAATAGTTTGAGAACCGTCATTCTCAAATTTCGATTCGATTATTTCTCCATCAAAAATGGATAGTGCATAAAATAAGTAGCATCTCTTTGACTGATTATTGTATCGCTCAAATCTTGATTTTTTTTCAGAGGATATTGCTTTGATTGTAGTTATGATGGAATTATACATGTCTGTATTCTCCTTTACGCATAAAGCTCCTCTTTTTTTGTCGTTTTCTTTCTTCGATTTTTGAAGGATCTGAAACGCAAAAACCTGATTTTGGAAAGTATATAGATGAGCAAGAGCTTTATTGTTGAGATACTTTTCAATAAGCTGATCATTTTGCCTCTCAAGAATGAATTTTAATCTTTTGTCGGTAGAGCAAAAATGGAGTGGCGACCAATTGATATTTCCGTCTGTAGCATCAATATCACGTGTAAGAAAGCACCATCTGTTCTCCTCACTCTTTTTACAGCTAATTACCAATGTTGTTATGTATTCAACATCCTCAATATTTGACACTTTGTACGCGATTATATCTATTTCCCGCTCAGTACCTTTTACATCATCGATATAGTATCGGTTGGATATAATATTCCAATGATGGCCCTTTAGAACATTACAAATGTAATGTTCTAAAGGGAACCCAGTATGGTTAATCGCCTCCGATATTTGATTTTTTAATTCTTCAGTTATCATAAGTCATTAAACCAGTAATCCATTCGGCTTGCGAGTAAAGTCTCCAAGTCTGCAATTGATGATTCAATCAGTCTCTTTTGTTCCTCAATCGCGTCAATCCTTTCCACAAACTCGTTTTGTAGAGCGAGTGGAGGTAGTATTAGTGGTATGCCTGATAGTATTTTCTGATTCAGGTTGCTGATATTACATCCTCGCCCTTGTGAAGTTATATATTCACGAATAGCACTACATGACAGATAGTAGGAAAGGAATAACGGAGCAAGTGTCTCACGATTGTATCTGCATCTTATACAAAAGCCGCTGAATGTTGCCAAAGAATCATCTGATACGTACATAATACTCCTGCCTATCAATGCCTTATTGCCATTAGATCGAACAAGTATTATGTCTCCATCTTTGAGTAGGTATTCTTCAGAGATAGTTTCAACGATATTTATTTCCGGTAGATTCTTAGCTTTTATATATCTGTTGGATTTGAAATCACCTACTCCTAAACACTTAATCTTATGGCCATCATCAGCAGGAGTGAAATTAAGACCATTCTTAAAGTTTGCATACTCACTCAGCGTTCCGACATTCCATTTTTTAGAATTTTCCAATGGGTCGCCGAAAGTTTCGTAGAAGAGGGATTGGGCGAGGGTGTCAAAATCTTTAAGCTGATTGCGCTTTATCTCAATCAACTCATTCAACTTGTCAAGTTCACCAACAATTTGGTTCTGCTTCTCTACTGAAGGACAAGGAATAAGGAAATTTGATAATATTGGTAAAGTTATAAACGGTATGCACCCTCCTTTTTTACATCCAAATATATATGGTCTCAGAAATCCCTTCATGTATGCCACAAGGTATGACGTAACGAATAAAGAAAAATCAGTTAGGACATAGGTGCGCTGATAAGCATTAAATTTGCCATTATAATAATGAACATGACCAACGTTAGAGCCATTGCCAGATATCAAAATCGCTTCATCATCAAAAGCGTATTCATCTATTCTATATGGACTTGCATCGCATGTAAAGAAAGGATATAGCCCGTTCTCTACTTTTGCATTGGCATCCAGTTTACCTGTCTTAATTTTGCAAATCTCTCCGAGTCGTTTCTTTTCCCAGCCGTGATTCATTGTGCAAGCATCTTTTGGAGTTCGACCATACCACGGAGGAAAGCCTCCTCAGAGGTGTGAAGGCGGTTCATGATTGATTCAGTAGCCTCAAACTTTACCTTTTCACGGATTGTCTCTTTGTATGTATTGAAGGCGAGATCATAACCATTTTCAATTATATCACTTTGTGGCACAAGGAAAGACTTATCGGTGCGCTTGCGGTCTATTTCTCCTGCTTTTCGGTCATGGAAGCGGGTAATTATATCAGGAATATCGTTTTCCGAAACCTCATTGCGCTTTTGGTCGAGCGAATAGCCGTCAGCCTTCATGTCGTAAAACCACACCTTATCAGTACCGCCTGCATTGGTTTTGGTGAAAATGAGGATTGCGGTGGAAACTCCCGAATAGGGCTGGAAAACGCCTGCGGGCATTGAAATAACGGCTTCAAGACATTGATTCTCCACCAGCTCTTTGCGCAGGTCTTTATGGGCTTTTGATGAACCGGTCAGCACACCGTCTGGAACAATCGATGCACAGCGTCCTCCTACACGCAACGAGCGGATAAAGAGTGCAAGAAACAGCAATTCAGTTTTTTTGGTCTTTGCTATAGCCAACAAACTCTTTGACACCGCATCGTTATCAAGACTTCCTGCAAACGGCGGGTTTGCAAGAATAAGCGAGTAACGCTCAGTATCTGCATTGTCGGCCGAGAGGGAATCCTGCCATGCTACTTGTGGGTTGTCAACATCGTGAAGCATCAGGTTCATTGCACCGATGCGAAGCATAGTGGCATCAGTATCAAAACCGTGCAACATCGAGTTGCGGAAATGCTCTTTGACCGACTTCTTGGCGAGTTCTTTCTTATAGTGTTCCTGCACATACTTGGCACTCTCCACGATGAAGCCGGCGCTGCCCATTGCCGGGTCACAGATAGTATCGTCAAGAGTGGGCTGCATCATTTCCACCATCATACGGATGATGTGGCGTGGAGTGCGGAACTGTCCGTTGGTGCCGCTTGCGGCCATCTTGCTAAGCACATATTCATAGACATCGCCCATAGCATCGCGGTTGTTCATATCAAGTGCGCTGATACCATCGACAACTTTGACAAGTGTACGAGGATTCTGAATCATAAAGACCGCATCCTTCATAAACCGGGAATATGCCGACTGCTTGCCCCGATTAAGGTGCTTTATGTAGGAAAACACATCTCGGCTTACAACGCAATACATCTTTTCCGGCTCGAAATGCCTGAAATTGCTCCAGCGCAAATCAGCCATCGGCACATCCTGGTCTGTGTCGGGATTGTGCCAAGTGCCGTAATCAAACATAGGCTCACTTACTTGTGTCCCCAATGCCGAGGCCTTGCTTTCCTGACGTATCTGGGCATCATCGAGCATCTTCATAAACAGAAGATATGTCATCTGTTCAAGAAGAGTTATAGAATTGGTAATACCTCCCGTCCAGAAGGCTTCCCATATCTGGTCAATCTGCGATTTAATCTGTCCTGTAATCATGGTTCAAAACTTTGATTCAGTTAAAGTCCAGAATTTAACGGCATTTATTTCTTCGTCAGGATTCTCCTTAACAAAGTTGTCATACCAAAGTATGAAATCGCATAGCCCCATTGCAAGGGAACGAAGCATATAAGGGGATTCACCTACATTCGGAAGATAGTTGTCAAGGTTCATAGCAATTTCTTCTTCTCCTGTAGAAGTGTGAACGGCACCTCCAGCTTGGAATACAGCATCTTTGAGCCAATTTGCTAATTGCTTAGGCAATATCGGTTTTTCAGTGTTTCGAGTAACTTTCTCCCAAAATTTCTTTTCGCTGTCCGGTAAAACTGAGAGATTTTCGGGTTGCGAACCACCAAGGAATAAACTGCTCCATGACAGATTGACATTCTCCTTTTTATTCTTTCCGACAATAATCGGTGGGAGAAGTCCCATCTTAATCATATGACGGAAGATGTGTTCCAGAGACTTGCGTAGGTCAACATATCTTCGATTGTAGTCTGCATTCGACGTGCCCTCGAAATGGATAGGTTCAAGCAGAGGCATAAGATAATATCCAACCTCTCCGGCTAAATCAAGTCGGTCAATAGCAGAGAAGACATCCGGGTATAGATTGTGTTCAATCTGCATCTCATGGCGATAGTGGATCACTTGGGTCTTGATTCTGTTGAAGAGAGCATGACGTTCGTGTTTTTCAACGCCACCAAGAGTTACTTTACCATTCTTGGAATAGAATCGGCGGTTGGCAATCCTCAGCCAATCAGCATCCCAGTCATTGGTATCCGGAATGAGGTCACGAATATCATCCTCCCCTTGACCGGAGAGAACATACCAAGGTATTGTTCGGTTTTTGCGGGCTGCAAGAGTCATAATCTTCGGAAAGACGTGACTTAGGAATTTTTCAGCCTTGTCTGCATCATCTTTTCGATACCTACATTTGGCATCCAAGATGATGGCATCCCATCGGCCATAATTATTTTCAAGTTCCGTCTCTGCATCTTCCCAGCATGGAAAAGCATGAAGTTCAATACCCGCTACCATATCTGCCTCATTAGGATAGGCAGAAGTAATCAGAGGATCATCCTCAACCCAGAGAACCTGAATGTATTTGTTTTCGCGCATAGTCGTAAATATTTTTAGTCTTCAAAAAGATCAATAGTTTCAAAATTGGTCTTCTCAAATGTGAGCTTGTATATCACAGGGAACTCTGCATCAGGTTGAGATATGACCTCTACCGTTCCGAGTCCCTCCATAAGTGACTTGATCTCAAATCCTCCTTGACCGGAATGGAGTGTGCCGTCAGACGCATCCTCATTGAGTGCAGTGGTAAAGCCACTCATTAAGACATCGTCTCCAGATACACCTTCTTTTAGAGGAAGTCCGTTATTGGCAATCGTGATCACGATACCCGAATCTTCCGACTTCCAGTCGAACCGAATCTCATTATTCGTAGAATCAGCAGTAAAGCCATGAGCTTTTGCATTAGCTACGATATTGTTAAAGATTCGCTCAAGCAATCTTACAGGAGCATAGAAGATTTCGGCTGCATCAGAATGCTCATATTTTGCTTCGCCTGTCTCCTCGTCGAAGTAAGGGAAGTCCACAACATTGTCATTGCCGATGTTCACCATTCTAACAGAAGGAGAAGAATGGGTGGCAATATAGTCGTTGATGAACTTATAAGGATTGATTTCTGTATCCTTGCCCCAATCCGGTTTCTCAAAGCGCAGAGATTCAACCTGTCTTTGAAGAGTGGACATGGCATATCCGATACTTCCCATCAAATCCTTGACAGAAATCGGATTGATACGGCCAATAGTATCAGACAACTTAATGCCCTCGTCATGAAGTTCAGCAAACATCTTCAACTGTTCCCAGTTTGAAGATAGTGCGGAAAGAGTCTGGATCATGGCGTGGCGGGTGCTTCGCACCTCACGTTTTTGATTATCCAGTGTTACTTGCAGTTCACTTTCCAAGTCGCTCATTTCCGAGGATAAAACCTCGGCAATAAGCTGTTCTCTTTCCTCAACCGTACAGTGATGAGGTATAATAATCTGGCTCAGATCCAGTTTGTTCAAGCGTGGAATTATTGACCCAACAGTCTGAGCTTTGATTTGGTCTGCCACTATCTTAGTTGATAAGAGAGCAGCAAGATATTTTGCGCTAATACCATTGGTGGGCTTTAGAATCTTAATAAAGCCAGATGGAAAAGCTATCTTCCCAGTGAAACCTTCTGTATATACAGTGCGTATGTTGCCGCTAACGATAGCGAGAATCACTGCATTTTCAGGAATCAGTACATGCTTTTTTACGGTTGATACCTTCCCATCTTCGACTTTAACCGGAACAAATGGCTTACGGTGCATTGCCGATGGAATTGACGAACCGGTAAGGAAGTACTCTGCTGAAATATCTTTGCCACGAAGTTCTTCCACCTCAGTAGCTATTTCAGATAGAGCAATCCCATCGGAAGGTTTAGGTGTCAAATATCGTGCCGGAGTCAAATCTGAATCGACAAGTTCGGAATAGTCAATTGAAGCCCCTATGGTTGTGTCATCAATTGTACGACCTCTTTCAAAGTAATCCACCACCTCATCTTCAAGATCTTTAAGGAATTGATCTGAATCAAAAGTCGTTGCACGATATACGCTTTTTGCGAAGCGAGTATATCCGGTAGCATCGGCAAACATTATTTCCTCATTGGGAACACCTTTGGTAATTACAAGAGCGGCTTGCGACACTCCGGTTCCCGTGAAGATATTTGAGGGTAACATGATAACCGACGAGATTGCTCTGTCTTTGATGAGTCTATCTCGAACAGTACGCACTTTCCGATCTTTACGGAAAAGGAATCCGGCCGATACGATACAAACCAATTTACCTCCATCCTCTAATTTGTCATAGAGCATATTGACAATATCGGAGATTTCATGTCCTTCTTCTATGAGAAATACCGGGGACGTGACAATAGCCGAGAATTTTTCGGGAGATCTCATTGAGGTAAAGGAATCTCCCAAAGTAATATCAGTTCGTTGTTCGGCGTGATTTGCGAATAAATGAATCTGACCGAGTGCCCATGTAGTGCTATTCAATTCTTCTCCAACTACATGGTTCGGAAGTGCAATCGCATATGAGTTTGAACCTGCGAAAGGATTATAAACGGTCACGTTTTCCGGGAATGAAGCAATTTTGCACATAAAGTCAGTAACTTCCTGCGGCTGAACAAATCCATAAGTTGGATGGTGTGTAATCCCATTCGAAGCTACGACTAAAGCAAAAACCTCATTAAGATGCTTTGAGAGAAAGGACAGTTCCTCTACAGTGAGGACATCTTTCTTGAACTCGTATTCATTGAGTATATCCAACACCTCGATCTTTGCATGATTACCGGCTGCTATTCGATAAGCCTCTCCTAGGAGACCTATACAGGAGGATCGGAATAATACATGACTTTTAGTAAAAGCCATGTATTTATTTACGAGATCAGAGACTTCGTACTTGGGTTTACTTGCTTCCGAAATTTTGTTCTCGTGGGAGATAGCACCTTCAACGAGTTCTTGTTGTTCTGACAAAGAAGGCAAGGAAAAATCGGCAATACCATTCTTAAGCATCGGAACAGTGATGGTTGCTAATGTTTCAACACTTGTGCATTTGGATGAATCTTTACTCCATCCTCTTACAAGCGTATCTTTGCCAACCCTTTCCCATGACAGTCGGTCATCGTCAACATATAATTCAAATTGTTCATCCTTATAAGGGAGACCATTCTTGAAATGGTTGATTATCTTCTCCCATATTCCGTATTTACACATATAGTATATGTATTCCGGAGTTATAACAGGAAGAAAGCTATACGATAGCATGAACGATCCATCCGCAAGTTGCACATCTTCGGCAGTAAAATATACCGGTTCTTCTTTAGATGCCAAAACGAATGCCATCCTCGCATTCTTGGTGGTGATAAGAATAGTGGGGGAAGTGATACAACGCATCCCTTTTTCAACCGTTCCATTGGGAAGGGATGAAGGCCTCACATATATATCGTTCCATCCCTTTGCAAAATTATCCTCGCTAAAGATTTGGCCGAGAGTGGTATCGGTTACTGTTTTAGCGGAATCAGTGAAGATCTCGTTGAACTTTACAAACTGGGCAGCGGAGGTAGAAGTTGTGTTGAGCATAAGCTTAAAATTTTATGTTTCGTTTTGATGCTGCAAAGTTACAGAGGACTTTTGCTGTCATTCTTCAAAAGTCCATATTTTTTACAACTCTCTTTCATGATCTCAATAATCTCATTTCGCAGATGCTCGGGTTCGAGTACTTCCACGTCTTTACCAAAGCCTAGAATTATGGCTTCAAGTTCTTTATTGGGTATTACTTCAATGGTGATAGTACAGTTAATATCATTAGATTTTTGTGTATGATGGATAGGTTTTGCCGAAACGTATTGATAACGCTTTGGCGAAAATTTCAAGACTACCTTTTCAATCTCGCCATGATTGGGGATTGTTGTACCAATCACATCGAAGAAGTAATCAAATGGGTCTTCAATAAGTGTATCTTGTATAAAATCAACGTTCAGAGATTCCACCTTTTTGATTCTATCGAGTGCAAAAACCGAAATGTCTTTGTACTCGGGGTTGTAACCGAGTATAAACCACCGATTATTGTATTGTTTTAGATAATATGGATGGATTTCTGCATCAAAAGCCGGTTTACTGAATGGCTCGTATGTGATTTTTATTGGTTGTTCGTTGATGATGAAATTGAACAGTTCTTTGAATCTGTCAATCCCTCGTAAATCGACATTTGAATCAAAGGATAGAATATTTCGCTGGTTTTCAGAAACCTTGTATTTCTTTTTAAGTTTTCGAATAATATCGGCCATCCAGTCAAATTGCGGCATTCCACGAAATGAAGCAAGCATATTGACTGTAGTTTCAAGCCCCAGCAACTCTTCATCAGTCAGATCTACGATAGAGAAACCTTCATGCGAATAGCGGTAATACTTGCGCTGTCCATCTTGATAAGCGACTATTGGTGCTTGCATTGACGGAGATAACTCCATTTCCTTCAAATCGGCATAAATCTGACGCTTACTTACCGTTGTATCGGTACTGAGTTCTTTTGTTAAATAGTCACAGCATGCTTTCTGCAAGTCCTCTATGTAGTACTTGCGAGAAAAGTTACACAAACACTTGTCAAGAGCTTCGTAACGGAGGCGAGCGTTTTTATTAGTAGCCAAAACAAATATTATCGTTAGTCGGAGACCTTAATAGTGTCGTTAAGTAAATCCTTAACCTTGACTTCTAGGCATTCAGCAATAGAAAATAAGGTCTCAACACCGGGTTGGGCGGAATTAGTACACCACTTAGAAACCGTCGCTGGATCCTTACCTAATTTCTCAGCTAACCATTTATTGGTCCGTTTCTTTTCTGCTAAAACTACTTTTATTCTATTAAAGTCTCTTTCCATTATTTTAAAATTGAATCAAACGCAAATTTACTGAATTATTCCGAATTATCATAATATATTAGAGAAATTTTATTAACTTTGCAGTTGAATCCTCCCTCCGACTCCAAGTGGATGCCAGAGCAAACCTGGATTATAAATGAATGATGACATCCAACAAGACTTTTTTTACACCTGAAGATATTGCTACATCTTGGACTGAAAAGTTTCACTTCAAAAAAGAAGTAAAACCTTCAAAAACCAACAAAGGACAGTTTGGACTCCGCCCACCTCAGATTGGAGCCTTGCATTCTATTCTAGCGCATCTTGAATGTGGACAAAATGAAAATGGAATTATTGTGATGCCTACAGGAACAGGCAAAACAGAGACGATGCTATCCTTTTTGGTTGCCAATCAGTGTGTTCGGACTTTGGTTATTGTGCCCTCTGACAGCCTCCGTACTCAGATAGCCAATAAGTATAAAACTCTTGGTGTTCTAAAAGACTTTGGTATTGTTGAAGAGGATGCTCTCCTGCCAAATGTCAATATTGTAATAGGTGGAAAAACTAAAGATGAATGGACAAAACTCATTGCCAATTCAAATGTCATCGTGACGACAATGGCATCCGTTACTGGACTTGAGCATTCTCTTGTGAGATATATCGCAAGCAATGTAGATTTTCTCATTGTTGACGAGGCTCATCATAGCAAAGCCAACACATGGGCAACCTTCATATCAAATTTCAGAAAAGATAAAGTTTTACTCTTTACCGCAACACCTTTCAGAAATGATGGCAAACGTCTGGATGGAAAAATTCTATTTAATTATTCCTTGAAAATGGCACAGGAAGACGGATATTATAAACCAATAAAATTCCGTCCAGTAATGAAGTATAACCGAGAGGATGGTGATATTGCCATAGCTGAGGAAGCTGTAAGAATACTGCGTGAGGACTTGAAAAATGGATATAACCATATTCTTATGGCTCGCTGTAAAGATAAGAAGAGAGCTGAGCAAATCTATGCAATTTACCAGAAGTATGACGAGTTTAACCCCGTACTTATACATAGCCAGTCTGCTGGGAAAAAGGATATTCTTTCAGCTATTAAGGATTTCAAACATCGGATAATTATTTGTGTGAATATGCTTGGTGAAGGATACGACCTTCCCGAACTAAAGATCGCCGCAGTGCATGATGAACGTCAAAGTTTGCCTATAACTCTTCAGTTCATTGGAAGATTTACCAGAACTTCCAAAAATCTGGGGAATGCGAGTTTTGTGACCAACATAGCTTATAGCCCCATCAAAGATGAGTTAGTACAGTTATACCAGCAAGACGCTGATTGGAATATTCTTCTGCCTCGAATTAGCGATGGTCGGACGAAGGAAGAGCATACTGTAAATGATTTTATGCGGAATTTTAAAGGGTCGCTCTTAGATGAAATATCGATTAACGATATTCGGCCTGCAATGAGCGCAGAAATATTCACTTGTCGCTCTGCTACTACAAACTGGGAGGCTTGGAAAGAAAAATCATCATTGGTAAAACAATATAAATATCAACGTTCCGCACATACCAATGATATGCTTGTCGTGGTTTTAGGAAAATTTTCCTCAGTTGATTGGGGAGATGTGAGCAGTATTGAAAATCTAACATGGGACTTGATTGTGGTCTACTTCGACGCGCTACATAAAAGGATATATCTTAACTCTACCATTAAATTAAAAGGCGAGAATTTTTTGGAGCCAATATTTGGTCCTGTTACTCATTTATCAGGGAATAATGTGTTTAGAGTCTTTGCCGATATTAAAAGACTTATGCTTACTAATGTGGGAACTAGGAGGCCGGAAGGGAAGGACATATCGTTCCAATCTTTCTTTGGAAGCAGTGTTCAAGATGGTATCGATTCGCTGCAAAGAAATAAACTTGCAAAAAACAACATTTTTGGTATAGGATACCGAGATGGTGCCAAAAAAAGCTTGGGCGCATCTTTCAAAGGTAAACTCTGGTCTAGAGAACGTGCTAATTTATGTCAGTTCAGAAAATGGTGTATGGAGGCGGGAAGTCTGGTTTTTAATGATGCTATTGATCCGGACGAAGTATTGGAGGGAATGTTGAAATATCGAACTATAACCCATTATCCTAAGGTTTCCCCCCTTAATTTTGATTGGGGGGAAGAAGTATATGAACACAGCATATTGCAGCTGCAATATGGAAAGGATGTAGTTTCATTTGAAGACTGTTCACTAAGTGTTGATATTGACCAATCAAATGACCAATATCTGTATTTTAGTATAGAGAATGATGCATTTTGCGTTAAGGCGAAATGTCATATAGGAGAAAATGGGCCTATATATGACATCATTTCTCCATTAGATAAAGCTGTAAATTTTATTAGAGGCAGATCGGAAGAAACAATAAACGAGTTTTTTTCAGACGTTGTCCCAAAAATTTATTTTGCAGATGGAAGTGTATTGTACGGGAATCATCTCATAGATGCGCCAATGCACACTCCTAAATTTGTACGTGAGAACCTAATACCTGTTGATTGGAGTAAGGTAGATCTAACGAAAGAATCCCAATGGGATAAAAAAACGCGTGAACTACGTAAGGATTCCATACAGTATGTTTTTAGTCAAATCATTTGGAATGATTACAAAGTTATTATTGATGATGACGGTTCAGGCGAAGTGGCAGATTTGATAGGTATTAACGAAACAGAGAATGGTATTGATATAACACTATACCATTTGAAGTTTGCACTCAGGGGTAAAGTATCCCAAGACATTAATAACCTGTACCAAGTTTGCGGTCAGGCTATTAAATCTGTTCGATGGAAATATCTTCTTAGCAAGAAGATATTTGATCAAATGCTATCAAGAAACGAAAGAAAAATTAAGAATGGATATTCTTCATCAATTTTAAAGGGAGATGTTAACGATGTCGAGCGATATAGGGAACAAGCTTTAAATTCACGGGAATTGCGATTCCATATTGCAATCGTTCAACCCGGAATGAGTAAACAAAATATCACTGAAGAAATGCTTATCCTATTGGGAAATGTCAAACAGTATCTTTTTGATGTCTCCGCAATAGATTTACAAGTTATATGTAGCGAATAATAGAAGTCATAGACCACGTGCTCCATATTGTTAAGATTTGGTAAGGAAGAATCTGATAATGATGCTTCATTCATGCCTGTCAATTGTGGATTGACGAAATTTGACTTTTACGGATGCCATTTGTCAGGATTTTTTGCTTTTAATATACAGCAAGAGGATACACATACAAATATTTGATTCTGTTAGGTGTAACCATTCGGAGCATAAGATTGTGCTTCTATTATCCAATTCTATGCTTGTGGAGAAAATTGTCAATATCGGCTTGGTTGACGTAGATTTTGCGGCCAATCTGGGAGAAGGGGATGAGGCGTTGGTCGCGGTAGTTCTGCCATGTTTTGGGTGAGATGCCGAGGAGTTTTCGCGCTTCTTCAGATTCGAGCCAGTCGGAGTTAGAGCTGCCTCTTTGGGTTTTCTCGACCATGTCGGTCAGTCGGTCAAGTTTCTCATGCAGTGATTGCCATTCTTCTTGGGGTATCAGGAGCATGAGGGGTGATTGTGTGTTGTTGGAATAAGAATTACTCAATGATTTGGGCATATTCTATTTGGAATTTGAGAACAACATCCGTATTGTTCTCGAATTGCTTCCGTCGGCACGTATGCCGACGGGGATGGCAGCATTTATCCGACACTTCGCAGTGCCGCTTCCCTCACTGCCGGGAGGGGCTTCGGATGCTCACGCATCACTGGTTGCCGACAGCCTGACGGCCATAGGGCTATAGATACCTATCTATATAGGTAATTAGATCGAAAGCTATATTGCTATATATTAAGAGAGGTAAATTCAAATACTGTTGCATACATCGTTCGATAAGAAGTTCCCAACAAACATAAATCCAAAATAAGGTTGAACTCTATGGAAGGACATACACAGGCAGTTTTATGGATAGACCTGTCTCTACATACATTCAAAGAACTCTCTTCAGCAATCTTCCCATATACGTGTCTAACGATGTCCATCCGTGTGTATCTTCATAATTATATCGTGACATGAAGACAGATATCTGGGTCAAATGCTCTGCAAAGATAACAAAAAAGAAGGGCATTTCCAAATCTCAAA
>CAMWVE010000006.1 GCA_947177685.1 uncultured Porphyromonadaceae bacterium | reverse complement strand
CAATTGCATCGATGTCAATCATACCTCCAGCAAGAGTTTCCAACGTAGCGTATACCCCATTACGAACCTTGATGATTTCTCCATCCTTGGCCTCGCGGAGTATATCTCTATACGCACGGTTTCCCCTAACAGGGACTATAAATCCGTTCTTATGTGCTGATTCATTATTCATAGCACAAAGTTACGGCATTTATTTGAATTAGCCGTATATTTTTGTAAAATATTTTTATAGGACATATAAGTGTATGGGGTATTCTAATTGTTCCAAGGGACTTTTCATAATTAGGGGAAAAGCCAAAATCTGAACACTAAACAATGTCACATATATATTTCTGTTCAAATTTTGACGCCTGATTATAATCAAAATCTAACCCGATTTTTGCTGAATTTGTACGGCGCGAGGAATCAGCTGGAATGTTAAAATTTGGATATTACTTTGATAATCGGGGGATTATGACTAACTTTGCATTGAGTCACTGTTGTCGTTTTGGCAAATGCGGCTTGTAATGTATTAAATCGCAGTAGGTTAACCACTTACAAACATAGAAAATGTACGATGCTTGTACGGATTTGATTTCTATTCTTTTGTAAGTCAACGTATTAACCGCTTCTGCATCGAGAGAGTAAGTAATATGTTGATTTATAATACATCGGAAACTTTATCAAATTCCTTGTGAACTCGGTGTAGCACACCAAACCCCTCTTCGCTATCGCCTTTTCAAAATATCAATACGACCATTCGAACACCATCAAAAACTCTGATGTAACTTCATCCTCCGGTGTCTCAAGAATAATTTTATAATTAGAAGAATCTCATTGATTAACAATACATTATTGCGAATTTTATAGTGCGGTGTTTTTTATGGTATGATCCGCAGAAGAATCGGGGCTTACTTAAGGTGCATACTGTTGTGGAAAAACACCATGAATGTACAAGGTTATATTATACGAAGAACGTGACCATATCTTTATGGAGGAATATCCATATGGGTACGGTTGTTCAATTTGGCTGATAAAATCATTTTTTAGCTGCCGGCTTGCGGAAGATTCAGATATGTGGCATACACTTGGTAACGCGATTAAAGAACTGTGTCATATATTAGACCACCAAGATAATCATAGTTGAAGTGAATCTTGTCTTATGGATAATATAATACGTTTTTCCAGTAGATTGCGAAGATGAACTACGCCTCATATAGTTCTATAGTTTAGAAAGAAATAAGGTGATTGTGTTTTATTCATAAGGTTACATTTATATACTCATCATATCCTTAGGAGGATTTGCAGAATTATTTAGATTTCTGACAATTTACCCCAATCATCTATCTCATTATAGCGAATTTGACTGATATTTTTGGACATCAGTGTACCGATTATATGTTCTTAAATACTATTTTTTCAGGGATGTCAATCTCACAGACACATGTTAAATTATCTGGTAGATTCCAGTGCTTGATTCTTATACCAGACATTTGATTTGTCAATATCAAAAATGAATAATTCTGACATTTTTTAAATATCGAATAGGCTTGTTTAAACTACATTCGATATAATTAATGCAATCATTTTTATAAATGTGATTCACTTTTTGTCAGAAATTTATTATCTTTGTACATATTTTGTACTTACTCATAAGTAATTACTTAATATGTCAATACTAAATATTCTTACCTTAAATTATTATATTACAAATAAAATTATTATATTACAAATAGAAAATATTACTTATTATGGTAGAACAAACAACACCTATAAAAGTAGTTATTACATTGTATGAAAGTTCATATGCACAGGCATTCAAACAAGGGAACCGTATACATCCAGTCTAATATGATAAAGCTATCGCTCTGATCAACTCCCAGATATCCAATTTGGAGAAATATGTGGATACAGAGTATCCAAACTACCGTAGATTGCACAATACTATTTCTATCTTTGGCGGACGCGGAAGTGGGAAAACTTCATTTTTGCATTCATTGATTAATTATTATACGAATCAGGACGACCTTACAAATGAAGAGAGAGACCGCAATAGGAGTGTATGTGTACTTCGAATAATCGATCCCACTATACTTGAAGATAAAGGTCATATTTTCCTATATATTATCTCATTGATAAACGATCTTGTAAAGAAAACATTCGATAAGAACAACGCTTTGGGTTTCACAACAAAAAAGAAATGGGAACACGCTCTGACCAAACTTGCAAAGGGGATTCCTGCGCTTGATTCTGTTGGAAGTGATTACCATAATAATAGCTGGCAAGATGATGAATATATTATGGAAAACGGACTAAAATTGGTAAGTTCTGCTCTTGATTTTGAAAAAAATTTTCATGATTTAGTCAGACTCGCTTTGAATATTCTTAACAAGAAAGTCTTTATCTTAGCCTTTGATGATGTTGATGTCAATCTTAGGAAAGGTTGGCCCATAATGGAATGCATCAGAAAATATCTCACTACCCCATATATCATTACAATACTCACAGGTGATTTGAGGTTCTACAGCAACAATGTTAGGTTGCAGCAATGGAGGCAGCTATCAGATTTGCTCTCTTTTGAAGGGAAAATGGGCAACAACAATGATAGCTTAGTAAAGAACAAGCTTTTCTCTCAGGTCAACGAGATTGAAGGGCAATATTTACTGAAATTATTTAAAGCCGAAAACAGAATACATCTGTACTCAATTAAGGAAACAAGTAATCGGTATAATATAGAGTATTATGTTGATAAATCGGAAGATGGAAATACATTTGAAGAAAAATATCGGGATATCATTAATCAGGCTGGGGTCAGAAACCGTTCTATCGTAAAAATATTCCAATCTTATTTGATGGGTCTGTCCCTTAGGACACAGATAAATTTCTTGCAAAACTTTTTGCCAGACGGGGATAACCTTCATAATCTCAGTCATATAGAAACACTTTTAGTAAGGATGTATGCATCTAACATTGATGTAGACATGATGATTAATAAAGATTACTTGGCAAATATCATAATCCTTGAGTATTTGTTGAGAGAAGAGATTCTTCATGACTCTTATCTTTTACTACCGACCAACGATGATGAGAATATTAACGGTTGCGTTGCAGGACTGACCATGCTACTGCTTAATAAATTTCATAAATCCAAATATCTTATGTTTGACTACATGTTAAGAATAGGATATTTACGTAACATTCAGATGACACTTGGCAGATATGATAATATGAATAGTTTATGTGAATACGCAAGTGCATTCAATGACATACCATTAAAAAACTTCATCGGTCTTTCTTTCGGCTACCTTACTTCATTACAGAAATCTGCTATAAAAGGATCCGCTTTCTTATATGCTTTAGGTAGAAAAGTCAAGCAAAGTCAGGAAGCAATCTGGGATAGGATTGATACGGTTTTTAGTTCTACAGGCGTTTCAGTGGCTCAACGAGCTATTGCTTATATCCCCCTTTGTGGTATAAAATCTACTATTCGCAATGATTCAACTTTAATGTATTCTGCTTATAACTTGTTTGCAGGAATTGCTCAAATACTAAAATGTGACCAAACTAAGATTGATATATTGAATGAGCTAAAAAAATTACAGTTACTGCGTTATTTCCTAAGTCCTGATGTAGAATCCCTGCCTAATGATGAACAAATCGATTCACTTGAACTATCCGATGAAATTAATGGGACAGTTAATGACGACTCGTTGGAAAAATTTATTGATTTGATTTTGAATTGGGTAAAATTCTCTATAGATGTGTTGCCACCGTATGCATTAGGGCGAATAATGACCAGATTTTATTCAGGTTCTTCAAATATAAGTGCAGATAATTTAGGAGATCTGATGCATCGTTATATCATTGTTTTTCTTAACGCATCCATAATAGAAGAGGTTTACGAGCATTGTGATGAGTTTGATTTATTAAGTGGAATTAATTTTTCGAATCCGACAGCAAAGGATAAAGTATTTGATGATAATCTGGATGCTATTGAAAAATGGTCAAATTCACATCAAGAAAAGGATATGATACCAGTAACAAAATGGATGATGTCATGCCCACTTATTAAGGCTTTTATGGATATAACGTCAAATTGTTATAATAAAAGTCCGATTATAAAAATGAATGAGACTACTGTAGATTCTGAATATTTTTCTAAGTATATTTCAATTAATGCTTTGTTGAAGAACGTAAAAATTAAAGAGATCTAAAGTACAGTCGAGATATGATATATATTGGTCTCATTTTGATGTATTAAGTAATATGATTACTGATTCATATATTAAGTATCTTTTAGTAGATGAAGAATCTTTAAAACGATATTTTGTCGATAATGAATATGTAAGTTTGGATGATATTAAGCGCTCTTTGATGCTTGAAGAGCGTAGGAATAATATACATATCCCCGACCATCATTATCGACTAGGTCAGGAAAAGACATTTGAAACGATTACACTACTATCCGACATTTTCACACAAGGCGTTCGTAAACTATCTGAAGAGTATCTTGAATGCAAGAAAGAGGAAATTTTTGTTATAACTTCCAAACAAACTGAATGGCAATTACTCCTTCCATATATTTCTCCATCACTTCTAATTGCAATCAAACTGTATTATGAATTTCCTGCAGGATTGGAGTCTCCGGAACAATATATTTCACGATATATAATTCCTAATATAAGGTATACATCTCTTCCATCACCACATATTCCACAAATGGAGGAAATGAGAAAGAGAAACCATGGATTTTATGATCTTCATATACACCTTAATGGTACTCTGGAAACCGATATTGTCTGGCAGGATATATTGCGACATCCCAAAGAAGTTTATCGAGAGCTTCAACTTATGGCTAATAATGAAAAGGTTAAAGAACATTTTGCTCAACTGTCACCTTTTTTATCCCCATTAAATTTTTACAAACTGATAAATATAGCACGGACTCTCCGTTATAGTATTCAAAGTAAAATAACCGGAGTGAATTTGTACCAGTGGTTGGATTTTAAAGATTTCCTAATATCAGTCGAATCCTTATCGGGAAATATTGAAAGTGTTGACAATTTATTTTTAGATTTGGATGAGACTTCATTTGATTCAAGATATATTGAAGTTTATTTTTATATACGGGTATTTGATTATATGTTCAGTAATCCTGAAGATGATTTTGTCGCATCGTTGTTCCACTATTATTTATTGATATTAGGGCAAGTTAACAAACTTCTGGTTCAACAATCCAAGAACTTTGGGTTTGAGGAGTTTCAAAAACATACGTTAAATGGATTACGTGAATATAGCGAGAGGTTTTTTTACCGTCGATTTTTTCAGTTGGCAGGTAATTGTTTAAACAATATCAGTCTATTAGAAGGGAGGTTCTCTCCAAAAGATACGCTAACCCAAAACCAGCTTATAATTGACAGAATTATTTCTGCTTGGGAAAAATTGTCTACACAGCAACGAGAATTGGGACTTTGCAATAATTCAAAGTTAAAACTCACTGCTCATTTTATAAAGAAAAAGGATGCCCTACCGAATCCGTTCATTCGGCATTATAAATTACGCAAGGAAATTGAACACAAGGTTGAAATTCTAAAAGAACTTAAGAAGGGGGGAAAACTCACCATTCAAAGTATATAATTGGTATTGATGCCGCAGCAAGTGAATTTGACACCCCTCCTGAGGTTTTTGCACCTGCTTATAAATCTTTACGCGAATATGGTTACAGTCATTTTACATTCCATGCCGGAGAGGACTTCTTTCATATTTTAAGTGGATTAAGAGCAATATTTGAAGCAATTGAGTTCCTAAAACTCCAACCGGGAGATAGAATAGGTCATGCTTCAGCCAGCGGGGTCGATGTAAATCTTTGGGCAGCCAATCTTGGTCCCAAATTACTGATTCGTAAAGGAGAATATCTTGATGACCTGATTTTTGCATATCGTCTCATTTTTGATAATAGGAAAAGCGTGTCTCAAAAGCTCTTCTCAATTCTGCCACATTTAAGTATGCGTATTTCTGAATTGTCAGCCGAAGTATACAAAAAAATATACTCTATAGAACAGTTGAGTGAAGCTTGGCTTGACCGTGGAAATGATCCTGTCATTTTTTTGAACAGTGACAAACCTCTTAGCATAAACCAAAAATTACTTCTTAAGTATCACTCTAAGGATGTTAGAAATGATTATAATTCAATAATAGAAATTGATACATTTGATATATTTGATAGTGATGATTTAACCTCACTTCAGTTGTTATTGTTGCAATATATGCACGATAAAGATATTGTGATAGAAACTTTACCAACAAGTAATGTGACAATTGGTGTACACCACTCGTATTCTTCATATCATTTATACAACTGGTATAAATGGAGCAAAAACGGTAATCCTGTACCCCCGATTGTTGTTGGTACGGACGATGCGGGAATTTTCGCAACAAATATTTATAATGAATATTGCAACATCTTCTGCTTTTTGAAAAATGAAAAGCACATGAATATCAATGAGATAATTACATTTATAAAGCAACTTCATTATAATTCGGTTATCTACGGATTTGATTCATTAACATAATAAATTATCGGTATTTCATTTCTGTTTAACCATGAAATGAATTTCTTGATGAGGGTAGCTGATGTTGCGCGGGCAGATGAATGCCTCTCAATTCAAGGAATATATTTTCGGGATGCTGTTCCTAAATGCCTGTCCGACGTTTTTGATCAGACCCGTGATGCCAAACGGAAACAGTTTTCGCATCAGCCTGACGATGTTATCAAGACATTGCTCGAAGGGAAAAGTAGCTAGTTTATGTTCAGATGCCGGACTATGAAAGAGCCAAAGATTGGTTGAAAGAAAATGGCAGTTTGTTGGAAATCGATTTCTGACCACCGGGTGGGTGTTATGGTGGTATAACTTATTCGTTATCAATATATTCGCCGACGGATTCGCCCCAGTAGCCCATGTTCATGATCAGGGGGATGACTGACTCGCCCATCGGTGTCAGGGAGTATTCGACTCTTGGGGGGACTACGGGAAAGACTTCGCGCTTTATGAGTCCGTCGTGTTCAAGCGCACGGGCTGTTTGTGTGAACATCTTGTTGGAGATGTCGCGCAGTTTTTTCTGGAGTTCGGATGAGCGCTTCGGACCGTTTTTCAGATGATATAGCATCATGGGTTTCCACTTTCCGCCAATCAGCTCCAGCGCGAGTTCGAGGGCACAATAATAGGTGCGACCTGAAAATTTTATTCCTGTTCTTAAATCCTTATACTTCTGATTTTCCATAAAATACTCCTTTAGGTAACTATATAACCTTATAGTTAATACCTCAACAAAGGTAATAATAATTTTGTTTCAATGCAAACAGAATATATATATATTATCATGAAAATAATAGCGATTAACGGAAGTCCGCGTAAAGAGGGAAACAGCGCCAGACTGCTGCAAAAATGGGTCGACGGTTTCATATATCTCCATCCTGAAACTGAGGTGGAGTGGGTGAACCTTTATTCTTTGAAATATACGGGATGCCGAAGTCGCTTTGCTTGCAAGCGCAAGGAGGGGAAGTTCTATGGGCAGTGTCCGATAAAGGATGATATTCATGACCTTATCGAGAAGGTCTACGATGCGGATGCCGTGGCTGTTGCAGCCCCGATTTATTTCGGCGATCTTGGCGCATACACGAAAGCGTTTCTTGAAAGGGCGCTGTTCAGCCGTACTTCCTATCGTCTGCATCATGATTCCCTGGCAAAGAAACCTGTTCCAGTCACCATGATTTATTCGATGAACTGTCCGAGGGAGATGGCTGAGGAACATCATTATCCGATGGTTTGGGAAGGGGAGGAATGGTACATAGCCAATGCGTTCCGGTATCCGGTGAAACGTGTGGTGGCATACAACACCTATCAGTTCAATAACTACGATGACTATGAAATGGAGATGTTCAAGGAGGAGGACAAACGCCGCTATCGTGATGAGCATTTCGCAGCTGATCAGGAGGCTGCCTACTACGCCGGTATTGATACGGCTGAACATTCGGAAGTGAATAAAATGTGATCAAAAAAAAATATGAATATGGTGAAGGAAATTTTTCAGCCGTTCAATGCCCACAACATGCAGGCTAAAACCCGACTGGTGCGCTCTGCAACTTGGGAGAATCTTGCAACCCCTGAGGGTGGCATCTGCGAAAACTCATACGAACTTTATGATGAACTTGCTGCAGGCGGCGTTGGCACGCTGATAACAGGGTTTACCAGTGTCGATGCCAACGACCGATATTTCGGAGGAATGATGCGGTTGTGCGATGATTCGCTCATTCCGGAATATAAACGACTGACCGAGATAATTAAGAAACATGATGTGTTCGTGATGACCCAGCTTGCCTTGGGAGCATATTATGCCAAAGGTCGCGACGGCAGATATTCCGAGGTCGATATCGACTACATGACCACAGAGCAGATCCACGATGCTGTTCATAAGTTTGTGGAAGCCGGACGCCGAGCTGCCGAAGCAGGATTTGACGGCGTCAGATTCATGCCGCACACTTTTTCTTCCTCAGCCGGTTTATATCTCCTGCCGTCAACCATCGCACGGATGAGTATGGAGGCTCGAACCGCAATCGTGCCCGTATTCTTGTGGAAATCCTCACCGGTATCCGACAGGTGGCACCTGCGCTTCATATCACCGTCAAAATCAATTCATCGGACTTCCTGCCCGGAGGACTGACCGATCAGGATTCCCTTGAAATATGCACCATTCTCGCTGAGAACGGCATTGACTCGATAGAGGTGAGCGGCAACGGCACATCGCGTCCCGGAATAAGGACCGAACGTGACGAAGCCTATTTCGGTTCATTTGCCATGCGCCTTGCCGATAAGGTTAGCGTGCCGGTTATCCTTGTGGGAGGCATGCGCTCAAAAAAGGTTATGGAGGCAGTCCTCAACAATACCAAAATTGAGCTTATCTCGCTGTCACGACCGCTGATACGTCAGCCCAATCTGCCGCAGATGCTAAAAGAAGGCAAGACCGACCGAGCTGATTGCATATCATGCAACGCCTGTTATCGCACAGACGGGCATACCTGTATTTTCGTACCTAAACCCAAATGGCTATGCGCACATTGATTCAACCCCGTACTCGCCGTGGCATATTGCTTGACGGCGTCCTTTTTGACAAAGGAGGCGAGAAAACCGTGGTTATGTTAGGTGCCAACAAAGTGATTCATTACCTTGCCAATGCCAAACAGACACCCGTCAAGCACTTCATTCTCGTCAGTCCTGCCAATATGAAATATATGCTTGAGAACGTGACGGATGATGAGAAACGGATCATCAGGTATTTTGTGGATAACGGCAAGGGCGACCGCATGCTCCCGTTCCAGTTCATGGGGTGGGCGCCCATGATTGCCCGCACCGCATGGCAATGGCTGTGGCGTAATCCGCTTGATAACGTCCACTCCGATGCAGACGGCGATTTCTCGGAAGTAGAGCGGATCCGTCAGAGCGGCGCCCTGATAATAGGCACCTACGACCGCTTCTCCTACGGCGAACCAAAAGCCTTCATTGAGCTTATCAATTCCCACATGCAGCGGAAAGCGGAAAACGAGGTGATTTTTGTGGAAGGAACCGGACACGTTTACACCAAGCGCGAACAGATGTTGGCTGAGATTATCCTGAGTTTGGTCCGGAAATGGATTGCAAGTTGACGCACAGACTCATAGCTGAAAAGAATTATCAGCAGAGAAATCAGCGCGAGAATCAGCAGCCAGCCGATTATTTCCTTCATGCTGACAATTAGTGCCTGCGTCTGCACGGCGCCGTAAAGTTGGTTCAGTATAAGGTAAACGGCGTCAGGATTGGTGTGGGTGAGGGTGAACCCGAGCGTGGCGCTGTTCCGTGCCATGACGTGTTCAAACCATTCGGCGAGAATAGCGGGACAAAACGAGACTCCCATGACTGCGCCAACGAATCCGTTGATGACGAGTGCCTGCGGAAATACGGTGAAGGGGAGACCGCTCCGTACTATGGAGGTTAGGTAACAGATTGAAATGATGACGGATGCAGCTCCACGGAGGAACAGCGGAGCGAACAGAGCTTCTTTTTCAATTCTGCATCCAACGTGAAAGTAGAACCAGAGCAGATATGCCGCTGCCATTGTGAATGCAATAGCCGTCATGGTTTTGTAGCTCCACCGGTGCAATGCAAAGGTGAAATAGGTGAAGGCGGCTCCCGCCACTATTCCGCATAGCACATACCAGTTGAGGTCAATGAGGTTGGTTTCATCGAATCCCAAGATGGCTGACGCATAGGTGTGCTCGAACAGATGTTCGCACGCCATCAGCGTGAAGAAGATCAGATAAATTACCACGGCACGGATAACATTTCGATTAGTCATGGATGCGAAACTGATATAGGGTTGCTCCATGAATGTTGCCCGCCACAGATTAATCATAAGTGCCGAGACCCCGATCAGAGTGGCGCACCATATTTCCGAGGACTCCCACCAGTCAAAGAAGTTGCCATAGACGCTGACGAAGGTGAAGCAGAGGAAGAATATTCCCCACAGAGCCGAACCTAACCAGTCTATTCCCCGGAGCGGTATGTACATTGGGTTACGAACCGGGCGCACGAGCCACAGAACAAGCAGCATCATCAGGCAAAGGAGCGCAGCCATCAGATAGTGCATGTATTCCCATTGCGAGTATAAGGCGGTGTAGACGGCAGTCAGTCCTGACAGCTGTATTACACCGTCTACCAGCAGATAGACATAGCAAAAAAACACAGCCATGTCGCGAGCCGGTGTAATCCACAGCTGTATTGTGGAGTTGCAAGCTAATGTCCCCTGCATCCTGAACCACCCTGCAATAAAACAGGCGAGGGTCAGCACGGCAACGTTAGTTGTTACAGAGCAGACGATGGTGGCAGCAAGAAGCACAATGCCGGTGGCAAGCAGCTGTGTGCGGTTGGAGAAGCGGAATTTAATGCGGAACATGACGGCGAAATTCAGACTCATGCCAATTAACGATGCGTAGCCTGCCATGAGAATATCCTCTTGCATCAGAGCCGTGGTGCCGACCATGTCGGTGACTGCGGCGAGATAGAGTCCGCCACTGAACTGGATGATGAGAACAAAGAGTATGAACATCCACGGTTTGAGCCGACGCGGTACAAACCCGGGCACATCAGGGATGTCGAACGGTCCCTGAGGCTGATTCCAGTCAGACATGTCAGTATTTCACTTTACATTCCACATTCATGCCTGCGCGCAGCTTCGACATAGCTTCCGGCGAATTGTCGGCGAAGCGGATGCGCACCGGCACACGCTGACGCACCTTGACAAAATTGCCGGCGGAGTTGTCCTGCGGTATCAGTGATAGCGACGCACCTGTGGCTGTTGAGATAGCCTCCACCACGCCGTTGAATGTGACACCGGGAATAGCATCAACTTCGATTTCCACTTCGGCTCCGGGGAGAATGTGGCGCAACTGAGTTTCCTTATAGTTCGCAGTCACCCAGATGTCGGTGTTGTCGACCAGATCAAGAAGTGTCTGTCCCGGCTGAACCAGTTGTCCTATCTGAATTTCCTTCCGTGACGTATAGCCGTCGCATGGAGCCACAATGACGGTGTAACTCAGGTTCAGCTCGGCAGTTTCAAGCAAAGCTTTAGCAAGTTCTATGCCTGCCTCGGACTGATTTATGCGCTGCTTATTTACATCTACAACCGAAGTGGATACGTTGCGGCGACGTGCGAGCATCTCATAACGGGCTTTCTTGGCTTGATAGTCTGTTTTTATGTTGTCATATTCCTGACGTGTGACGGCATTCTTCGCCAGCAACTGCTCATATCGCTCCAGTTCTTTAGCCGCGTTGTTCATCAGCACCTCCGCTTCGGCTATCGAGGCATCGCTGACCGCTACATCAGCTGTGGCTGACTGTACCGAACGGTGAGCCAAGTCACGTCCTGCAAGTGCATTGGCATAGTCAGCTCTTGTGCGTGCAAGGTTCAGACGCATTTCAGCGTCATCAATTATCACCAGAGTGTCTCCTTTGCTGACAGGCTGATATTCGTTGAAGCAGATTTCACGGATGTAGCCTTGTACACGGCTGTTTACCGGCACTATCTGCTGTTTGACCTGAGCATTGTCCGTGAACTCCACGTTGCCGAAATGAAACAGTTTGGGTGTCAGCCAGACGGCAGCTGCAACAATGACAGCGAGTGTTACTATAAAGGAAAGTGTTTTTCTTATGTTGTGTTTCATGACTGTTTATATTTTCCCTGAAATGAAAAGAAGTTTGTGATAATAATAAATGATGTTTATACGGGCATTGACCAGCTGCTGCTCCGCGTCGAGGCGGGCGTTTGCAGCGTCGAGCATGTCAGTGACAAGCGCCATGCCGGCATTGTAGCGTGTTGCGGTGACCTGATAGTTCTGCTCGGCTAATTCCACGCTTTTCTCCAATGTGCGGAGTTCTTCATAAGCCTGCAGGTAGTTGACATGGTCAGCATGAATCTCGCGGGAGATGTTCTCGATGAGCGCATCGGATTGCTTGATGGCTCGGCGGGTGGCTATCCTGCTTTTTGACAGCGATTTGTTTGATTTGTAGAGGGATGACAGATTGTAGGTCACCCCTACGCCTACCCACCAGTAGCTCAGATTGCGGTTAATGGGTGGCACTTCAACCAGAATAGGACCGTCGATGGTCCATCCTGCCTGCAGCCCAATTTTGGGCAGTCGTTCAGCCTTTACGAGCGACTCAGTTTTACGGCTCATCTCGATGCTGTTTTTTGCCAACCGCAGTTGAGGAGAGTGTTCCAGAGCCTCGCGTTGCCACCACGGCTCGCCGTTGAGCGGGAGCGACTGCTCAAGGAGGGTGGTGTCAGGAATCACTTCTGTTCCGGAAGGGAGTCCGGCTATTGTCACGAGATTTTCGTTGAGAATGTCAAGGGTATTGTTGAGTTTTACCATCTGCAAGTCAAGGTTTGAAACAAGCAGCTCATAGCGTGTAATGTCGTTGAGCAAAACTGTTCCCTGACTGTGTCGCGCCTGCATTTCGGCAAGTACAAGTTTTGCCGCATCGGTGTTGGCACTCAGCACTTTGCGCAGGTTGAGGCACTTGTAGATGTCAAGATAGCAGCCGGTCAGCTCAAACCTGATGTTTTCCCGCATAAGTTCGGTTGAGAGTCGTGCGGCTGTTGATTTCAGTGTTGCCATATCTATGGCGGAGGTAATGGCACCACCGGTGTAGACAGGTTGCGTTATATTGAGTGACAGCCCGGTGCCCAGATGCGGTATTTTTGCCGCCTGATAGTCGGAGAAGTCGCGCTCCGTGGTGAATCCGTTGCCAAAGTAACTTAGTGAAAGCGAGGCATTGATGTCAGGTAATCTTTCACTTTTAGCCACACTGAGTTCTTTGTCAGCCTGCTGCTCTCCGGTGAACATAGGTCGGAGCGAGGCGCTGTTGGTTTCGGCAATGCGGAATAATTCGTCGAGTGTCATAACGGTTTGACCTGACACACCCGCACCACCACCCGCCAATGCTGCATACAGCAGTATGGCGAGCAATCGTAGATTGTTCATTGTGAGTGATTTATGTGTGTTGGATAATGTGAACTATCGGCGGTCCCCATCGCCGGGAAATCGCCGGAAACAAACCGTTATCAGGAGGCTGTGCTTTTCCAGTTTTCAAGAACTCCCCAGTTTCTCACCGAGAGTAATTGTGCAGTATAAGGAAATGATTTTGCAAACATAATGTGCGCGGTTCTGTTTGAACTGCGTGGCAAAGTTACAAAAAAAATCGATATAGGCGGTTTCGCCAACGAGATGTTTTTTTGTTATAGAACGGGATTATGAAGTAGGGAAGGGGTCAGGATTTTTCGGGGAACATGTACTGCCCTTTGCCGGCTGTGGCGTTACCGTAGCCTATGGCATGGACCGGACATCCGTGGTAACAGCGGAGGCAGAAGGCGCATCCTACACCCCAAACCGGATATTTTCCCTTGAGGGTTATGTTGTCCATGGGGCAGTTGCGCGCACATTTGCCGCAGGATATGCAGGTGCTTTCATCGACATTGAATCCCTCCGGGTTCATGTTGTGTTTTAGGAAGTAAGGATAGATGTAGCGGGTCTTGATCTTGGGCCAGCGACCTTCCACCACATCATCAATCTCCACCCTGCGGCGGATGAAGTCGGCGATGGAACGCACACGCAGAGCCGACTCCGCAATCTTGCTATCGGCAACCACCGGCGAGTCAACGTCGAACCCTTTCATACAGACGTAGGTGTTGGGCATGCGGACCGAGAATGTAGCTACAGGTTTCCAATAGCGTGCTTCCACGAGACGGCGCCACTGGAAATGACACTTCCCTATGTCGTCGCCGCAGGTGGTGACCATGAAGTGGTCAGCCCATTCCCCTCCGGCAATGGTGATTTTCGCAATGACATCGGCAACAACCGGAGGTACGCCCCATGAGTAGGTGGGGAATACCCAGATTACGCGCTGACCCTCGCCGCTTTCGAGGCGGAACCGTTCGGGGTAGAGCAAGAAGTCACCTGTGAGCTCGACTATTTCATTGTCGTTAAGCTCTTTGCCTAAAAGCCGGGCTATGTGGCGGCTGTTGCCCGTGCCGCTGAAATAGATTATCATTTTATTGTTACCTGAGTTGCACCAAAACCATATTCTCTGAACGATGCGTCCTGAACGTCATGCCCTTTGTAGCGGTAATTAAGCTCTTTCATGAGAGCGTTTTTCAGTACGCCTTCCCCTTTGCCGTGGATAAACACTATTTTCTGACCGTGGTTTTTCAGATTTTCATCCATGACACGGCGGAAATGGTCCACCTGCATGTTGAGCATGTCGGCGTTCGAAAGTCCGCGGGTGTTGTCGACAAGTTCCGCAATGTGCAGGTCCACCTCTATGATGTCGCCGTTGCGGCGCACCTTCTTCATGACCGGTTTGCGTTCAGGCTTGCGGTCGGCATTGCGTTTCTTCATCTCCTCGCGCCGCAGCAGATCAGAGTTTTTGAACGACTGACGTTTGTATGGAACGTCATTGTGGACAATCTCAAGTTCCAGAACCTGATTGTCGAAATATACCGAGTCGCGGAAACAGTGCAGTTTGAAAAACTTGGTTGTGTCAAGGTGATGGCTGACATCGCCCGGATTCTTTATGGCAAATATCTTGCCCTGCTTGAAAGCCACATACTGGATAGTCACGTTGTCAAGCAGCGACACCTCCGAGGGGGCGATCTCACCCAAGAAAAGCTGAATGTTAGGTTCTACGAAGCCGGTGTAGCGCGCGGTCCACTCCTTTTCCTCATCGGCACGGGTCAGGTATGTGAAATAGAGGTAATAGTTTGAGTCGTTGACAAGATAGGTGTCGTATGAGGTGTCGCCGAGCGTCTTGATGTCATGCGGCTCGTAGGCAAGCACCACGTTGAGAATGTCACCTTCGGCGGTTTCCGAAATATTCAGCTCTTCCTCCACCTGCGGGGCAACCTGCTCGATTACCTTTGGTGCCGACGGCTTCACGGAGGTTTCGCGCACCGCCTCCGGACCTTTTTTCGGCTGCGGGGCAGCGGTGTGACCCACCACCACAATCTCTTTCACGAGGACGGGCGATTCAAAGCCGTCCTCATCCTCTACATAAGCAATATTTCCTTGTATGCGGGTGACAGTGCCGCCTCCCACACTGTTTAAAAATCGTACTATATCTCCTTTTTGAGCCATGTT
Organism: uncultured Porphyromonadaceae bacterium; assembly: GCA_947177685.1. GTDB lineage: Bacteria > Bacteroidota > Bacteroidia > Bacteroidales > Muribaculaceae > CAJUPY01. Next base: position 85,614 of record CAMWVE010000006.1, on the reverse strand, counting down.
GTCGTTATTTTTACGCAAATTTACTCATTATTTATTTATTGTGCAACATAGCGTGAGGTTTGGAATTTGCATAATTCAACAAATTTGACTAATTTTGACCACATCAACTTAACCTACGATAAAAATGAAACTACTTGCGTTTCTGTGTCTTTCCGTGGCGACTTCGGCAGTCGCCGGCAACATTTACGAAAATTCGGTTTACCGCTGGACTGATGACTCCATAGTTCAGGCACCGTTCAAGGCATACGCCGTGTCGCCCACACGCATAGTGTCCGATTACTCGGCGCGTCCCCATTACTTCATGCCTGTCGAGAAAGAGTGGAACCTGCGTAATGACATATCATCATATCCTCGCCTCACCACTGACAACAAACTGCATGCGGCGCTCTACAACATGGCTCTCGACGAGATGGTCAATGCCGTGGAGCCTGACACCACACTGCGCACAGGCAAGGAGTGGGCAGGCGTCTGGACCCGCGACGTCAGCTATTCCATCATAGGTTCGATGGCTTACATGCAACCGCTGGCGTCGAAGGTGTCGCTGATGAAGAAGGTAAACGCCAACGGAAAAATCATTCAGGACACCGGATCAGGTGGCGCATGGCCCGTAAGCTCCGATCGCATGATATGGGCTGTGGCAGCATACGAGCTCTATAAGGTAACAGGCGAAAAAGAATGGCTCGAGTATATCTACCCGGTTATCCGCGACTCCTTCGAGGATGATTTCGCCACGGTCTATGACCCCGAAACCGGTCTGGTGAAAGGGGAGACCTCGTTCATTGACTGGCGCGAGCAGAGCCACCCCAAATGGATGCAGACCGCCGATATCTACAACAGCGAGGCTATGAACACATCCATGGTTCACGCCGTGGCTCTCGATATGCTTGCCGAAATGGCTTCGCAGCTCGGCAAGGAGGCTGACGCAAAACGATATGCCGGCAAGGCTGAGGAGTTGAAAAAAGCGATCAACGAGCGGTTCTGGATGGATGACAAAGGATATTACGGCATGTATCTCTACGGACGCGACTTCCCCATTCTGAACCCGCGTGCCGAAACACTCGGTGAGTCACTGGCTGTGATCTACGGTGTGGCTGACGACGAACGTGCGCGCCGCATCACTGAGTCGAATCCTATTACTCCTTACGGCTCGGCAATATTCTATCCGCAGATAAGCGACATGCCGTCGTATCACAACAATTCTCTCTGGCCTTGGGTGGCTTCATACTGGGCTATCGCCAACAAAAAGGCAGGAAATGAACAGGGTGTGCTCGATGCTATCGGTTCCGTGTTCCGCCCGGCGGCACTTTTCTGCACCAACAAGGAGAACCTGAATCTGGACAACGGCGACATTGCCACTGAGCTTAATTCATCGAACATGCTCTGGTGTCTGGCAGGCAACATAGCCATCACCACCCGTATTCTTTTCGGCATAGAGTTCGAGACTGACGGACTCCGGTTCGCCCCGTTCGTGCCTGAAGCTCTTGCGGCAAAACGCTCGCTCGACAATTTCAAATATCGTGGTGCCACGGTCAACATCACCGTTTCGGGCTATGGTGACATCATTGCCCGTTGTACCGTCAACGGTCGTGAGTCAGAGCCTTTCATCAGCGCGGCGAAAATCCGTGAGGGCGAGGTTTACAATGTGGAGATAACCATGGCTGACAAATTCAACCATAATCTCACAGTCAACCATCAGCCCAACATGAAGGCTCCCCTTACACCTATAACATGGGTTGAGGATGGCTATCTGCGTTGGAATCCAATTGAATACATAGGTCACTATAAAGTGCTTCACAACGGCAAGCCTGTGGCAACCACCCGCCAGACCCGCTATCCGGTGGAATCGGGTGAGTATCAGGTGATAGGGGTGTCGACCGACGGCATAGAGTCGTTCGCGTCGGAGCCTCGCAACGTGTCGGAGAAAACATTGCTGCAGATGCCTGATGAGACAACTGTCATGAAGTCGACCGAGGTGGCATATCCGTCAGCCGAACCCCTTGAAGGCTACAACGGCGGATTCATAGAACTTGACCACGCAACCCCTGCTGTCAATATCCCCTTGGAGATAAAGAAGGGTGGGGAATATGCCATCAGTTTCCGCTATGCCAACGGTAACGGTCCGGTTAACACCGAGAACAAATGTGCCGTGCGCACACTGTTTGTCGATGGCAAGAAGGTGGGAACCATAGTGATGCCGCAGCGAGGTGTAGGCAACTGGAACGACTGGGGTAACACCAACTCCGTTCATGTGGCTCTCCCTGCCGGCGAACATGTCGTAACCCTGCAGTTCCTCCCTTCTGACGAAAATATGAACCTTCACACCAATCATGCACTGATTGACTGCATGACCGTCATACCCTTATGAGATACTTCATTTCTGCCGGCGAAGCATCGGGCGATCTGCATGCCTCACATCTGATAAACGCCCTGAAAGAGCAAGACCCTGAGGCGCAGTTCCGCTTCTTGGGCGGAGACCTGATGGCAGCGGCATCGGGCGACGAGCCGTTGGTGCATTACCGGCAGATGGCGTTCATGGGCTTTGTGGATGTGCTGATGAATTTGCGCACGGTCCTCGGAAACCTCGACGCAGCTAAACGGGGTATTTCGGAGTTTAAACCTGATGCGCTGATTCTGGTGGATTATCCCTCGTTCAATCTCAAACTTGCCGAATTTGCTGCCAAGAAGGGCATTCCGGTTTACTATTATATTTCTCCCAAGGTGTGGGCATGGAAGGAGCATAGGGTCAAGTCAATCAAGCGGTTGGTTAGACGCGTGTTCTCCATCCTGCCGTTTGAGGTGGAATATTTCCGCGGACACGGCTATGAGGTGACCTATGTAGGCAATCCGTCGAAAAATGAAGTCGACCGGAAGCTGACGACAATGACCGACTCAGCCACATTCCGCCATAAGTATGGTCTGGATTCACGCCCAATCATTGCCCTTGTGCCGGGTAGCCGAGTGTCGGAAATCAGGAAAAATCTGCCGGTGATGATAAAGTCGTTAGATGAATTTGCCGAGTATCAGCCTGTTATGGCTGCTGCACCTGCCATATCGCGCGACCTATACGGAGAACTTGCTCCGGGCGTGGCACTCTGCGACGATACTTTCGCGCTGGAATATCACTCCGTGGGAGCGCTGGTGACAAGTGGCACGGCGACACTGGAGGCTGCGCTGATAGGCACACCGCAGGTAGTGACATATCGTGCGGTGGGTTCACGATTGGTCTACAATATTTTCAAGCATATCCTCAAAGTGAAGTTCGTGTCGCTCCCCAACCTTATCCTCGACCGTGAGATTGTGCCGGAACTGCTGTTGCATCAGTGTACGCCGCAAAGGATAGCGGAAGAACTCAGGGCAATACTTCCGGGTGGTGCGAAACGTCAGACACAGCTTCACGACTACACCCTTCTGCGTGAGCGCCTCGGTGACTCCGATGCTGCCTCACAGACTGCCTGCCATATCGTCAATGAATTGCATCAAAAATGAAGTTTATTGCCAAGTTTTAAAGGCTGGTGAGAAACTATTGAGAATTATTTCGTAACTTTGCCCGGTTAAAGTTTTTCTGAATATGAAAAAGGTTATTTTTAGTCTATTGCTTGCCATGTTGCTACTGCCGTCCTACCGGATGTCGGCTCTGAACCTTCCGGTGAAGAATGTCAATGGCAAACAGGTATATTATTACACCTTTGTCAAGGGTGACAAGCTCTCGAAAGTGGCTGAGAAAATCGGTGTCACTGTGGCGCAGCTCAAGGAATATAACCCACAGGTCAACGATGTTCCGGTGGCTGGCACTGTGGTTACTTTCCCAGTCACTTACGATGCCTTCGTCAAGGATGGTTACTATGTGACACGCTATAAGGTGAAACCGCGCGAGTCAGTCTACGATGTCCGCAAACTGTTTGACATCCCCATGACTGACCTGATGACGTTTAACCCCGAAGCCCGCAAAGGAATCGACGGACTGACACTTCTCATTCCGCTCTGCAAGGCACCTGCCGATGCTAAAGAAAAAAGTCAGGAGCCTGCTCCTGTGGTTAAGCAGCAGCGCCCGGTGCCTGACGGATGCTATCCTTATCTGGTGAAACCCGGCGAGACAGTGGAATCGATTGCTGCCGACAACGGATTGAGCGTTGCCGTCATAAAAAAACTGAATCCTGACACTGATTTCAACCGTCTGACCGTGGGCGAAATGATATTTCTCCCTAATATTCAGTCACTTGAACCTTCGGAGGATAAAATAAAGAAGGTGACAGTGTCGGCACCGGTTGCTCCCGCAGTCGTTGAAGATAAAAATCCGGTTGCTCCGGCAGTTGTTGAGGAAAAAGAGCCGGTTGCTCCCGCCGTAACTGAAGTAGAGGAGCCTGTCACAGTCTCCGATATGGTTCTGTCACCGCTTCCGAGCGCTGACAAGCAGCAACTTACCATAGCCGTCATGCTCCCGTTCATGCTTGATGAGACTTCCATGTCTCGCAACGGCAAACTGTACACTGAGTTCTACCGGGGTTTCCTGATGGGTGTGGAGCAGATGAGCCACTCCGGTACACCGCTGAATATTGTTGCCTTTGACACTCAGGATTCGTTGGAAATTGTTTCCGGATTGCTTGACCGCCCGGAACTCGCTGACGTAAACCTTTTCATAGGTCCTGACAATCAGGAGCAGCTTGCTCTGATTGCCTCTCGCGCTCGTCAGAACGATAATTCCTACTTGCTGAACATCTTCTCCGTAAAGGATAACAGCTACTTGGCGAATCCGTCGGTTATTCAGGCAAACATTCCTCATCCTGCCATGTATCGCAAGGCGGTGAGCTCCTTCATGGAACGTTATCCCGACCGTATCCCGGTGTTTATTTCACGCATCGGAGGCAGCGGTGAGAAGATAGAGTTTGTCGACTCGTTGAAACAGGCATTGACAAAGGCAGGACGTGAGTATAAGGAAATAAATTTCAAGAATTTCCTTGGTCGCGACAATCTGGAGGATCTTAATCCCGACTCCCTCTCATACGTGTTTGTGCCCGGCAGTGGTAGCCGTCAGGAGTTCAATAAGTTTGCCCCCGCAATAAAGAATCTCAGAAACAGCGCCATCGACCACGGCAATGTGGTGCTTTACGGCTATCCGGAATATATCATGTTCCGTGGCGACAACCTCGACATGCTCCACAGTCTCAACACCACCATTTATTCGCGCTACCTCTCGGTTCCGGAACTTAACGTGGTGCAGAAAGGTGCGGCAAAATACAAGGAAATGTATGGCGAGGAGATGGAGGAGGCTGTTCCGATGCAGGCGCTTATAGGCTATGACACAGCGATATTCCTGATTACATCGCTCCGCAATAACGACGGTCGGTTCAGTGAAAGTTCCATGGACTACGACGGGCTGCAGATGGGCTACTCGCTTGAAGAAGTGCCCGGTGGCGGACTTGTCAATGAAAACCTTTACCTGATTGAATATCGCCCCGGAGGCAAATTCTCGAAAGTTCGTCTATGAGAAGATACGTTTTTCTGATATTCAGCCTGTTCACGCTGCTGTCGGCATTCTCGCAGACCCACTATGTGTCGCATGTTCATGTAGGCGTGCATGCCGGTGTTTCTTTGGCTGAGATGTCGTTCTCGCCCTCTGTTAAACAGTCGTTTTCACAAGGTCTGACCGGGGGTGTATCTATCCGTTATGTGGAGGAACGCCATGTGGGTATCCTCGCCGAGCTGAATTTCTCGCAGCGCGGATGGGCAGAGAATTTCGAGGAGTCGCCGCTGAAATATTCGCGTACGCTCAACTACATTGACCTTCCGGTGATGACTCACATTTTCTTCGGCGGTCGTAACTTCAAGGGATTCATTAATCTCGGTCCGCAGATAAGCTATATGATCGGTAGCAGCATCAGCTCCAACTTTGACTACGAGAATCCACGCTCGGACCCGAATTTCCCTAACAAGGTCAGAATGACAGAGCAGATGTCGATGGCTGTTAAAAACAAGTTTGACTACGGAATAACAGCCGGTTTGGGTATGGAGGCTATCATCCGGCGCCGACACTGTGTCACTCTCGAAGCACGCTATTACTACGGACTCGGCAGTATTTTCTCATCGACCAAAAAAGACACTTTCAGCGCCTCGCGCACCATGAACATTGCCGTTACTCTGGGCTATCAGTTCCGCATAAAGTAATCTTTTTCCATTCCTGCACTAAAACATCGGGCTTCAATGCTTTGCAGTTTCAGGCAAATTTCGTAAATTTGCACTCATAATCCCGAAGTCTATACTAAGTTACAGAATATCAATAAATTACTAAATTTATAAACCATTTATGGCAACAACAGCAGATTTTAAGAACGGCATGTGCCTTGATATTGACGGTCAATACTATTTCATCGTGGAATTTCTCCACGTTAAACCCGGCAAAGGTCCTGCTTTCGTTCGTACCAAACTTAAAAATGTCAAAACCGGTCGTATCCTCGACAAAACTTGGAACTCAGGTGTTAAGGTTGATGAAGTTCGTATCGAGCGTCGTCCCTACCAGTATCTCTACAAAGATGATATGGGCTACAACTTCATGCACACCGAAACCTTTGAACAGGTTGCCATCCCCGGCGAAGGTATCGAAGGTGTTCAGTTCCTCAAAGAAGGTGACATCTGTGAAGCTATGGTTCACGCCGCTTCTGACACTATCCTCACTTGCGAAATGCCCGTGAACGTGATTCTCGAAATCACTTACACCGAACCCGGCATCAAAGGTGACACCGCAACCAACACCCTCAAACCTGCCACTCTGGAAACAGGTGCTGAAATCCGTGTGCCCCTGTTCTGCAACATCGGCGACAAAGTGAAGGTTGACACCCGCGACGGTTCTTACGTTGAACGTATCAAAGCCTGATAATTCAAACATATTTTAGGAGGTGGTGTGCCTTATGCGCGCCTCCTCCTAATAATTTGTATGACCCCTTTCTCTCTAAATATCCGAGGCAGACTTGTCAATTACCGCCAACCGGTGGTGATGGGCATCCTCAATGTCACATCCGATTCGTTTTTTCCCGGCTCACGGTGCGGGTCATGCTCGGAAGTAGCTGAGAGAGTGAGAAAAATGGTGGAGCAGGGGGCAGACATAATTGACGTGGGCGCCTGTTCCACACGTCCCGGCTCGGAACCGGTCTCAGCCGATGTTGAATTGCGCCGGCTTGAAACGGCTATGACAGCGCTACGCTCCGTGGCACCCGAAATACCTGTCAGTGTCGACACTTTCCGCGCCGACGTTGCTCGTGAGGCTGTAAACAATCTTTCAGCCGACATCATCAACGACATTTCCGGCGGCTCGCTTGACCGCGACATGTTCGGCACGGTGGCTGACCTGAAGGTGCCTTACATTCTGACTCACACCCGAGGCACATCTGCCAACATGGGTCAACTCACCGATTACGGCGAGCGCGGTGTAACCGCCACAGTTCTCGACGAACTGGGACTCAAACTAAACGAACTTGCGCTCATGGGGGTCAACGACATAATCATAGACCCCGGATTCGGATTCGCCAAAACCGTCAGCCAGAACTACACGCTGATGCGCGATTTGGCAGTATTCAAGCAGTTGCGGATGCCGCTGCTCGCAGGCATCTCCCGCAAGTCGATGCTGACCCGTCCGCTCGGAATTGAGGCTGACGATGCGCTTGAACCAACCGTGGCTCTCAACGCCTTCGCACTTGACCGCGGTGCAGACATCCTCCGCGTTCACGATGTTCTGCCGGCGCGTCAGTCCTGCACCATCTATAACCTAATCCATAACTCCTGACAGCAATGTTCTCCTTCGGAATCAAAGATATTATCGACATTATTCTGGTGGCAGTAATGCTCTACTACCTCTACCGAATCATGAAGGAATCGGGCACAATCAACATCTTCTTCGGTGTGCTCGCCTTCATAGTGGTGTGGGTGGTAACATCCGAAATTCTGGAGATGAAAATGTTGGGAACCATTCTCGACAAGTTCATGAGCATTGGTCTGCTTGTGCTTGTCATCATTTTCCAAGATCAGATAAAACGTTTTCTTGTGGAGCTCGGATCGCAGAAACGATGGAAGTTCCTTAAAGAAATATTTCATCACAAGAAAACGGCTGTTCATGAGCATCATCAGTGGATACTGCCCATTGTCTACGCCTGCATGAACATGTCGAAATCGAAAACCGGAGCGCTGATAGTGATAGAGAGAAACATGCCGCTTGAAACCTACGAAAAGACCGGTGACATAATCAACGCCTCAATAAATTCGCGCCTTATCGAAAACATATTTTTCAAGAACTCACCCCTGCACGACGGTGCCATGATTGTGGCTCACGACAAAATTATGGCAGCCGGGTGTATTCTCCCCGTCAGTCACGACACAAACATACCGCGCTCCATGGGCTTGCGTCACCGTTCGGCGTTGGGCATTTCACAGGCTACCGACGCCGTGGCAGTTGTAGTGTCGGAGGAAACCGGCGCCATATCCATAGCCTGTCGCGGCAAGATTGAAACCCGCCTGTCATCAACTGACCTCGAACACAAACTCGCCTCCCTCACCGCCCAAGATGCCGAGTAGAGGGCGTGGAGTGGCGGTGTCCCCGCCGACCAAAATTTCCCATTGCCACCTCACGAAGTCCCGGAGGGACTCCGTTAAAGGAGAAATAACAATCTACTGGACTACTGAGCATTCCTGTTCTCATGTCCAAATATTCCATCAAAAGCAAAGACCTCCTGTGCTACTGTTAATTTCATTTTCTCAGAAAAGCTAATCACAATTCTGAATTATTTAAATTAAGTTAATTTAGGGTATATTCCTTAAACCTTTGTCATCTTAAAGTGTCATAGTATCAAACGAGTTTAAAAACAAAAATTTGAAAATAATAAAACAATAATTTGAATATGAAAAAGACACTTGTGACTTTGTCACTCGCAGTAGCAACTATCTTCGGTTTCAGCGCTTTTGCACAGCAGCAGGATAAAACCCAATGCAACAAAGAACGGACTGAAAAATGCTGCAAGTCAGATAAAGAGAAAAAATGCGATCGCGGTCAGCGTCCCTGTTTCAACCCCTTCGAAGGTATTGAGCTGTCAGCCGAACAGCAGACAAAAATTGATGCTCTGAAACAGGAATGTCAGGCTAAACGTCAGGAAATGAAATCAGACCGTAAGAAATCTGATGACAACTCATCCAAAATCAGCCGCGAGGAGCGCATGAAACAGCGTCAGCAGTCAAAGCGTGACTATCTTGCCAAAGTGAAGGCTATCCTCACCCCTGATCAGTATGTCACCTTCCTTGAAAACATGGTAGTGAACAATCCCGGTCATGACAAAGGAATGAAGATGGACAAGCGTTCTCACAAAGGTGGTAAAGATTTTAAACAGGGTGACCGTCGTGGTCACGGCGACTTCAAACCTCAGAAACGTGACAACCGCAACTGATTTCCATAAACCCTCCGCAAAGCAAAGGTTTAATCAAACGTTCCCCTAAACCTTACGCAAAGTAAAAGTTTAATCAAACATTCCCATAAATATTCCGCAAAGTGAGAGACTTTATCAAACATTTGATAAGGTCTTTCGCTTTTTTCTTGTCTGTTTTAAGGATTTTCATTATTTTTGCAATAATTTCAACTACCTAAAATTATCACAACCCTTAAATACAAATTTATGAGACTAATTATTGAACCGGACTACGAAAATGTTTCTCGTTGGGCAGCTCATTATGTGGCAGCTCGAATCAACGAAGCTAAACCCACTGCCGAACATCCTTTCGTACTCGGTTGCCCTACCGGAAGCTCTCCCTTAGGGATGTATCGCGAGCTTATCAAGCTCAACAAGGAAGGTAAAGTTTCTTTCCGTAACGTGGTGACTTTCAACATGGATGAATACTGTGGCATCCCCCGCGACCACGAGCAGAGCTACTACACTTTCATGTGGACCAACTTCTTCAACCAGATTGACATACTCCCTGAAAACGTAAATATCCTGAACGGAAATGCTGAGAATCCCGAAGAGGAATGTGCCCGTTACGAAGCAAAAATCGCTTCCTACGGTGGCATCGACCTGTTCCTTGGCGGCGTAGGTCCCGACGGTCATATCGCATTCAACGAGCCGGGTTCATCGCTCACCTCAAAAACCCGCATGAAAACCCTTACTCAGGATACAATCATTGCCAATTCACGCTTCTTTGAGAACAATGTGGATCTGGTTCCCAAAACTGCACTCACCGTGGGTGTCGGCACTGTTATGGCTGCCAAGAGCGTGCTCCTCATAGTCAACGGCTACAACAAAGCCCGCGCTCTGAAGCATGGCGTTGAAGGCGGCATCTCTCAGATGTGGACCATCTCGGCGCTTCAGATGCATCCCAAAGCCATCATCGTAGCTGATGAAAACGCCTGCATGGAGCTGAAAGTGTCAACTTACCGCTACTTCAAGGATATTGAAAAAAATAACCTCGATGCTGATTCACAGCTCTAAACGGCTGCTGACGGCATACTGATTTTTTTACCGACTCGCGGGAGAGCGCGTCAGACTTCAGGCTCTGACCTGCTCTCTTGCGGTTCGCTTTTTAACAACTCGACTATGGAACGTATTCTCAAGGTAGGATTCATTCAGCAACATAACACATCCGATATCCCTGACAACCGGAGCCGACTGGCAGCCAAAATCCGCAAACTTGCGGCTGACGGTGCGCAGCTGATCGTTAATCAGGAACTCCATGACTCGCTCTATTTCTGTCAGGTGGAATCTACTGACAACTGCGACCTCGCCTTACCGCTTGACTCTGATGCCAACCGATTTTACAGCAAACTGGCTGAGGAAACCGGGGCGGTGCTGGTGACATCGGTGTTCGAGCATCGTGCGCCCGGACTTTACCACAACACGGCTGTGGTCTATGAAAAGGATGGCACCGTTGCAGGTAAATACCGCAAGATGCACATTCCTGATGACCCTGCCTACTATGAGAAATTTTATTTCACGCCGGGAGATATCGGATTCGAACCTATATCCACCTCTGTCGGCAAGCTCGGTGTGCTTGTCTGCTGGGACCAGTGGTTTCCGGAAGCCGCACGCCTGATGGCTCTCCGTGGTGCCGAACTGCTGATTTATCCCACAGCCATAGGGTGGGAGAGCAGTGACACCGATGCCGAAAAGCAGCGTCAGCTTCAGGCATGGGAAACCGTTCAGCGCGGTCATGCCGTAGCCAACGGACTGCCGGTGATTGCCGTGAACCGCGTAGGGCACGAACCTGACCCGTCAGGGCAGACCAACGGCATCCTTTTCTGGGGAAACTCCTTTGTGGCAGGTCCGCAGGGCGAAATTCTCCATCGCGCCTCAAACAGTTCGGAGGAGTCTGATGTTATTGACATAGACATGAACCGTTCGGAACAGGTGCGCCGCTGGTGGCCGTTTCTGCGCGACCGTCGCATCGACGCCTATTCCGGACTGACTAAACGATTTTTACTATGATTGTTAACACAGCTCGATTCGTGGTCAGTAACACTGACGTGAAAAAATGCCCCGATGACCACCGTCATGAATACGCCTTTATAGGACGAAGCAATGTGGGCAAATCCTCGCTGATAAATATGCTCACAGGCAGAAAAGACCTTGCCAAAACATCATCCACTCCGGGCAAGACCCTTCTGATAAATCATTTTCTGGTTAATGACGAGTGGTATATAGTCGACCTCCCCGGCTATGGCTATGCCCGCCGAGGTAAGGATGCGCGTGCCGAAATCGACCACATCATCCGTTCCTACATACTCAATCGTCCGCAGATGACCAACCTGTTCCTGCTGATCGATGTGCGTCACAAACCGCAGAAAATTGACCTTGACTTCATGAACTGGCTCGGCGAAAACTCAGTGCCTTTCGCCATTGTTTTCACCAAACTTGACAAACTCTCATCAGCTGCCGTTAAGAAATCCATTCAGGTCTATTGCGACTACCTGCTTGAGACATGGGATGAACTCCCCCCGATATTCAAAACCTCAAGCGAGGACAAACGTGGCAGATACGAGCTGCTCGATTACATTGAATCACTCAATAAACTCCCTATAGAATAATGAGTCCTGAAGAGAAACTGAAACTTGAAGAAAAAGTGGTCGAGATGCTCCGCACGGTGTTCGACCCTGAAATACCGGTTGACATCTACAGCCTCGGACTGGTCTACAAAATCGACATCAATGACTCGGCTGATCTGGTGGTTGACATGACCATGACCGCCCCTAACTGTCCGATGGCTGACTTCATTGTCGACGACGCGCGCATAAAGCTCGAATCCATTAAGGAACTTAACTCCGTTACAATCAACATTGTCTTTGAACCAGAGTGGACCAAGGACATGATGAGCGAGGAGGCAAAACTGGAACTCGGTTTTCTTTGACCCGTAACCTCTCTGACGAGCCTGCATGAAACAAATCTACTCTTGATCCGTAACCTCTCCGACGAGCCTGCATGAAACAAACCTATTTCCTGTCAGACCTGCATTTAGGCGCATCCTACATCGCCGATCCCCGTGCCCATGAGCGCATGGTGGTCGAGTTTCTGCTTTCCATCAAGCAGACGGCATCGCAGATTTTCCTGCTCGGTGATGTTCTGGACTACTGGTATGAATATCGTACGGTGGTTCCCCGCGGTCATGTGCGCTTTTTCGGAGCACTCGCCGAGCTTGCCGATGCCGGAGTCAGGATTGTGTGGCTGACAGGTAATCACGATATATGGCTCTTTGACTATTTGCGGGATGAAATAGGTATTACGGTTGTCGACGGAGCCGTGACCACCACCATCGACGGACAGAATTTCTATCTTGCCCACGGCGATGCCGTAGGCGACATCCCTCGCGGGTTTCAGATTATCAGAACCATATTCCGCAACCGGTTCTGCCAGACACTTTTTTCAGCCATCCATCCGCGGTGGACTGTTCCGTTTGCACATCGCTGGTCAAGCCACAGCCGATCGACAGGCGCCGAGGAGAAACCGTTTGACAAGCAAAATGACAGTTTCATCCGCTTCGCCGAGCAGTATAATAGGCTGAATCCTGACAAACATGTCGATTATTTCATCTTCGGACATCGGCACATCCTTGTTGATGAAGAAGTAAAATCTGCCGGGGCGCGCGTTGTCATACTCGGTGATTGGATTAAGAAATTTACCTACGCACGGTTCGCCGACGGCATCCTGACGGTGGAAAAACTAAAAGAAAAACACCGCCAGTAATAATTTATAACAGAATTTTGATATTTGCAGTATATCGTCAAAGCTCTGAAAATTAACTATATAGGTAAAGGGAAATTGCCCCCGTTTCAAAAACTATTAAAAAAGTATGTTGCAAAACATAAAAAAATATTTGGAGGAGCGAAAAATATTGCGGAACTTTGTACCGCAAACCTAAAACAATCTTTTTTACCTTAGAAATTGTACCTATTGGAAACTAAAAGGGGACTTTGTGAGAAGTCCCCTTTTATATATTATTTCGGTGCATATTATCCATTATTAGACAATCGGATAGAAATTGAATGGAAAAAGTCAAAAAATCATTAACTTATTGCAAATAAATTTTCCAATTAATCAAGAAATTTGTAACTTTGCAAAATTCAATAAGGAAAATCAAAATTAATTGATAAAATAATTAACAACATGAAAAGAGTTTATACATTTGGCGACGGTAAAGCAGAAGGTAATGCTTCGATGCGTAACCTTCTCGGTGGCAAAGGTGCCAACCTCGCTGAGATGAATCTCCTTGGTATGCCTGTTCCTCCGGGCTTCACCATCACCACAGAGGTCTGCACCGAATACACTCAGTATGGTAAAGACGAAGTTGTAAAACGAATCAAAAAGGATGTTGAAGAAGCTATTGCCCATGTGGAAAAGCTCACCGGCAAAAAATTCAACGACCCCGCTAATCCCCTCCTCGTTTCAGTTCGCTCAGGTGCCCGTGCTTCAATGCCCGGCATGATGGACACCGTCCTCAACCTCGGTATGAACGACGCAACTGTTGAGTCAATGGCTGAAAAAAGCGGTAACCCCCGTTTCGCTTGGGACAGCTACCGCCGTTTCGTGCAGATGTACGGCGACGTAGTTCTCGGCATGAAACCCAAAAGCAAAGCCGACATTGACCCCTTCGAAGAAATCATTGACAAAGTAAAAGAAGAAAAAGGAGTTAAGTTCGACTCGGAACTCGATGTCGATGACCTCAAGAACCTTGTAAAACTCTTTAAAGCTGCCGTTAAGGAATTCACCGGCAAAGACTTCCCCGAAGATGCTTGGGAACAGCTTTGGGGTGGCATCTGCGCCGTGTTCGACAGCTGGATGAACGAACGCGCAATCATCTACCGCCGCATGAACCAGATTCCCGAAGAATGGGGTACTGCAGTTAACGTGCAGGCAATGGTTTACGGTAACATGGGTAACAACTCGGCTACCGGTGTGGCATTCAGCCGCGACGCCGCTACCGGCGAAAACATCTTCAACGGCGAATACCTTATCAACGCTCAGGGCGAGGATGTCGTTGCAGGTATCCGCACTCCCCAGCAGATAACCGTTGAAGGCTCACGCCGTTGGGCTGCCCTTCAGGGAATCTCTGAAGAAGAACGTGCATCGAAATATCCCTCACTTCAGGAATCTATGCCCACCTGCGCCGCCGACCTCATCGCTATCGCTAACAAACTTGAGGACTATTATCGCGACATGCAGGATATGGAATTCACCATTCAGGACGGCAAACTCTGGATGCTCCAGACCCGTAACGGTAAACGTACAGGTGCCGCTATGGTGAAAATCGCCATGGACCTGCTCCGTGACGGCAAGATTGACGAAAAAACCTGCCTCCTGCGCATGGAACCCCAGAAACTCGATGAGCTCCTCCACCCCGTATTCGACAAAAAAGCAATAAAAGATGCCAAAGTAATGGCTAAAGGTCTGCCCGCATCGCCCGGTGCAGCCGCAGGTCAGATTGTGTTCTCGGCAGAAGAAGCCGAAGCATGGGCTGAAAAGAAACGCAAAGTGGTTCTTGTCCGCATCGAAACATCTCCTGAAGACCTCCGCGGTATGGCAGTGGCACAGGGTATCCTAACCATGCGTGGCGGTATGACCTCACATGCAGCCGTAGTTGCCCGCGGTATGGGTAAATGCTGCGTGTCAGGTGCAGGCGAAATCGTTATCGACTACAAAGAAAAAACACTCACCATGGGTGGCAAAACCTACCACGAAGGTGACTGGATTTCACTCAACGGCTCAACCGGCGAAGTATATGACGGCGAAGTAAAAACCACCGAACCCGAACTCGACGGCGACTTCGGCGCAATCATGGATCTGGCAGCCAAATTCACCAAAACACTCGTCCGCACAAACGCTGACACACCCCGCGACGCACGTCAGGCACGCCACTTCGGCGCACAAGGTATCGGTCTCTGCCGCACAGAACACATGTTCTTTGAAGGCGATCGCATCAAAGCCGTTCGTGAAATGATTCTTGCGTCAGACGAAGAAGGACGTCGTGCAGCACTTGCCAAACTGCTCCCCATGCAGCGTGGCGACTTCGAAGGCATCTTTGAAGCAATGGACGGCTTCGGCGTGACAATCCGTCTGCTCGATCCCCCGTTGCACGAATTCGTACCTCATCAGACCGCAACCCAGAAAGAACTCGCCGAGGACATGGGCATCTCACTTGCCGAAGTCAAAGCCAAAGTTGACAGCCTCGAAGAATTCAACCCCATGCTCGGTCACCGCGGTTGCCGTCTCGGCATCACATATCCCGAAATCACCGAGATGCAGACCCGTGCCATCATCGAAGCAGCACTCGCAGTCAAAGATCGTGGCGTTGACGTACATCCCGAAATCATGATACCTCTGGTTGGATCACTCAAAGAAATCCAGAATCAGGCAAACGTCATCAACCTCACTGCAGCCAAAGTATTCGAAGAAAAAGGCAAAACCATTCCCTATCTCGTAGGAACAATGATTGAAGTACCCCGTGCAGCCCTCACCGCTAACGAGATTGCACAGGTAGCTGACTTCTTCTCATTCGGTACTAATGACCTTACCCAGATGACCTTCGGTTTCTCACGCGACGATGCACCCAAGTTCCTCAAATTCTACAAAGAACACGGCATCATCAAGGTAGATCCCTTCGAAGTACTCGATCAGGAAGGCGTAGGACAGCTCGTTGAGATGGGTGTTAAGAAAGGTCGCTCAGTTAAACCCGAACTCAAAGTCGGCATCTGTGGCGAACACGGTGGTGAACCCTCATCAGTTAAGTTCTGTGCCAAACTCGGTATGAACTATGTCAGCTGCTCACCCTTCCGTGTGCCCATCGCACGCGTAGCAGCGGCGCAGGCTGCAATCGAAGACTAAGACTTAGTCGGACAGAATAAATAAAAAGCCGTAATGCAATCTGGCATTACGGCTTTTTTAAGATTCAACGATTAATCTGATTGGATGTTCAGCAGCCCGACTTAACTTTATTAGTTATATGGTGAATTATTTTGAAAAGAGGAACAGAGTTCAGCAAGAGCAGAAAAAATATTATCGTGAGAAAACCAACTTGCGATTGAAATATGCCGCGCTGATTTCAATTGGAATTTCCATGATTATTATGCTGATCATGGCATTGGGAATGGTTGATTTCGGTAACGCTAACGCTCTATTGTTTTTGCGCGGATGCGCCGGATTTTTTGCCCTGATATTTGTTGGATTGGTCGGGATTTTAGTCTATCGTGTAAATGCCTCATACTTCAAGGATAAGGCAAACCCGACCCAAAAACACTAAATATATCCGTTCCTTTCAGATTCCTCACTTCGGCAAGACTTGAACGAGCCAAAATTCCCCCTGATTTTATTGTTAGGATAAGCATATTCCATATTTATTAAGGAAATGTGATGCTCGATTGTTTTATTTTTCCTGAAAATTGGTCTAAATGCCTTTATTGTGAGCCATAAAGGAGTTTTAATCGGAAAAATTTTTCAATCATGGCTTTTTTTTATATCTTTGTGTGTTGTAAAACATAATTCTACATGGATGTTTTGAGTTAATTGCATATTTTTGTCAAATATGAATTGGCTTGTGGCATCTGTTTTAAGTCGCTTGCAGATGATTAAAAGTGTTATAGAACGGGTAATCAGTGATGATATGGCAGGTATCTGGAAAATTCTGGATTCCGAGGAAAAGCGCAAGATTGTTGATGCGTTTACCCTTCAGAACTTCAGAAAAAATCAGATTATTTATGCTGAGAAGGATACGCCGGAAAATCTCTGGTGTCTGCTCAAGGGTAAGGTGAAGCTCTATAAGGACGGTCTGGGTGGACGTCCGCAGATTTTGCGGTTGCTCCGACCTGTTCAGTATTTCGGCTACCGTGCCTATTTCGCCGATGAGCCTTATGTGTCGTCAGCTGCGGCTTTTGAGCCGACCACGCTCGGTTGTCTGCCTATGGCGCTTGTTTCTGAAATGATTACCCAGAACAACCGTCTGGCGTGGTTTTTCATCCATGAGCTTTCACGGAATTTAGGTAGTTCTGATACTAAAATCATCAATCTGACGCAGAAGCATATACGCGGTCGACTGGCTGAGGCTCTGATTCTGCTCCGTGACAACTACGGATACGAGGATGACAATTCCACACTGAACATCTTCATGGCTCGTGAGGATCTGGCTAACCTTTCAAACATGACCACCTCAAATGCCATCCGTACTCTGTCGGGATTCGTGAATGAGAAAATTATCACCGTCGACGGGCGCCGCATCAAAATTCTCAATGAGACCATGCTGCGCAAAATTTCAAAATTCGGCTGACGATGAGTGCTGATTTCCGACGTAAACCTGACTGGCTCAAGGTCAGGCTTCCGCGTGGGGTTAAGGCTGCCCATGTAGTCGGACTGCTCAACGACCATTGCCTGCACACAATCTGCTCGAGCGGCATGTGCCCTAACAAGGGTGAGTGTTGGGGGCGTGGCACTGCAACTTTCATGATCGGCGGCGACGTTTGCACCCGTAACTGCCGGTTCTGCAATGTAAAGACCGGACGTCCCGGCGCTTTGAACCCTTCGGAAATCGATGATATAGTCGAGTCTGTCAAGGAGTTGAACCTGAAGCATGTCGTAATCACATCGGTTGACCGAGATGACCTCCCTGACTATGGTGCCGCTCACTGGGCACGGATGATTTCGGAGCTTAAACGTACCTGCCCGGGCGTTACCATGGAGGTCCTGATTCCTGATTTCCGCGGACGTGCCGACCTGATTGACCTGATTATAGCTGAAAAGCCCGATGTCATATCACACAATCTTGAAACTGTACGCCGACTGACTCCGACGGTTCGTTCGGTAGCCACATACGACGTTTCGCTCGGTGTTATCCGCCACATCGCGGCATCGGGCATACGTTCCAAATCGGGTATAATGCTCGGACTGGGTGAGACTCGCCAAGAAATACTTGAAACCATGGATGACCTGCTCGCCGTGGGCTGCGAGGTAATGACCATAGGGCAGTATCTGCAACCGACTGAGAACCACTACACTGTGCAGGAATATGTTACGCCGGAGCAGTTCGAGGAATATGGACGTATTGGGCGTGAAAAAGGTTTCCGCCACATAGAAAGTGCCCCGTTGGTCCGCTCAAGTTATCATGCCGAGAAACATGTCCTCTGAATTTAATCCGGTAATAACTGATTGTGGCATTGCTGATTACCGCTCAATGCTCGCACGTCAGCGCGAACTTTTCGCCGAGTTGGTCGGGCGTAAGCGCCGCGGTGAACCTGTCGAGCATGAGTATCTGCTTTTGCTTGAACACAATGATGTAATAACCTGTGGCAGACATGCCAATCATGCCAATTTGCTTGTTTCGGCAGACCGCCTTGGCAGCATGGGAATTGAGGTGGTGGAAATAGAGCGCGGAGGCGACATAACCTATCATGGTCCCGGTCAGTTGGTTGTTTATCCCATCATCGACCTTTCGCTTCACGGACTTGGTGTGAGGGATTATGTCAGTTTGTTGGAGGAATCGGTAATCCGCACTATTGCGCGATGGGGTGTTATTGGTGAACGCATAGATGGTGCTACCGGCGTTTGGATAGGTAAGGGGACACCGGAGGAGCGGAAAATCTGCGCCATAGGAGTGCGGTGCAGCCGTTACATAACCATGCACGGACTCGCGCTGAATGTCAACACTGATTTGTCTAAGTTTAAGCTGATTAACCCATGTGGATTCATTGACAAGGGGGTCACGTCCATGCAAAAAGAACACGGTCATGTCGTTGACATGACCGAGGTAAAAAATGTTTTTCGCGAACAGTTTCTCAATCTTTTCTGATGGATCTGCGTTTGGCGTATGCCTCGCGGCTTAACTTGCGCTGTTCCGGCGCCAGCTCCCTGATGGTTTTCAGCGAAAGGTAATGCTTGCCGTTTCCGGCTGAAATGGGGAATACCCGGTTCTTACGCTCTATAGCCTCGTTGCATGCTTTGGCGCGCATGCCCTCTTCGGTAGGCTGCAACTCTTCCGGAACATTGTTGACCGTTGCTGCAACCACATGCGACACAGGGGGATAACCCAGCACAGTCCACATTGTTATCGCATCGACAGGTTCGCCCGGCTTACGCCCCTCAATGACAATAGATGCCGATGAGATACGCCGCGGTATAAAGTCCTGATCCACGAGCCATTCTTCATCACTTTCGGTGAAGTCATGTCCTAACAGTGAATTATAGAAGTTGCATGAAAGCCCTTCGGTGAACAGTTCTGGGGTGATGTTGCGGGCTGATATGGCTTCGGCAAGCTGCTCACGCGCGTTTTTCTCACGGATGTAGCCGTAGCCGGTGCCATCGGCGCCTGTATAGGAGTAGTTCGTACGCACCAAAATCCCCGATGGTTCATCGGCGAGAAGAAAGCGGGTGTAATTGTGGTCATCTGTTTCGTAGTATGCCGCCTCGCCGTTGCAGTCTATCACACCGAAGTTTGCCTGAACACCCATCGGCTTGCTGTGAGTGGCAAGCAGATGCTCGAAGTCGGCAAGCGTACGGCAGCTTTCAAGCGCGATTCTCATTATTTCACCCTCGCGGTCAGCGAGTTTGCATGTGTCAGGCATCAGGTTGTATGATGCTGTGTTCATGATGGCGAATCCGGCATCGTTCAGTCCGGTCCATGCCTCGGTGAGCAGTGAGTCGCCACCGTTGAACAGGGCTATATAGCCGTGAAGTGAGTCGCGCGGCTCCACACGGGCAATGAAGTTGTGCTCCGTGCCGGTGTCGCGATGTTTCCACATCAGCGGGCGACCGTCGCGGGTGAGCTTGCCGCTTACAATGGCTGAAGTGCACGGGTAGGCTATGTTTATGCAAATCAGTGACAGAATGAGCATTACAAAACGAGTCATGGCGTAAATTTCTTTTCCGGGGTTAGTATTGCGCTACAAAAATAATAAATTCTTTTCTAAAATTTGACATTGATAAACGAAAATTACCTATATTTGTTATTTCATTTAAAAGCTGATTGCTTGACTTACACCTATGGCTGACAGACGCGAAAAACGGATTTACAAGGTGACGCTTGCCGGATCAATCCTCAACCTCATCCTTGTTATACTGAAATTCCTTGCGGGAATTTTCGGCAGGAGTAGTGCGCTCGTTGCCGATGCCGTTCACTCGCTCACTGATTTTGCCACGGATATCATAGTGGTGATATTCGTGAAGATTTCGGGCAAACCACGCGACGCCGACCATGAATACGGACACGGCAAATATGAGACATTTGCCACGCTTGTCGTAGGGTTCATCCTCCTTGCAGCCGGTATAGGACTGATGGTCGATGGCGGCGAGCATGTATGGAAAAGTCTCCACGGCGAACACCCGGCGGCGCCTACCTGCTTTGCTCTGCTTATCGCCTTGGTTTCCATTATTTCAAAAGAGATTATGTATAGAGTGACAATCAAGGTAGGTCGCGAGGAAAACAGCAGTGTGGTCTGTGCCAACGCATGGCATCACCGGAGCGACGCCATCTCATCGTTAGGCACACTGATTGGTGTGGGTGGCGCAATGTTTCTCGGAGAGAACTGGCGTATTCTCGACCCTGTCGCCGCCATGCTCGTCAGCCTGTTCATCATCAAGAGCGGATGGGACATCATGCGTCCCTGCATCAACGAGCTGCTCGAAGGTTCGCTCAGCGCCGATGTTCAGGATGAAATACGCCGGATTGTGCTTGGCGTACAGGGTGCCGAACAAATTCACAACCTCCGCACCCGCCGGGTCGGCAATGACGTGGCTATGGACTTTCATGTTAAGATGGATGGGGGCATAACACTCCGCGAGGCACACTCCATCGCCACTGCCATCGAAATTGAACTCAGAAAAAAGTTCGGTCATAAAGCCATGATTAACATCCACATGGAGCCAATCGATGGCTGACCGTGATATTTTTTTCGGTCGACGTGTAGTTTTCGGTGCAACCTTGCGTCATATATATAAATCAATTAAAAACTGAGATGAAAGGACCGGAACAAGCATTTGAACTTCTGGTGAAGGAATATAAAAGCACCATTTACTCAATTTGCTACATGTTTGCTCAAAACAAGGCGGAAGCTGACGACCTTTTTCAGGAGGCACTCATAAACCTGTGGCAGGGAAGCTGCGGCTTCCGTGGCGAAAGCAGTCTGAAGTCATGGGTCTATCGCGTGACTCTGAACACCTGCATATCCTATAAACGGAAGAAAAAGATTACGACCGTCGACATTGACATCGCTCCTGATGCGTTCAGCGAGGAGAGTGCCGAAGGGCGACAGACCCGCATGCTCCACGACCGCATCAGCCAACTCGGTCCTATGGATCGCGCCATAATTTTGCTGTGGCTTGAGAATATGCCGTATGACGAAATTGGCGCCATTGTAGGCATGAACGCTAAGGCGATTGGTGTGCGACTTGTGAGAATTAAAGAAAAACTGAAGAAAATTTCTAATCCTGAATAACCGATGGACGAACTCAATGAAATGCGCCTGCAAATGGCAGCAATGAAACAAAGCCTTGACAAATCACAGATAATAAGTAAAAAACTGCTTGCTAAGGTAATGGGTAGCAAAGCCTCGTTGCTGAATAAAATTGTAATAGGAGAGGTAGTGTTGTTACCCGTAATCTTCCTGATTATCCTCGGCATTTGTTATGCCTGCAAATCAACTCTATGGGTCGCATGGGTTTTCTTGATTATTGGTGGCGCTGACACTATTCTTGATTTCTGGACAATCAGGATCGGTCCGAAGAAACTCAACAGCTACTCCATGCTTGAATTGAAAAAATTTATAGTCAAACAGAAAAAAGTGCGACGTTTGCAGGCAGTGATAGCAGTTGTTGTTATGATTCCATGGCTTTTGTGGACTTACTATGAGTGGTGCCATCTCAACATTTTTTTCACTACTCTTGATGAAACCCTCCGATGGACGATTTTATTCATTGTTGGTATTTCAGTTGTCGTAGCCATAGTGGTTGTTATTCTGATAATGAAAAAACTTGACAGCATCAACGACGATATGGTCGCTGACATTGATGAATTCACTGAATGACACGGCGCTGACGGAGCTTCGCGGACAGGCTTAGACCCCGTTCCCCAGCCTCAACAAATTTTTGGGGACCGGGTCTTAATTGATTCTCCGGTCAATCTCCATCAGCATCTCATCGGGGTTCTCGCAACTGATCACATACTGCCGCTTGTTTGTGAGCCGCAGCAGAATACACTGGTCACGGTCGCCGAAATAGCCGAAGTAGGTGCCTATCACTATGTCGTTGAAATAGCCCCAGTAGCCCATGAATCCACCGCTTGCACAGATTCTGATACCACCGCCTGAAGGGTAGCATCTTTCTGCTAAAGCTATCTCGCTCAGAGGGATACATTTCTTTTTCAACATCGAGCGGATAATGAGGCAATCCTCAGTCAGCTCTATGCTGCGCGGGGCATAAAACATCCCCGATACAATCATCGCTGCCAGTATCACACTCCCCGTAATCACTTTCTTAGGGATTCCCCATGAGCAGATGATGCCTACGCATAGCAACCCTATGACACCCCAAGTTAATATTATGCTGAATTTGCTGAATTTTACTTTGCTTATCATCGTTTGGTCATTATTTATTGTTAATCATCTTCTTCCAGAAAAAATATCATTTCTACCGGCTTCGAGAAATATCGTGCTATTTTGAGAGCCAACGGAGTTGAGGGTAGGAAATACCCCTTCTCGATTGCCACGATAGTCTGCCGGCTTACACCCACAGCTTCTGCCAGTTCCTGCTGAGTCACTCCCTTCTCAGCCCGCTCCACTTTAATCCTGTTTTTCATTTTCAGCCTGTTTGTGCTGGCGACGTATTTCTGCCCTGAATGAAACCACAAATAAAATAGGCATCAGAAACAGATTCATTATCAGGAACTCCACAAACTCCGCGCCATTGACCAACAATGTTCCCGTAACCACTAACAACGTGTTGACATAAAGCATATTCATCAGCGTCGCAAGCCTGAGAGCCCCTATCATTTCATCCTCATCCCGCTCCTTTGAGCAAACAATGAACACACTGCCCAGAACTGCACCTATGATTATTGCATCATTGAGGGCTGTCATAGCCCATTGCGGAATTGTCATGAAGTCAAAGCGGCTTACTATGGCGCCGATGATTGCGGGAATGAAAATACACCATCCAATGAACTGGAACCGATGCGGAAACAGAAAAATTTTCATATTCAAACTCCTCGTTTAATTAATACGCTGCAAAGGTAAATAATATTTTACAAAATGACAAGTAAACTTTACATTATTTTTTTGATTTTCCGTCATTTCACATTGTTTTCTTCATTGTCAATGACGGTGTTTTGATTATTTAACGGAAGCAAGCAAGGTTGTTTTAGTTAAATTAACGCTAAAGATTTGTCAGACCATCTGATAATCAGTACCTTTGCACCGGTTAAAGAAAAACCCCGTAATGAAGAGTCATTACGGAGCCGAAAATCGGCGGAGGACAGATAGTGAAAATAAGGATTCGGCCTGTGTCAGGCGTTCGTCCGGGATTTCCTATCCATCCTGATTAATAACATAAAATTAAGGTAATGAAGAAAACAATCATTCTCATTGTGAGCGTTGTGGTTCTGCTGTTCTTCTCCTCATCATTCTCCATTGACGGCACCGTTGCCGGGATTGGCAAGCTGGCGCCCTTGGTAAAAATGGAAAATGGGTCAACCGAATCTTCCATTGAAGATTACCGGGGGAAGTATCTCCTTCTTACATTCTGGTCATCTGACGATGGCAACTCAAGGTTAAAATGTAACCGTTACAATTCATTCTTTAAAAAATCAAACCCGGAAGGAGCAGCAGAAAATATGTCGTTCGTGGCAGTGAACTTCGACAAAAACAAACCGTTGTTTGAAGAAGTTGTACGATATGACAATCTTGACCCCGCATCACAATTCTATGTAAACCTCAATCAGATTAAGCAGATTTCTAAAGCTTACAATCTTGAAAATGGCTTAAAAAGCTATCTGATCGACCCCACAGGAAAAATTATAGCAGTTAATCCTGATGAAGGGCAACTGACCAAAATCATGAGTTAATGATAACATGTAGAGACTGTCTGAAAACCACGGGCAGTCTCTACTTTTTTTTACGCCATAAAAAAAGCATGCCTGATGGGGCATGCTCTAAAAACTGTTGGAGTCAACCTGATTATTTGTTGACTACGCGACGTTCTTTGATACGGGCTTTTTTACCGGTCAGACCACGCAGATAGTAAAGTTTTGCGCGACGTACCTTACCATATTTGTTGATGGTGATTGAATCAATGAAGGGTGATTCAATGGGGAAGATACGCTCAACACCGATGTTGTCGCTCATCTTGCGAACGGTGAAACGTTTTTTGTTACCTTCGCCTGAGATGCGGATAACCACACCGCGATACTGCTGGATACGTTCCTTGTTACCTTCTTTGATGCGGTAAGCAACGGTAATAGTGTCGCCGGGATGGAAATCAGGGTGCTGTTTGCCGGTTGCAAATGCTTCTTCAGCAATCTTAATCAAGTCCATTTTTCTATAGATAATTTAATGTTAACATTACTCGCAATATTCACGGGCTCCACGCGTCCCGCCAGAGATTACGAAATCGACCGCAAAGGTAACCATTTTTTTTCGTTTGACAAAACTTTATCCGCTCTTTGAACCTCATTTCATTACTTTTTTGTAATTTTGCAGTGCCATTATCGCAAAATCGTAGGTATTATGACTGACAATCAGGAAGAGAAACTATGGAACAGCAATTATCTGAAGGTGCTGACCTGCAATTTCCTGCTGTTCTTCGCATTCTATCTGTTGACACCGCTGCTCCCCATTTATCTCGACGCTCAGTTCCACGCCGACAAGGATGTTATCGGGCTGGTGCTTTCAGGCTACGTTGTGGCAACGCTGCTCGTACGTCCTTTCAGCGGATTCATTGTCGACAGTTTCAACCGTCGCAAAGTGCTGATACTCTGCTTCTTCCTCTTTTTCATTGCCTTTGCGGGATACATAGGTGCAGGAACGCTGCTCATGTTTGCAATAGTGCGCACCATCCATGGGCTGCCCTTCGGCGCATCAACCGTGGCAAACTCCACCGTTGCCATCGACGTTCTCCCATCATCGCGCCGTAACGAGGGCATCGGGTTCTACGGACTCAGCAATAACCTTGCCATGGCTATTGCCCCCAGCACCGGCATCTGGATATATTCTGTATCGGGCGATTTCAATCTCCTGTTCTGGATTTCGCTGATAATCGCCATGATCGGATTCATATTCACCACCCGTATAAAATTCACCACACGGACGCTGGTCAAGAACAAACCGGTCATCAGCCTTGATCATTTTTTCCTTACGAAAGCATGGCTGATGGCAGTAAACATGGCGCTGTTCGGACTCTGCTGGGGTGTGATGAGCAACTATGTTGCCATCTACGGTCAGGAATTGCTCAATATCACCGATGGCACCGGGCTTTTCTTCATGCTCCTCTCCGCCGGACTTATCATTGCGCGCCTGATAGGACGGCGACAGCTGCGACGCGGACAAATCACGCAGAGCTGCACTGTGGGCGTAATCCTCTCAAGCATAGGCTACCCACTGTTCGCTTTCTCCATGTATCTCGGATCATGGAGCTATTATGTTTCCGCACTGTTTGTAGGTCTGGGTAACGGGCAGATGTATCCCGCATTCCTGAACATGTTCATTCAGGTGGCACGTCATGATCAGCGCGGAACTGCCAACTCCTCCATTCTCATCTCATGGGATTTAGGCATGGGGTTAGGCATTATTCTCGGTGGATTCGTAGCTCAATATGTTGGTTACGCTGCAGCTTTCCTCGTGGTGGCAGGCATGCAGATTGCAGGTGCAACGCTGTTCATTGTGGCTACAGCGAAATTCTTCATGTCGCGAAAATTGCATAATTGATGTTAATAATTGTGAATTATCTCCTTCCATAACTTATTATTCTTCATTCCCTTAAATATGTGCAATACTCAGTATTGAGTATTTTCAAATTGCGCTTCAATTTGCTATGAATGTGGCGATTAGCTAATTTTGCATACGGAAATTTTATGCAAAATCAGTTATGCTTCGAACATCTTTATCATTGTTTTTATTGCTTATAAGTGTAGGGCTGGTGGCTGCTGACACAGCTCAGATCAAAGGATGTGTAACGGATGCCGGTTCGGGTGAGCCGATAGGCTATGCCACAGTCAGGCTGATTGGGCACGACAAAGCCGTGGCTACCGATACGGCAGGAATCTTCTGTTTTGACAATCTCGCCGCCGGAACCTACGATGTGGAGGCGTCATTCATTGAATATTCTGTTGAGAAAAAGCAGGTCACGGTAGCGAATGACCAATCCGTGTCGGTTGATTTCGCGCTCAGCCCTGATGCATTCATGCTTGATCAGGTGGTGGTGACCGGAAACAAGAGCGAGATGCGACGCAGGGTCAGCTCAACCTTGGTCAATGTGGTTCCATCCAAAATTTTTGACCTTGTCAGCGCATGCTCTCTTGCTGACGGACTTAACTTTCAGCCCGGAGTCAGGGTGGAGAACGACTGCCAGAACTGCGGGTTCACGCAGGTGAGAATCAACGGGCTTGACGGACATTATTCCCAGATTCTTATGAACTCACGCCCGGTGTTCTCGGCTCTGACCGGTGTCTACGGTTTGGAGCAGATACCGGCAAACATGATTGAGCGTGTGGAGGTGATGCGCGGGGGCGGGTCGGCATTGTTCGGTTCTTCAGCCATCGGCGGCACGGTGAACATCATCACCCGTGACCCCGTGGAAAACAGTGCGGAAGTGAGCCACACGCTTACATCCATGGGCATCTCCGGAGCGCTTGACAATAATACTACTGTGAATGCCTCGGTGGTAAATTCAAATCAGAAAATCGGACTGTTCATCTACGGACAGAACCGCTATCGCGACGGTTATGACCATGACAACGACGGATTCACAGAAATCGCACAGCTCAAAAGTCAGACTCTCGGCGCAAGGGTGTTCGCGCGTCCATCGGAAAAGTCACGTCTGACCATGGAGTACCACAACACACACGAATACCGCCGGGGTGGCGATCAACTTGACAAACCCGCTCATGAAGCCATGGTCGCCGAGCAGGTTGACCATAATATCCATGGTCTGGAAACCGCCTTTGACCTCTGGAACACTGACCGCTCGCAGAAATTCAATGTTTATGCAGCCTTGCAGAACACCAAGCGCAACAGCTACTACGGCAGCGAGAAGGACCCCAACGCCTACGGACGCACCCATGACCTCGTTGTAGTCACCGGCGCCCAGTGGACCCACTCCATCAGCCGTTTCCTCTTTATGCCCGCCGAGCTGATTGCCGGTGTGGAATACAACTATAACTATCTGAACGACGTCACCATAGGTTATAACCACGATGTCACCCAGCGCGTCAACATCTACAGCGCATATCTGCAAAACGAATGGCGTACCGATAAATGGGGATTCCTTGCAGGAGCACGCATTGACAAGCACTCGCTGGTTGATAATCCGATAGTGTCGCCCCGTGCCAACATCCGTTTCAATCCCGCTCCAAAGCTGAATTTCCGCGTGTCATACTCCACCGGTTTCCGTTCGCCGCAAGCCTACGACGAGGACTTCCATGTGGCAGTCGTCGGTGGTGAGCGCGTAGTCACCGTGCTTGCTCCCGGTCTGAAACATGAAAGTTCGCAGAGCTTCAGCGGATCGGTCGACTGGTATCCAACGATAGGAAATGTTCAGGCTAACCTGCTGTTTGAACTGTTTTACACCGATTTGAGCGATGTGTTCGCTCTCCGTCAGCTCGACCAACAGGACCAGTACGGCAATGATGTACTGGAGCGGTACAATGGGTCCGGCGCCCATGTGGCAGGCTTCAACGTTGAGGCGAAAGCAGTTCTCAGCTCACGCCTGCAGGCACAGCTCGGAATCACCGGGCAGCGCAGCCGTTACAAAAAGCCCGAAGTGTGGAGTGACAATCCTGAAGTACCGGCAGTCAAACGAATGTTCCGCACTCCCGACTTATACGGCTACCTCACGCTGAGCTACAATCCTGTCAAGCCCCTCAGCATAGCCTTATCGGCAACCTACACCGGTCAGATGCTCGTCCAGCACCTGCAAGGCTCAGGCACCCCCGTTGACGTAGCCGTGACAACACCGCAGTTCTTTGATGCCAACCTCAAACTATCCTACGAACTGAAGCTCTTCAATGATGTTCACCTCGACCTCAGCGCCGGCATAATGAACGTATTCAACTCCTATCAGCGTGACTTTGACCAAGGCTACCTCCGGGACTCCGGCTACATCTACGGTCCCACCATTCCCCGCAGTCTGACCGCAGGAATAAAACTTCATTTGTAACCCCCTGTTCCCCGGCGTTTACAAATAATGTGGGAAATGGGTCTAAACCCTCTACCGGAGAGTTGCTTACGGCTCAAGGAAGCATTTCACTGAGCCTACGGGGAGTTTGCCCTCCATTTTGACGGGGACTCTGTTGGCGCCGGTTTCTATCCATGCCTGCAGATCGTCCGACGATTTCTTCTTGCCGTCAGAGGTGAAGGAGAAGGTGATGTGGTAGCAGTCGTAATCTTTTTTGTCAAGGCTGATTGTTTCGGTGCCCTGATAGGTTATTTTCAGAATTTCCTTCCGTTTTCCGGAGAAGATGTTCATGGTTTTGTGCTCGCCGGGGGTCATGTTGGGAAAGTCCATGTAGCGCATGTAGTAGAAGGCGCTGAGCATGTCCACGGTGTAGCCGCTTGCCTGAAGCTCTTTTTCTGAAAATTCCACTTCGTTTGATTTCTTTTTCTGTTTGTATCGGTCGCAATGTGCTGTCACGGCTCCTCCCGGATGGCGCTCGTAAGTGATTATGTCATGTTTGTATTCACCTCCTTCATGCGAGATTTTTTCGTAGAACAGAGGGTGGATGCCGTCAGCAATGATGGTTCCGCGCAGTGTGTCGCGCACGGCGAAGAATTTGTCAGCCCACTTTGCCGAGTGACCTATCAGTGTTGAGTTGAACACGCCCTTCGCATCAACCTTTGAAGTGTGGATGGTGACAGTGCCGGCTCGTTTGTTTATCAGTCCCCATTTATACATCACCCTGTATTTTAGGTTTTCCGATGCTATATCGCCTGCCAAAGCGTTACCTCCGCCAAGGAGAAAAATCAACAGCGCGGGGAGTATATGTTTGAGGAGTCTGGTCATAATCACTTAATTATAAGGTGGGTGGATACTTGAATTTGACAGTTCGCGGCTGCGAAGGTTTAAATCAGGAGTTGATAACGTTTTCTTCCTCTTCCTGCTTGAGGTTGTAGTAGTGCGCGAGCATAGCCACGAATTTCGATATCTGTTTCATGGCTTTGTCAGTCTCCTGACTGATTTCCTTGCCGGCTATACGGAGCATAAGGTAGCCGTAAAGCGCTGTGAAGCAGGTTTCTATCTCGCCCACTGCGTTTTCTGCAGCTTTGGCGCGCAGTTCAACAATGTAGGGGAGTGTCTTATAGAATTCAGCCGAGTATTCGGGGTGCTTGGGGTCTTTGAGAAGCTCCTGATGGAGGTCGACCAGTTGCGACAGGGTGTTCTTGTTGATTTGCAGATGACCTTTTTCAGCCACGCCCTCGCGACGCATCATGTCAATGAGGCTTTCATACCATTCATGGAGCTGCTTGTGCTGCTCCGGCTGAAGGTTGAATTTGCTGATTACGTTAGCCTCGAGGCGGTCGAGGTCCAGATTGTTTGCGCGTATCAAATCTTCAATCTGCCACATGTAGAGCAGATATTCGGCGATGTTCTGTTTTCTTTTTTCTGATGCGATGAACATAAGTGTTGCGTTTTTTTAACAAACGCCTCAGTGAAGCAAATGGTTTACGGTGGTGACAAATTCTTCCCACCGGCTCATCAGCGGAGTGACAAATGGTGTCACCGGCTCTATGAAAAGGGGAGTGAACACTTTCAGCCCTTTATGGCGGCAGGTGACATTCAGTTCCTCCGGGAGTTCCATAGGTTCTCCGTCGATATGGGCAGGTCCGGCGCTCTTGCGTGTTATGGTTATTTCCGATGCCTTTAAGGTGTCGATGTTTACGTTGTGGTTGAGCTGCCCTGACATCAGGTCTATGCCGGCGATCGCATTTTCCAGCAGGTTGCCTCCGTGCATTATGGTTACGTCGAGCAGCCCGTCGGTGATGTCGGCTTTCGGAGCTATGTAGGCATTGTTGCCATATTGTGTGGTGTTGCAGCATGCCACCAAGAACGCACGCTCGGTCAGCACTTTGCCGTCAGCCTTGATGATGTAGTCCGTAGGTTTGAATTTCACATAAGCCTCCACGGCGCTTTTCAGATACATCAGCATGCCGCGATGGTTCTGACGGGCGAATCTGTCGCTGACGGCTGCATCAAACCCTACGCCGCAGGTACAGAAAAAGCGGTTGCCGTTGACCACTCCGTAGTCAATCTCCTTTACGTTGTTTTGTGCAATGATGTTGATAGCCGTTTCAGGGTCCACCTGAATTCCGAAGTGACGTGCCAGTCCGTTGCCTGACCCACAGGGAATTATCCCGAGCGGAACCTGTGTGTCGCACAGCGCTATTGCCGTTTCGTTTACCGTGCCGTCACCTCCTGCCGTTATCACTCCGTCATATCCTTCCGCAACGGCGTCAGATGCAAACAGGGTGGCATCGCCTTTGCCTGTGGTCATGCGAGTTTCTATCTCCATTCCCGCCGCTGCCAGAATCGACTCCGTCATTGACGCGATACGGCTTTTGTCGCCGGTGCCCGCAATGGGGTTTATTATGAGCATCAGTTTTTTCATATCATCCGTTTCATGATGGTGTGACAAAGTTAGGAATATTTTCCCACATACACAATATAACGCCGTTTGGCACGTTATATCTATAATGAAAAATTTAAATGCCAAAATAGTCACGTTTCTGCTGATGCTTGCCATGACTGGCGTAGCGGCTGATGCTCAACAGCTCAATGACAAGCTGATGAACCGCCCGTATGCCGATCTCCGCAAATGGCATCTGGGATTCGGCGTAGGGTTGCATGTGCAGGACCTGCAGTTCACCCACAACGGCTATGTGACCGAGGATGGCGAGACGTGGTTCATGGACCAGCCCGATTTCTCGCCCGGATTCTGTGTCAACGGTGTGTTTGACTTCCGCCTCAACAGCTATTTCAATCTCCGCTTCACCCCCGGCATGTATTTCGGCAACCGACTGGTGCAGATGGTGAACACCTCAGGCGACAACACCGAAAAGCAGAACATCAAGACCGCCTTCGTGGTCATGCCATTCGACCTGAAATATTCAGCCATGCGCTATCGCAACGCCCGCCCTTACATTGTTGGTGGAGTGATGCCGGCGTTCGACGTGACAAAAAAACGCAATGAAATTTTGAAACTCAATCCCACCGATTTCTATCTGACCATCGGACTGGGATGCGACTTCTATCTGCCCTATTTCAAGCTTATCCCCGAACTGAAGTTCTGTTTCGGTCTGACGGATGTCATCTGTCACGACCGTCCCGATCTTGTCGACGACCCCACGAAACTCAAGTTCACACAATCCTTGAAAAAAGCCACGTCGTCCATGGTGGTGCTTACGTTCTATTTCGAGTAAATGCTGATGAAAAAGTCATTTTTGAAATATTATCTGTCTTTGCTGCTGACACTTGTGCTCGGCAGCTTCACTGCTTTTGAAGCCCGTGGACAGGTCGACGCGCAATTCTCGCAGTATTGGGCAGTGCCTACATATTATAATGCGGGAGCCACCGGCGACACCGACAATATCCGCATCCGCGGAGGAGCCCGCCTGCAATGGATGGGGATTGACAACGCGCCCAAAACATTCATTGCCACCGGCGACATGCCGTTCAAGCTCATGAACAAGCGTCTGGGCACCGGTCTGGTTCTCCAGCAGGAGAGCATGGGTCTTTACAAAAACCTTAACCTCGACGCACAGATTTCCTATAAGTTCAAGCTGTTCAAAGGAATCTTCTCGGTGGGTGCCGAAGTCGGTTTCATCAACGAATCGTTCCGTGGTTCCGAGGTATTCATCCCCGATGATGACGACTACCACGAAAGCGGCGATGATGCCATTCCCACACAGGATCTCAACGGCACCACGGTGGATCTGGGTCTTGGCGTGTACTACACCCACAAACTTTTCTGGCTCGGCATCTCCGGACGCCATCTGAACAACCCCACCATCACCTTCAACGCCGAAAGCGGTGAGGGCACCAACGAGCGGAATTATGAATTTAAAGCCGGAAGAACCGTTTATTTTATGGGCGGATGCAATATTCCGATAAAAAATACGTTATTTGAAGTGATACCCACCTTCATGGTGAAGTCTGACTTTACGTTCACCACCGGTGAAATCAACGGAAGGATACGTTACAACAAGTTCCTTTCAGCCGGAGTAGGGTATCGCTACAACGATGCGATTTCAGCCACCATCGGTGCTGAATTCAAGAACTTCTACCTCGGATACAGCTACGATTATCCGGTCAGCGACATATCCAAGGCATCCTCAGGTAGCCATGAGATTTTCCTCGGCTACTCACTGAAATTAGATCTCTCTGAAAAGAACAAAAACAAACACAAGAGCATAAGAATAATGTGATTATGAAGAAAAAATCATTATATCTTTTACCATTGTCACTCGCCTTAGGGCTTGCTGCCGTTTCCTGCGCATCCGGAGGTCACAGCTCAGCCGGTGGCGAAGTGACCGGTGTCGGTGCATCCTCATGGTCGGAACCCACCCCTTACGGCATGGTTCTGGTATCGCGCGGTTCCATGCAGACCGGTCCCCAGAAGGCTGACAGCGTCTGGAATCTGGCTGCCAATCCCCGTGGCATGTCAGTTGACGCATTCTGGATGGACGAGACTGAAATCACCAACTCAAAGTACAAACAGTTTGTGTTCTGGGTGCGTGACTCCATCATCCGCGAACGTCTTGCCGATCCCGCTTACGGCGGTAACGAGGAATACAAGATTGAAGAGGACCGCGAGGGTAACCCCGTGACACCTCATCTGAACTGGAACAAGCCAATTCCTTGGCGCAATCCTAACGAAGATGAGGCGCGTGCCATTGAAAGTCTCTATCGCACCAACCCCATCACCGGCGCACGCGAACTTGACCCCGAGCAGCTTAACTACCGCTACGAAGTCTACAACCACACTGACGCCGCTAAACGCAAATATCGTCTGAACCCCAAACGCCGCGAGTATAACACTGACAAACCGGTGCCCACCGACATACCCATGATTTCAAAAGACACTGCCTTCATTAACGATGAGGGTGAAATCATCCGTCAGACAATCACACGCGGACTTACCGGCGACTACGATTTTGTCAACACTTATATAGTTAATGTGTATCCCGATACCACAGCGTGGATCAACGACTTCGAGAATGCCTACAACGAGCCTTATGTGCGACTCTACTTCTCACACGGAGGTTACAATGATTATCCCGTTGTTGGTGTGAGCTGGGAGCAGGCTAACGCATTCGCCAACTGGCGCACCGACTATCTCCGCCGCTCGCTCGGTCGTGAGGGCGTCTATGTAGAGCCGTACCGTCTGCCCACCGAGGCTGAATGGGAGTTTGCAGCCCGTGCCGGTGTCAATGAAAATATGTATCCGTGGGAAGGCGACCTCGCGCTCAGCGATGACAAAGGCTGTTTCTATGCCAACTTCAAGCCCAATGACGGTAACTACGTCAAGGACGGACATCTGATCACCTCGCGTGTCGGCACATACGCCCCCAACGACTTCGGTCTGTATGACATGGCTGGTAACGTCAGCGAGTGGACATCTACCGCTTTCACCGAAAGCCTCGATCGCCTCACCTCTGACATGAATCCGGAATATCGTTACAACGCAGCCGAGGAGGACCCCTACAAGATGCGCCGCAAGATTGTCCGTGGCGGTTCATGGAAGGATGTGGCTCACAACATCCGCTCGGACCTCCGCATGTGGGAATACCAGAACGAACAGCGCAGCTACATAGGCTTCCGTTGCGTACGCTCGCAAATAGGATTTGCAAAAGGTCAGAAAGCCGGCAAATAATTCACCGTCACAGTTACTAATTGCTCAAATTACTGAATAATGGGAAAATTTAAAGGATACCGCAATGCCATTTCTCGCTTCATCTCAAGCGACAAAGGTCAGCGTTTCTTCAACTTCGCATACAGCATCGGCGCCGCCATCGTAATCTGGGGTGCCCTGTTCAAAATCCTGCACCTCCCCGGTGGCAACACCCTCCTGTCGATTGGTATGGGCACCGAGGTACTCATGTTCATTCTCACCGCTTTCGACCGTCCCCCCCGCAGCTACAACTGGGAGAATGTGTTCCCGGCGCTTGACAATCCCGATGAGGAGGAAGGTGTCATCACCGGCGGTATTGCTGCAGGCGGTGGCTCAGGACATGCCGCAGGCGGTCATCGCCATGTGACTGAGGCACAGGCACGCCGATCGGCAGGTGTCCCTGACAACATCGACCTCTCGGAGGAAGATACACGTTCGTTGTCAGAGAGCATCGCCAAGATGGCTGCCGCAAGCGATCAGCTTTCACGAATGGCTGAACTTACATCTGCAACACAGAAATACCTTGACCAGATGGCAGGCATAGCACAGGAAATGACACACCTGCGCGAGACCACCAATCAGCTCAATCAGGTCAGCGACGTGCTGCTCAACAGCTATAAGGCTATTACCGACAATTCCGAAACAATCTCCAAAGCGGCTTCAGGCTACGCTGACGAAATGCAGAATCTCAGCCGTAACATCGGCGGTCTGAACACCATCTATGAAATCCAGCTCAAGAGCATCTCTTCGCAGCTCGACTCCATCGACCGTGTAAACCGTGGCATCAAGGATATCCGCGACATGTACGAGAAAAGCTCCGTGCAGTCAGCCCGCTACGCCGAGGAAACCGAGCGCATGGCACGCTACATGCAGCAGCTTAACGCCGTTTATGAGAAGATGATCACAGCCATGACCATCAACATGTACAACCCCATGATGGGCGCCGGCGCTGCTCCGCAGCAGTCATCCGACTCAACCGACGGACCTAAACGCTAAATGTTGATTAAGGCTTAGCCCGAAAATATAAACATCTGCCCACAGAGAAATAAATTATGAGTTCAAATAACACCCGCCTCACGCCCCGTCAGAAAATGATAAACCTGATGTACATCGTACTGACGGCGATGCTTGCACTCAACGTGTCAAGTGACGTTCTCGACGGCTTCACACAGGTGGAGGATGGTCTGACACGTTCAAATGTCAATGTGGAGCAGCGTAACTCGGCAATTCTTACCACACTGCACGACTTCAGTCAGCAGAACCCTGACAAGGGTGAGGCTTGGTACAGAAAAGCGATTGAGGTGCGCCGCGCAACTGACGACATTTTCGCGCTTGTCGACTCCTTCAAGACTGAAATTGTGGTGAAAGCTGACGGTGCTGACGGCGATGTAAACAACATACGCAGCCGCGACGACCTTGAGGCAGCTTCTGTCATCATGCTCTCGCCCACAAACGGGGGAGGGGAGAAGTTGCGACATGCCATTGATAATTATAGAAATTTCATAGCCTCGCTTATGCCTGACTCAGTGCGCCGCCACAGCGTCGAGGCAGCCCTTTCGACACAGCCCCTGCGCAAAGACAGACTGATTGGCGAAACCTCATGGGAGGAGCTTAACTTCGACAACAAACCCGTGGTGGCAGCAGTGACACTGCTCACTAAACTGCAGAGCGACATACGTTATGCCGAGGGCGAGGTGCTGACTTCGATTCTCGACAATGTCGATGCTCACGATGTTCGCGTAAACGAACTGAACGCATTCGTTATCCCGCAGAGCCGACTGGTCATGCGTGGTGGCAAATATCAGGCTAACATTGTGATGGCTGCGGTCGACACCACCCAGCGACCCACCGTGTTCATCAACGGAAAAAAACTTGATAACGACCGCGGTCTGTTCGAGGCTCCCGCATCGTCAGTCGGCACCTTCGACTACACCGGTTATATAGAAGTTCCCCGTGGCGACGGTTCAACAACCCGTCAGGATTTCACATCATCCTACACCGTTATCGAACCCTCGGCAACCGTGTCAGCAACCATGATGAACGTGCTTTATGCCGGCATCGACAACCCCATGAGTATATCCGTTCCCGGTGTATCACCCGGCTCCGTGACAGCCACCATGACCAACGGCACGCTCACCCGCAGCGGTGACCACTGGGTGGCACGTCCTGCCAAGGTAGGTCAGGAAGCCACTGTGACAGTGACCGCCGAAATCGATGGCAGACGCCAAGAGGTGGCTTCGACCAAGTTCCGTGTGCGCAAATTGCCCGATCCGTCGCCCTACATACCTTTTAAAGATGCCAAAGGCAACACGGACCGTTACAAAGGCGGTAAGCCCATTGCCAAGACCCTGCTGTTGCAGTCGCCCGGCATCGAGGCAGCCATTGACGATGACCTGCTCAACATCTCGTTCAAGGTGCTCAGTTTTGAAACCGTGTTCTTCGATTCAATGGGCAACGCCATCCCCGAAGTCAGCGACGGTGCTAACTTCTCGCAGCGTCAGAAAGACTCGTTCCGCCGTCTGCAACGCGGAAAGCGGTTCTACATATCACGCGTAAAAGCGGTTGGTCCCGATGGCATAACCCGCGAACTTGCGCCTCTTGAAGTAATTGTAAATTAATAAACCAATATAAGGATGAAACTTATATCAAAATTCCTACTTTCAGCCGTGCTTATAGCCGGAACCGTTGTGTCGGCAGATGCCCAGAACGACTCCCAGTCGTCATCAGTGGTTCGCAAACGCGACCGCAATGAACGACCCGGTGCCGATAAGTCAACAGGGGTGACACCACGCATGCAGTCATTCTACGAGGAGGAACCGACCCACGACGCCGACCTTCAGTGGATGCGTGTCATCTATCGCCAGCTTGATCTGGAGGATGTCAAGAACGCTCCGCTCTATTTCCCCGAAGAACCGGCTGAAGGACAAGAGAATCTGTTCCGCATAATCATGCGTCTGCTCGCAAACAATCAGGTGACCGCCTATGAGTATCTCGACGGACGCGAAGTATTCACCGATGACTACAAAATCAAGGTGAAGGATATGCTCGACCGCTTCCACATTCTTTACTCCGATGCGAAGGGATCGACCGAGAAAAATCCGAAGTTCGTCATTGAGGAGAGCGATGTCCCCTCGAACGAGGTGTTGTCATACTACATCCTCGAACGATGGGAATTCGACACCCGTGAGAACAAGGCGCGCCCCGTTGTCGAGGCTATATGCCCTGTGCTTCACCGTGCCGGTGATTTCGGTGGCGAAGCAATCCGCTACCCCATGTTCTGGATAAAACTTGACAACCTGCGTCCCTATCTGGCGCAACAGTCTATATTCACC
Organism: uncultured Porphyromonadaceae bacterium; assembly: GCA_947177685.1. Lineage (GTDB taxonomy): Bacteria > Bacteroidota > Bacteroidia > Bacteroidales > Muribaculaceae > CAJUPY01. The sequence continues at coordinate 47,698 of CAMWVE010000006.1, read as the reverse complement.
GATGATGACAACAACCTTGCCAAGTACACCTACGATGACTTCTTTCAGCTGGCAATGTACAAAGGCGATATTTACAAGACACGCAATCTGCGCAACAAGTCGCTGATGCAGATCTATCCCGATCCTGACGACCTGAAACGTGCGCAGGACAGCATACAGAACCGTCTGGAAACATTCAACGACAAACTCTGGGTGCCCTCGCGCGAGGAAGTCATTGCCGCACGCGAAAAACGTGAGGCTGAACAGCGTGGCGAAGATGTGACCATTGCGTCGCGCGACGAAAACGGCGATGGCTCGGCTGTAAGTGAAGAGAAACAGGACAAGCCTGCTACCAAACGTACAACACGCGGCAGCAAGAAACCCAAGCAGGTGAAGCAGTCCAAGCCCAAACAGTCATCTTCAAGCAACAACGCCGTCCGTTCCGTGCGTCGTAGAAAATAGACCTCTTTTTCCATCATCACATTAAATTTAGTTATTGAGGGTGGGTCAAAATGCAAATTTTGGCTCACCCTCTTTTAGACCCCGTTCCCCAATATTTGTCAAGGCTGGTGAACGTGGTCATAAATCACCTCCAAAGCTGACTTGAGGTGTCAGATTTGCAGCGTTTTTGTTCACCCTCTTTCCTTTTGATGAAGCCACGGGAGGCGCTTGCTCATAATTAAGTAAATGTGCAATACGTTAATGTAGTGAAATTAATTGCTTCAACCGAAAAAAATGATTATTTTTGTGCAAGTTTTGACAACCTGTCCACAACGGGTTGAATTTCTTAAACCAATAAAACACAGTTATGCCTAAGCCAAAAGGTGCTGTTACCATAAATAAGGAAAGATGTAAAGGTTGCGACCTCTGCGTGGTAGCGTGTCCTACGGACTGCCTGCAGTTACAGAAAAACGATGTCAATAATCGTGGTTATCACTACGCCAGCGTCATCGCGCCGGATAATTGTATCGGTTGTGCCTCATGCGCATTGGTTTGTCCCGATGCCTGCATCGAAGTTTATAAAATTATGATTTGATTATGAGTAAGGAAGTCAGACTGATGAAGGGCAATGAAGCCATTGCCCATGCCGCCATCCTCTATGGCGTTGACGGTTACTTCGGTTACCCCATAACACCGCAGTCCGAGGTGCTCGAAACCCTTGAGGCGGAAATGCCGTGGAACACTACCGGCATGGTAGTCCTGCAGGCTGAAAGTGAGGTTGCATCGATTAATATGGTCTACGGCGGAGCTGCCACAGGCAAAGCCGTCATGACATCTTCATCGAGCCCCGGCATCAGCCTCATGCAGGAGGGAATTTCCTACCTCGCTGCTTCGGAGCTCCCCGCGCTGATTGTGAACGTGATGCGTGGCGGTCCCGGACTGGGAACCATACATCCTTCGCAGAGCGACTATTTCCAAGCTACACGCGGCGGCGGTCACGGCGACTATCATCTGATTGTGCTTGCCCCTGCATCGGTGCAGGAAATGGCTGATTTCGTGGCGCTCGGCTTCGACCTTGCGTTCAAATACCGCACCCCGTCAATGATTCTGGCTGACGGAGTTGTGGGTCAGATGATGGAAAAAGTGGTGTTGCCCGAACCGCGTCCCCGGCGCACCGAGCAGCAGATTGCCGAGCAGTGTCCGTGGGCTGCTACAGGTCACTCTGCGGGTCGTAAGCCCAATGTGGTGACATCTCTCGAGCTTGATTCCGCGCTCATGGAAAAGAACAACGAGCGTTTTCAGGAAACCTATCGGCTAATTGAACGCAACGAGGTCCGTTACGAAGCTTATCACACTGACGATGCCGAATATCTCATCGTTGCCTTCGGCTCAATAGCCCGCATCTGCCTCAAAGCCATCGAGGATGCCCGCGAGAAAGGTGTGAAGGTGGGTCTTATCCGCCCCATCACTCTCTGGCCCTTCCCCTACGATGCCATCCGCGAAGCTTCAAAGCATGTCAAAGGCATCCTTGTTGTGGAACTCAATGCCGGTCAGATGATTGAGGATGTACGTCTTGCAGTGGCTGACCCAAACATGAAGATACGCCATTTCGGACGCATGGGCGGCATTGTCCCCAACCCGTCTGAAATCACCACGGCGCTTAACCTCATCATGACAAATGAATAATGGAGAGTACAATGGAAACTAAAGATATAATCACTCCTGAAAACAAAGTCTATTCCGCGCCACGCCTGCTCAATGACTCCACTATGCACTATTGCCCCGGCTGCAGCCACGGTGTGGTTCACAAGCTTGTTGCGGAAGTAATTGATGAAATGGGTCTGGAACACAACGCAATAGGCATAGCTCCCGTAGGTTGCGCCGTGTTCGCCTACAAATATATCGACGTTGACTGGATTGAAGCGGCTCACGGTCGAGCCCCCGCTCTCGCAACAGCAGCAAAGCGACTCAACCCTGACCGGCTCGTGTTCACCTATCAGGGCGACGGTGATTTCGCAGCCATCGGCACCGCGGAATCAATTCATGCAGCCAACCGTGGCGAAAACATTGCCATCATTTTTATAAACAACGGCATCTACGGCATGACCGGAGGTCAGATGGCACCTACCACGCTGGAAGGAGTGAAAACCGCAACTACCCCTTACGGGCGTAATGTGGAACTCAATGGCTATCCGCTTGATATATCCCGACTGATGGCTCAGCTTGACGGTACCTGCTACGTCACCCGCCAGTCCGTACACAAACCTGCTGCCGTGCGTCAGGCAAAAAAAGCCATCCGCAAGGCATTTGAAAACTCCATCAACCGGCGCGGTTGTTCAGTTGTGGAAATTCTGGGCACATGCAGCTCCGGATGGAAAATGACTCCACATCAGGCTAACCTCTGGATGGAGGAACACATGAAAGAGAAATATCCGATTGGTGACCTTAAAAACAACGTGGAATGAAACAAGAGATTATTATAGCCGGTTTCGGCGGACAGGGCGTCCTTTCAATGGGCAAAATCCTCGCCTACGCCGCTCTGATGGATAATCTGGAGGTGACATGGATGCCTTCCTATGGTCCGGAACAGCGCGGTGGCACCGCTAATGTGACAGTTGTTCTGAGCGATCAGCCCATCAGTTCACCCATCGTTGACACTTTCGATGTAGCTGTTATCCTCAATCAGCAGAGCCTCGACAAGTTTGAACATGCCGTTCGCCCCGGAGGCATACTCATCTTCGACCCTTACGGCATTCACCGCATGCCGCAGCGAACCGACATTCGCATTATCCCCGTCAAGGCTATGGATACAACCATTGAGATGGGTAATGCCAAGAGCTACAACATGATTCTGTTAGGCGCGCTGATTAAAGCCGCTCCCTCGGTGTCGGTCGATGATGTCCTCAAAGGTCTCAAGAAAGTACTGCCTGAGCGCCACCACCACCTACTTCCTGCCAACGAGAAGGCGCTTCTCCGCGGAATGGAATTAGTCGATTGAGCTGCCCATGGATAAACCGCTTATACTTATCAGTAACGACGACGGCATAGAAGCTGCCGGCATACATAGTCTGGTTGACTATGTCAAGGAGTACGGCGACGTGTGGGTAGTGGCACCTGACCGTCCACACTCAGGTCAGTCATCTGCCATGACCGTCAATCAGCCGCTTCATATTTCGCAGAAGCCTGACTATAACGGCGCACACATGTTTTCCGTTTCCGGCACTCCTGTCGATTGCGTCAAACTTGCTTATCACACCATTCTGCCACGCATCCCTGATCTGATGCTCAGCGGCATTAATCATGGCTCCAATGCCGGCAACTCCATCATTTATTCCGGTACTATGGGTGCCGTGATGGAAGCTACGACCATCGGCATTCCTGCCGTAGGTTACTCCCTGCTGTCACATTCTCCTAACGCTGATTTCTCTGAAACAGAGCGGTTCATACGTCATATCACTTCGCGTGTGCTGCGACATGGACTTCCTGCCGGCATCTGCCTGAACGTCAATTTCCCTGCCGACGTGAAAATCGAGGGTATGAAGGTAGTGCGCGCTGCCACCAGCCACTGGACCGAGGAATTTCAGGAATATACTGATCCCCACGGTCACAAATTCTACTGGCTCAAAGGGCGCATAATCAATGAAGAACCTGAGGCTGAGGACACCGACCTGACATGGCTCGACCGTGGATATGCAACCATTGTCCCTGCCCGCGTAAATCAGAACGCACTTGACTGCTTGCAGTCCACTGCCGACCTCCTTGACCTTTAGGCTCAATTTGTAGGGCGGCTTCGTGGAGCGAACGTTCCGGCAAATCCGCTCCACAACCGACTAACGACTAAAAACTACCGACTACCTCATAACTATAACTCAAACTTAGTCTCCCGCCTCAGCCGCTTGCGGCTGCTAAACCTTTCCGGCTCCCGCCAATTAACCCTGTAGGGACACTCCGTGGAGTGTCCGGGTTAGAAACTTGTGGAGCGTCCTGAGCGGTCATCGCTCCCTTGTCCCATTAATTCACTTGTCCTTTTTAGCCCCATTAGTCCCATTGAACTACCAACTAAAGACTAAAAACTAATAACTCTCTTACATTTTCCCGTATTTTCCCTCCATTCCCATCGTACCTTTGCAAAAAACTTAATTATCAGGGTATGAAAAACATCATCATCAAAAAGGAATGGATTGAAATCCTCGAACAGCACTCCAACGAACTGCGTGACACCGTCATGAGCGCTATCTATGACTTCGCACTTCGCGAAAAGGAACCTGAAATTCTCAGTCCTGAGGCTGAGATAGCTTACAAACTTATAAAAACGGAGATGGTTGCCCTCGACGAAGCCCTCGATTTCGATGCAGCCCGTGAGGCTGCCATACGCAAGAAACATGTTGCCGAACGCCGTGCCGCAAAAGCTGCGGAGCAAAAAGCGGAGCAGAAAAAGGAGCATTACGGGGCGGAAATCATAACCATAGAGAAGAACCGCACTCACAAGTTCCGCCCGCTCCCCAAGTCAGCCGACGTGCCCCTTGTGCCTATCCAGCGCTATGACAATTACTATGACTTCAAGGAGTTCTACGACCTCTATCCGGGCGAGAAAGATGACGTGGAGCAGGAGTTCTCGCGCCTGATCTTCCAGTTCGACGACATTGAGCAGGAGATACCCCGCTTTGCAGGCAGCCTGCAGGTACAGATAGCGTGGAAAGAGTCCATGAAAGCCAAAGGCTACCGTGTGGCTCCGTTCCCCGTACTCCGCCATTGGCTCACCGATCAGTGTTGGCGCGACAAAATGCCAAATGTTTAGTACAAGGCAGTCGTTTTAGCGCACATGAACCTTCTCCACATTGAAGCCTGTTTTTTTGATGTAAATACCGGGAACTTCAGGTTCTGGAATTTCCAGACCTTGAAGATTGAACCATCGGACAACGGATTCAAAATCGTTTGTTACATTTTCAACGCCTTCAGTTTTCGCATCATTCTCCCATAATTTGAAGCCGCCGTTTCGGACAAAGATTATGTTGTTATCATCTCCTTCAGTTACATATCTAAGGATCGGATTTATAGCTTACAGAGGAAGTTAGAGGGCGTAGAGGGTCAAAAATGAGTTCGCCACAACCTCGACTTTCGGGATAATTGGACTCATTATCATAAGGTCCGAAAATTCCTATAGATTCTATTACCACAGCCATAAAATTCTTGTAAACATCATCATGGTGGTCGCCGGTTAGAGTGTACTTGTTATAATGTCGTCCGCTGTTTTCAATAGACTCTACTCCGGTAATAACTGCATCACAAATATTCTCCTCAGCCCAAAGTCTTGCAACATTAGTCCTGAAGCCCAACTCACCGCAACCGTAGACAGGCGTTTCAGGAGAGTCAAAATTCTCAGGAAGGCAATTGTACAAAATGTTATTCCATGGCGTGGAAAGAGTCTTATTGTAATAATCAGTATTTTTGAGAGTACGATATATGTTCCCTTTTTCTTCACGGAGATAAGCAACTGTAACAGGATCTTCACAAAAATCAGTATTGATGTAGTTATCCATGTTGTCATAGTTGCGCTGAGCTCGTTTGACAAGGTCAATTCTGTTCCACTCCGTACCATCAATAGTCTCTTTTGCAGCGATACTGATGCCGAACTCAGTATCAATTCTATAGGTCGGAGACTTAAATTCATACCAATAGGTACGACCTACTTGGAAAAATTCAGCCGATTCTGTTTTCCGAGAACGTGAATTATGATTTTGAGGATTATGCTCCCTGATAATAACAGTAGAACCATCCTCTGTTAAAGGCAAACCCACGTCATCAGCAAGAATGTTGGAGATTGCAAAAAGAAATTATGAGGTAAGAGTGAAAAATTTTTTCATAAAAAAGAGATTATGTTTGCAACCACCTGCATGGCTCGACCGATAGTGGGGTCGGAGGCTGACCGGCGGCAATCGGTGAACGTCAGAAGTGCTACGGCTAATATAATTTTTGTGTAGCGCATTAATTGTGTGAGTAGGGGCAAGGGGTTATCGACCGCGCCGAGTGGTGCGTTTTTTCCTGTCGTTGGATTTATGCTGTTGAGACGCGGGCTTGCGGATGTCGGTGCCGGCGAGTACCATGTCGAGCTGTTTTTTCTGCACGTCGGCGCGTGCTATGACCACGTTGAGGCGGTCGCCCAGACGGAATCGGTTCCCGTGACGTCGACCAATCAGGCACTGCGTTTTTTCATCAAAGTCATAATAGTCATCGGCAAGGTCACGCACCGGTATGAGTCCTTCGCAGAGGTTCTCGTCAAGCTCTACATAAAGTCCCCATTCGGTGACACCGGTAATGATGCCGGAAAATTCTTCGCCGAGATGTTTGCTCATGAATTCCACCTGCTTGTATTTGATTGATGCACGCTCGGCATTCGCAGCGAGTTGCTCCTGATTGCTTGAGTGCTTGCACTCTTCATTGAGCTTCTCCACGCTGACGGCTCTGCCGCCTGAAAGATAGCGTTCCAACAGACGGTGTACCATCATGTCGGGATAGCGGCGGATAGGCGAAGTGAAGTGGGTGTAATAGTCGAATCCGAGACCGTAGTGACCTATGTTGTCGGTGGAGTAGATTGCCTTTGCCATGGCGCGGATGGCAAGTGTGCCAAGGTAGTTTTCTTCCGCTTTGCCTTTTATGTCGGTCAGCATTTTGTTGATGGAGCGGTTGATTTCGCGAGGGTCACCTTTGGTTTTTATCTTGTAGCCGAATCCGCGGGCAAGTTGCGCCAGATCCATCAGCTTCTGTTCATCAGGACGGTCGTGGATACGGTAAACGAATGGCTTCGGTTTCTTTTTCCCTTTAGGCTCGCCGATGGCACGGGCTACCGTTTTGTTTGCCAGAAGCATGAACTCCTCGATGAGTTTGTTGGAGTCTTTCGACTCCTTGAAAAACACGCCGAGGGGAGTGCCGTCCTTGTCGATATTGAATTTGACTTCGGGGCGGTCAAACTCCATTGAGCCGTTTTCGAAACGTTTCTTACGCAGTATTTTTGCCATTTTGTCGAGCGCGAGTATTTCGTCGGCGTAGTCGCCCTTGCCGGTTTCAATCACATCCTGAGCTTCCTCGTAAGTGAACCGCCGGTTGCTGCGTGTCACGGTTCGCGCTATCTTGCTGTCGAGGATTTTGGCATCCGGTGTCATGCGGAAAATGCAGGAGAAGGTGAGCTTGTCCTCATCGGGGCGCAGCGAGCAGATGCCGTTGCTCAGATGTTCCGGAAGCATAGGCACCACGCGGTCAACCAGATAGACCGATGTGGCTCGTGACGAGGCTTCTTTGTCAAGCAGAGTGCCGGGCTGAACGTAGTGTGTAACGTCAGCTATATGCACACCCACTTCGTAGTTGCCATCCTTGAGGCGGCGTATGGATAGGGCGTCATCGAAGTCTTTTGCATCCTTGGGGTCGATGGTGAATGTGGTCACATCGCGCATGTCAATGCGTTGTGCCACCACATCATCGGTGATGCCGGCATCGATTCTGGCAGCCGCACGTTCAACAGCTTCGGGATAGCGGTAGGGCAGTCCGAACTCGGCGAGAATGGCATGTATCTCAGCATTATTCTCGCCATTGCGTCCCAACACGTCGACAATCTCGCCGACAGGGTTCTTGGTGTCATCGTTCCACTCGGTTATCCGGGCTATCGCTTTGTCGCCGTCCTTGGCACCGCGGAGTTTCCCGCGTGGAATGAATATGTCAGTCGCGAGGAATTTCGAATCGGTGACCAGCATTGCCATGTTACGGTTCATTTTCAGCGTGCCGATGAAAACCTGATCCTTCTTTTCAATGATTTCTATAACCTCGGCTTCAGGTTCCACACCACGCCGCGTGGCTGCTATGTTTACTCGCACACGGTCGCCGTTGAGCGCATGCATGGAGTTGCGTTCAGCCACGTTGATCGACTCCTGATCGTTGTCAAGCAACACGCTGTTCTTGCCGTTGCTGCGGCGGACAAACGTACCTTCGGCTACCGAAGTGCGCTGAGGCACTTTGTAGAGTCCGGGTGCCACCTCAATCAGTGCGCCGTCAAATGCCATCTCGGCAAGTATCAGGGCTATGCTCCGGAGGTGGATAGGTGCGCCTACGCCCAGCGCGTGTCCTACCTGTTTATAATTGAATGTGTTGTTGTCCTGAAGTGAGACATACATATTTATTTGTGCGCGAAGTCTGTCTTGTGCTTTTGTAGTTGATGAACGTGTCATAAGTCGATGTTAATTTTTAGTTAAAACGTCTGGGAAGCCTAAATTGTTGTCAGATCGGTTTTAAAAGAAATCAGGGCAACGGCATTGCGCATCCTTGGTGGGATTGCTGCTGCTGTTGCCCTGAGTGTCAGTTTCGCCGGTCGATGTCAGGCGTCGATATTGGCGTATGTGGCATTGCTTTCGATGAAGTCGCGACGTGGTCCAACATCTTCGCCCATAAGCATGGAGAATATGCGGTCAGCTTCGGCTGCATCGCTGATGTTAACCTGTTTCAGCATGCGGTGTTCGGGCGACATGGTTGTGAAACGCAGCTCGTGTTCCGACATTTCACCCAGACCTTTGTAGCGCTGCACGGTTGCCTGACCATATTTGTCGATGAACGCCTGAACCTGCTGATCGGTCCAGCAGTACTCCTCGTTTTTGCCTCGTTTACATTTGTAGAGCGGGGGAGTGGCGAGGTAGAGATAGCCGTTTTCAATGATGGGGCGCATCTTGCGGAAGAAGAATGTCATCAGCAGAGTGGCAATGTGTGCTCCGTCGACATCGGCATCGGTCATGATTATGATTTTGTGGTAGGCAAGGCGCGAGAGGTTCGCTTCCTTGGGGTCATCTTCGGTGCCGATGGTCACGCGGAGTGCGCGGAACAGGTTGGTGATTTCCTCGTTGTCGAAAATTTTGTGTTCCATCACTTTCTCTACGTTGAGGATTTTGCCTCGGAGCGGCAGAATAGCTTGGAACTTGCGGTCGCGCGCCTGCTTTGCGGTACCGCCTGCCGAGTCACCCTCGACGATGAAGATTTCGCAGTCCTCGGCTGTGCGCGACGAGCAGTCGGCAAGTTTGCCGGGCAGACCGCCACCGCTCAGGGGCGATTTGCGCTGTACGCTCTGGCGGGCTTTATAGGCTGCGTTGCGTGCCTGAGCTGCCAGAATCACTTTTTCTACTATGGTCTTTGCCTGACGGGGATTCTCCTCCAGATAGTTCTTGAGAGCTTCGCTGACGGCTGTCTGAACCGCACCGATCACCTCGTTGTTGCCTAATTTGGTCTTGGTCTGTCCTTCAAACTGTGGCTCCATAACCTTCACGGAGATTACGGCTGTCAGACCTTCGCGGAAGTCATCCGATGCAATCTCGACTTTCGCTTTTTCAAGCATCTTGTTGTCATCGGCATATTTCTTCAGCGTCGAGGTCAGACCGCGACGGAAACCTGTCAGGTGGGTACCTCCTTCAATTGTGTTGATGTTGTTGACGAAGGAGTAGACATTTTCATTATATGTGTTGTTGTAGGTCAGCGCCACTTCCACAGGTATGCCCTGACGCTCGGTGTTGAGATGTATGACATCGTCAATCAGCGATTCCTTGTTTGAGTCGATGTATGCAACAAACTCGCTCAGACCGTTGGCAGAGTAGAACACCTCCTTGCGGGGATTCCCTTCGGCGTCGCGGTCGCGCATGTCAGTCAGCGACAGGGTTATGCCGGCGTTGAGAAACGCGAGGTCACGCAGGCGGTTAGCCAGCGTGTTGTAGTCGTAGTTGGTTACGGTGAAGATCGATTTGTCAGGGAGGAAGGTGATCGATGTGCCGGTGTGGTCGCTTTCGCCCACAATCATCAGCTCGGTGGTGGGCTTGCCGCAGGAATATTCCTGAACGTATGCTTTGCCGTTGCGGTGAACTTCGGCACGGAGATAGGTCGAGAGGGCGTTCACACACGACACACCTACGCCGTGCAGACCGCCTGACACCTTATATGAGCCTTTGTCGAATTTACCACCTGCATGAAGCACCGTCAGAACAACTTCCAGAGCGCTTTTGTGTTCCTTTTCGTGCATGTCAACCGGAATACCGCGACCGTTGTCAATCACGGTGATGGAGTTGTCCTCGTTGATTGTCACGTCAATGTGAGTGGCATAACCTGCGAGCGCTTCGTCAATCGAGTTGTCCACTACTTCATAAACAAGGTGATGCAAACCTTTGGCGCTTATATCGCCTATATACATCGCGGGGCGTTTGCGCACAGCTTCAAGTCCTTCAAGAACTTGAATATTACTGGCGCTATACTCCTCTTCTTTTTCTGCCATAATGATTTGTTCTATTTGTTTTAGTGTGTACAAAGTTACAAAAAAACTCTGAGATATGAAAATTTTTAACTACCTTTGCACCCTGAAAAAGGTAAAAAAACTATGCAGAACATCCGTAATATCGCGATTATCGCGCACGTCGACCACGGCAAGACAACTCTGGTTGACAAAATGCTGATGGCTGGTCACCTGTTCCGCGACAATCAGTCAACAGGTGAGCTGATTCTTGACAATAATGATCTGGAACGTGAACGCGGCATAACTATTCTTTCAAAGAATGTTTCCATAAACTATAAAGGGTACAAAATCAACATCATTGACACTCCGGGACACGCTGACTTCGGTGGCGAGGTGGAACGTGTGCTCAACATGGCTGACGGATGCCTGTTGCTCGTCGACGCCTTCGAGGGTCCCATGCCGCAAACGCGCTTTGTGCTTGAAAAAGCCATCAAGATGGGGCTTAAACCGGTGGTGGTAATCAATAAGGTTGACAAACCCAACTGTCGCCCTGACGAGGTGCAGGAAATGGTGTTCGACCTGATGTTCAGCCTCGATGCAACCGAGGAACAGCTCGACTTCCCCACCATCTACGGTTCGGCTAAAAACGGCTGGATGAGCACTGACTGGCAGAAACCCACCGACGACATCACAGCCGTGCTCGACGCTATCATAGAATATATCCCTGCCCCGGAAACTCTGGAGGGCGACTCGCAGATGCTGGTCACATCGCTTGATTATTCAAGCTATGTGGGGCGTATAGCCATCGGTCGTGTACATCGCGGAGAACTGCGTGAGAATCAAGATGTTGCGCTTATCAAGAAAGATGGCTCGGTGGTGCGTCAGCGCATCAAGGAACTGCATGTGTTCGAAGGCATGGGTCGCAAGAAAGTGCAGTCTGTGGCGTCAGGCGACATCTGCGCTCTGGTCGGCATCGATGGGTTTGAAATCGGCGATACAGTAGCTGACATCAATAATCCGGAGGCTCTTCCGCGTATTGCCATCGACGAGCCTACCATGTCAATGACCTTCACCATCAACGACAGCCCATTCTTCGGTCGTGACGGCAAATATGTAACCTCGCGCCACATCGGTGACCGCCTCACCAAGGAGCTTGACCGCAATCTCGCTTTGCGTGTGGAAAAGGCTGACAAAGAGGATGTCTGGACCGTGTTCGGACGAGGTGTACTCCACCTGTCGGTGCTGATAGAGACCATGCGTCGCGAAGGCTATGAACTGCAGGTGGGTCAGCCGCAGGTTATCATCAAGGAAATCGACGGCGTGAAGTGCGAGCCGGTGGAACTGCTTACCATCAATGTCACTGAGGAATATGCCAGCAAAATGATTGACATGGTCACCCGGCGCAAGGGCGATCTGGTGTCGATGACCGGAAAGAACGACCGCACCCACATGGAATTCATCATTCCCTCGCGTGGCATTATCGGTCTGCGAAACAATGTGCTGACCGCATCAGCCGGCGAAGCTGTCATGGCTCACCGTTTTCTGGAATATCAGCCGTGGAAAGGCGATATTGACCGCCGTACTAACGGCTCGCTGATAGCCATGGAAGGGGGTACTGCCTACGCCTATGCCATCGATAAGCTTCAGGATCGCGGACGCTTTTTCATCTTCCCGCAGGAGGAGGTCTATGCGGGACAGGTGGTGGGCGAAAATGCCAAGGACAACGACATTGTGGTCAATGTCACCAAGAGCAAGAAGCTGACCAACATGCGTGCATCAGGCGCCGACGACAAGGCGCGTATCATTCCGCCTGTTGTGTTCTCACTCGAGGAAGCGCTGGAATACATAAAAGAGGACGAATATGTTGAGGTGACACCCCATCACATCCGTCTCCGTAAAATCATTCTTGACGAGCTTGAGCGCAAACGCGCGTCACGCTGATAACTGCGCCTGTGGTCTACGGCTGCGCTTTTCTCCGATGCTACTTAGTCAGTTGGTAACTGTTGGGTAATCAGCGCTAAATCACCATTGTCTGCGGCACCACTTCGGGGTCGTGGTTAGCGAACGATGCCACACAGGCGGGCGACATCGACATCTGTCGTACCCACATCAGCGAGCGGTAGGCGAGCTTGCGGTCAACGCACAAACCCGGCAGCATCATCTTGCGCCATGCTTCCTTGCCGAAGCCGGCATCGGAGTAGAACAGTACGAATTTTTTGTCGTTTTTCAGCACCACGGCGGTCATGCCGCGTGTGAATCCCGGCAGATGCACCAAATGAACGGATCCGTCGCCGAAAAGGTCACACGAATTGCCCACAGGTCCGCGTCCGGTCTTGTCAAACGAGAAGGTGCGGATTGGCGTGTCCTTCCACATCTTTGGCTGATAGCGGAGCAGTCTCGACCCGAAGCGGTTGGCTGACTTGTATTCGGTATCGGAAACCATTATGTTGCGTGCCTCTGCCACACTCTCAAGTCCGCTCACGCGGTCGGGACCCATGTGTGAAAGTATCACACAATCGATATCCTTCGGCGCTATTCCCTGCTGTGCAAGCTGCTCGTCGATACTCTTGCGACGTTCTACTCTCCCCTCGAAACTTACAAGTGAGTTGATGGGGATGATGCGGTTAATGCCTTGACGCTGAGTTCCTTCTGCGGTGGGTGAAACCTTGCGGCTCCAACCGGTGTCAATGAGAATACGACCTTTGGGGTGCTCGATCAGATAGGCTGACACAGGCATCCAAACCTTGTTATCTTCGGGTACGGCGAATCCGTTTGCAAACAGAAAATCTCCTCTGCCGTAAGGCATCGACGGTGACATAAGGGTGCTTCCACAATGGAGAACTGAAAACTTGATGCGGCACATAATCATAGTTATTAGACTGCGGACCGGGTGACTTTCCACTTGCGTCGGGAGGCTGTCGCCACCATCAAAATCCGCTTGGTTGAAACGATTTGAGTTACTTTACTATTTAAACAACAAAAATGCTGAAAAGTTTTATGGAAATATTTCGCTAATATCTAAAAAAGTGATAACTTTGCGGTGTAAATTGTACCGAAACCAATTTCTAATACATTAATATTACCAATCATGGCAGAAAAGAAAGAAAAATTGTTCGAACAGTTTCCCGCGGTGACCACTGAAGAGTGGCGCGCCAAGGTTGACGCCGACCTTAAAGGTGTCCCCTTCGAAAAGAAACTTGTATGGAGAACAAATGAAGGCTTCAATGTTCAGCCGATGTACCGTGCCGAGGATATTGAAGGATTCAAGACAACTGACTCACTTCCCGGTGAATTTCCTTATGTTCGCGGCACTCGCGACAACAACGACTGGCTGACCCGTCAGGAAATTCTGGAAACCGAACCCGCAAAAGCTAATGAAGTGGCTCTGGAAGTGCTCACAAAAGGCGTTAACTCGCTTGGCTTCAAGGTTTCCGAACCTACCGCAGAAACCATCGAGGCTCTGCTTAAAGGGATCGATCTCGCTGCAGTGGAAGTGAACTTCACATGCTGCCCCGGTAAAGCTCTCCAGCTTGCCGAAGCACTCGTGGAATATCTGAAGAAACATGGTGCCGCTGAAGCTTTCCACGGCTCAATCGACTATAATCCCCTCCGTCCTGCTTTCCGTCACGGCAAACAGATTCCTGCCGATGCCGTTGAGACCGCAGCAAAACTGATTGCTGCCGTAAAGGATGTTCCCGCACTCCGTGTAATCGCCGTTGACTCTGTAATGCTCAACACAGCAGGTGCTTACATCTATCAGGAACTCGGTTATGCACTCGCATGGGGCGCTGAATGGATGACCAAACTCACCGACGCAGGTCTGAAACCTGCTGAAGTTGCCTGCCGCATCAAATTCAACATGGGCGTTTCATCGAACTACTTCATGGAACTTGCAAAATTCCGTGCAGCCCGCATGCTCTGGGCACAGATCGTTGAACAGTACAAGTCCGAATGTGACTGCGCATGCAAAATGGTTTGCCACGCAGCTACTTCGCTCTTCAACCAGTCGATCTACGATGCTCATGTGAACCTGCTCCGCAGCCAGACCGAGGCTATGTCAGCCGCTCTGGCAGGTGTGGACTCAATCACAGTAGTTCCCTTCGACACCCCCTACAAGACTCCCGATGCATTCTCTGAAAGAATCGCACGCAACCAGCAGTTCCTCCTTAAGGAAGAAAGCCACCTCGACAAAGTGGTTGACCCTGCCGGTGGTTCTTACTACGTTGAGACTCTGACAGTTTCAATCGCCAAGGAAGCTTGGAAACTCTTCCTCGACGTAGAGGAAAAAGGCGGCTTCTTCGCAATGGTTGACAACGGTGAGGTTCAGGCAGCCGTTAACGCTTCAAATCAGAAACGCCATGCTGACATGGCTCGCCGCAAAGAGATTCTGCTCGGAACCAACCAGTTCCCCAACTTCAACGAAATGGCACTCGACAAAATCGAAAAAACCGAAGGTTGCGGTTGTGGTTGCGCTGAAGGTGGCGACGCTGCCAAGGCTCTCAACACAGCCCGTCAGGCTTCAGACTTCGAGACACTCCGTCTTGCCACCGAAAAAGCGACTAACCGTCCCAAAGTGTTCATGCTCACCATCGGTAACCTCGCCATGCGTCTGGCTCGCGCTCAGTTCTCAAGCAACTTCTTCGGTTGCGCTGGCTACGAGATCATCGACAACATCGGCTTCAACACAGTTGAGGAAGGTGTGAAGGCAGCCATGGAAAAAGAAGCTGACATTGTTGTTCTCTGCTCAAGCGACGACGAATATGCAGCCTTCGCTCCCGAGGCACACACCCTCATCGACGGTCGTGCTGAGTTCGTTGTAGCAGGTGCTCCCGCATGTATGGAAGAACTTCAGGCTAAGGGTATCACCAACTTCATCCATGTCCGCAGCAACGTGCTTGAAACCCTTCAGGCATTCAACGCCAAATTATTAAAATAAGAATCTCCAAACAAAAAAATAATGAGACCCGATTTTAAAACCATCGATATAACTGCCGATGCTTTCTCAGCACCCAAGGCAGCACCCGTTGCGGGCGGCGAAGAATGGCTCACCCCTGAACTTATTCCCGTAAAACCCGTCTATACAAAAGATGACCTCCAAGGCATGGAGCACCTCAACTACGTTGCAGGTCTGCCCCCGTTCCTCCGCGGTCCGTACAGCGGTATGTACGCTATGCGTCCTTGGACAATCCGCCAGTACGCAGGTTTCTCAACCGCTGCTGAATCAAACGCCTTCTACCGCCGTAACCTCGCGTCAGGTCAGAAAGGTCTGTCAGTGGCATTTGACCTCGCCACACACCGCGGCTATGACGCCGACCACGAACGTGTTGTTGGTGACGTGGGTAAAGCAGGTGTATCAATCTGCTCGCTCGAGGACATGAAAGTACTCTTCGACGGTATACCCTTGAACAAAATGTCAGTGTCAATGACCATGAACGGTGCCGTTCTCCCCGTACTCGCCTTCTACATCAACGCCGGTCTTGAACAGGGCGCTAAACTTGAAGAAATGGCTGGTACAATCCAGAACGACATCCTCAAGGAATTCATGGTGCGCAACACCTACATCTATCCCCCGGAATTCTCGATGCGAATCATCGCCGATATCTTCGAGTACACCTCTCAGAACATGCCCAAGTTCAACTCCATCTCCATCTCAGGTTACCACATGCAGGAAGCAGGTGCAACTTGCGACATCGAGTTGGCTTACACTCTGGCTGACGGTCTGGAATATCTCCGCGCCGGCGTTAACGCAGGCATGGACATCGACGCCTTCGCTCCCCGTCTGTCATTCTTCTGGGCTATCGGCATGAACTTCTTCATGGAAATAGCCAAGATGCGCGCTGCCCGTATGCTCTGGGCTAAGATCGTTAAGCAGTTCAACCCCAAGAACCCCAAATCACTTGCTCTGCGTACCCACTCACAGACTTCAGGCTGGTCACTCACCGAGCAGGATCCCTTCAACAACGTAGGTCGTACATGTATCGAAGCTATGGGTGCCGCTCTAGGTCACACTCAGTCGCTCCACACCAACGCGCTCGACGAGGCAATCGCACTCCCCACTGACTTCTCTGCCCGTATCGCACGAAACACTCAGATCTACATTCAGGAAGAAACCTACATCACCAAAGAAATCGACCCGTGGGCAGGTTCTTACTATGTTGAATCACTCACCAACGAAATCGCTCACCGCGCATGGGAGCACATTCAGGAAATCGAGAAACTCGGCGGTATGGCAAAAGCTATCGAGACCGGTCTGCCCAAGCTCCGCATTGAAGAAGCCGCAGCCCGCACTCAGGCTCGTATCGACTCAGGTCGCCAGACCATCGTTGGTATCAACAAATACCGTCTTGACCACGAAGATCCCATCGATATCCTCGAAATTGACAACACCGAAGTTCGCAAAGAACAGATTGAACGTCTGAACGACGTGAAGGCTCACCGCGACGAAAAAGCTGTCAAAGAAGCGCTCGCAGCAATCACAGAATGTGTACGCACCAAGAAAGGTAACCTCCTTGACCTCGCAGTCAAAGCTGCAGGTCTGCGTGCCACCCTCGGTGAAATCTCTGACGCTTGCGAAGAGGTAGTTGGTCGTTATAAAGCAGTAATCAGAACAATTTCAGGCGTGTACTCAAGCGAAACAAAACAAGATCCGGACTTCATCAAAGCACAGCAGATGTGCGAAGAGTTCGTTAAGAAAGAAGGTCGTCAGCCCCGTATCATGATTGCCAAGATGGGTCAGGACGGTCACGACCGCGGTGCTAAAGTTGTTGCAACAGGCTATGCTGACTGTGGCTTTGACGTGGACATGGGACCCTTGTTCCAGACACCTGCCGAAGCAGCCCGTCAGGCAGTTGAAAACGACGTTCACATCCTTGGCGTTTCTTCACTTGCTGCAGGTCACAAGACACTGGTTCCGCAGGTGATTGAAGAACTCAAGAAACTCGGTCGTGAGGACATCATGGTAACTGCCGGCGGCGTTATCCCCGCACAGGACTATGACTTCCTTTACAAAGCAGGTGTTGCCGCCATCTTCGGACCCGGCACCCGCATCCCTGTTTCTGCAATCAAGATGCTCGAAATCCTCATGGCAGAATAATCAGTCAGCCATACAAATCCCATAAACGAGGGTGCATCGGTTTTCCGATGCACCCTCGTTGTTTTAGTCAATAATATTTGAGAGTATGCACTCTCGTTGTTTTAGTCAATAATATTTGAGAAGTATGCACCCTCGTTGTTTAATGTTTTCAATATATTTTGATAGAAGCAGCCGCTTATGGGGTGGGGGGACAGATTAAGATAATCAGTGGTTTCCCTGCTTTACCAGATGGAAGGCTTCGCGCGGGGTTCCGTCCTGACAGATTATGACCCCGCAGCGGATGAAGCCGAGCCGAAGGGCTGCCGCCTGCATGGGGCGGTTATCCTTGTGGGTGTCGAGGCGGATTTCATCGGTCATTCCGAGGCAGAAACGTACTGCTTCACGGAGCATACCCCCACGCTTGCCGGATGATGCCATGCGGTGGATTGTGCCGTAGGGGCGGTCGCTGAGCCATGTGCCGTCGGAGATAATGTCGTAGGTGGGATCGTTGCCTGTGATGAAGGCAAAGGTGACTATGATTTCACCGGTTTCGTCCTCGCCGACATAGTTGTTGCCGAGCGCCATGTCATTCAGTATCACTTCTTCCGAGGGGTAAGCGCTGTTCCACTGTGTCAGGTTGCCGGTAGAGCGCATGAAACGCCGTGCAATGTGGCATATTTCCATTATTCGGGGCAGGTCGTCGGGAGTTCCTTTTCTGAATTTCAACATATTATCGGGTGAGTGACAGGTTGAAGGTGAGTCCGTAGGCTGAGTTTGTGGTTGGATAAGCTGAGGTGGTAACCAGCGGGGTGTTCACCTGATGGTCGAAGAAGGCGCCGATGGTCAGACGTTTCGACATGATGTAGTTTGCGGTGAAGTTGATGCCGAGCGTACGGGTGCCGCTTGTAGGCTGGGTGTAGTTCGACTCTATACGGCGGATGAGCGCCTGATTGTTCTGTAGCGAGACATCGGCTTTGAGGGTGAGGTCGTTGCTGACGCCGGTCTGCGAGCCTTTCATTTTCAGGATGGTGTTGAATCCGACAATCTTGTAGCCGGCACCAATGACAAGCGCACGGTTAGTTGCCTCGACTACCTGTCCTGCCGAGGTGTTGAGTGTCAGAGTACGGCTGTCGCGGTATTCGGCATTGACGCTGATGTCGTTTTTCAGTGTTACCTTGGCTCCGATGAGCGGTGCGAACTTCTCGGTGATAGCTACGGTGGAGATATTGTAGGGCGACGATGGAATAGGTTCGCCCGTGAGCTCGTCAAGGGTGAAGCCGAGTGCCTGACCGTCGACACTGAGCCAGTTGAGGTAAGATGAGTATGAGCCTACGGAGTAGGTACACTGGTAGGCGTGGGAGAGGGTGAAGCTCTTGAAGATGTTGCGCATGTTGCCCAGATTGATCAATCCGTCGTATGTCACACGCCAGTTGGGGAGGACTTCGGCGAATGAGGGGAATGGGGTGAGGTAGATGCTGTTGGGATTCTTGCCGGTGTATGCTGCCACGAATGCCGGAATAAGCACGTCGCTGCCGGTTTGCGAAACGGTGCCTACATTGGGGTCGAAGGGGGCTCCGGCATGGGGGTTGTCAGACATGAATCCGCCTGTGGGGTAGTTGTAGCCGTTATACTGGTTTTGGACTCTTGCGGCAATGACGGGGATATTCTCAATGAATTTGTTGAATGAGGGTGAGTTGTAACCGTCGTCGGCTTTCGAGGATTCAAATACGGTGGCTATGGCGCAGTGGGTCTTGGTGTAGGAACCGGAGCGTGTCACGGGCATGTTCTCGTACATGAACTGCACCTGAGTGTTGCGGTTGTCGGTGCGGTTGGTTGTCAGCTGTATCTTTAATCCTTTGACAGGTTCAAGGTTCAGTTCAAGGTTCAGTTCGTTGGTGGTCTGCCAGATGGCAGGTGAGGTCTGACCGTCGTCAGTGATAAGCCAGCCACGTTCAAGCGCACGGTCAATGTAGCCCTGACCGGTGAAACCGAATGCGAAGTCCAGACCGGGCGACATGGGACCATAGGAGTTCGACTGTCCGAAAATGTTGCCGATGTCGTTGCGGAACAGCGGCAAGGTCAGACCTTGCGACTTGCGCCATCGCACCGATGCCGAACGGGGCGACATGAGGGCGCGCACGGTGTACTCGCCGATTTCCTTCCATACGTTCTTTTCATCTTTCAGCAGTTCCAGAATGGTGAACTTTATGTTCTGGTCGCCGCGTGTCATTACTTCAATCTGATTTGCGTCGACAACGCGTGTGGTGACCTTGAAGGGTTGTCCCTTGGTGGTCATTGCACTGACTTTCACTTTTTTGGAGCGGAGGTTATGCTTGATGAAAAGAGAAGTGTCAGATTTCAGCTGATAGGTGCGTTCGAACTTCTTAGGTTTGCGTGCGGGGGCAACCTTGCGGGTGTTGGAGAACCGCTTGTTGACCTCTTTGAGATAGTTGAACTTGTTGTAGAGCGATTCGAAATTCAGTCTGCCGTCGACGTTCCATGTGCTTTGGTTGGCAATGGTGTTACCCATGGTTATGTCGCCGATGGTGGCGCCGCGGTCCCAGCGGTATGTGGCATTGTAGGAGGCGGAAGCTGTCAGGAAGTCAAGCACCGGTATGCGGCTGAACGGAGCCTTGTACTGTGCCACGAACGACTGATTGTAAGCCCACGGCGTACCCATGGAAAGAATACTGCTCATCACGGTGTCTTTCCACTGTTTGTATTCGTCGGGGAACAGTTTCTTGTTGACTGCTCCGGCGGTTTCCTCTATGCGCGCTGAGGTGTTGGAGTTGAATGTCAGCGAGAGTGATTTGGTCAGATTCCAGCTGAGGGCAAGCTGACGGTCCCAAAGGAAGTTCTTGCTCACGGAAACGGGGAGCTGGAACATTACATCGGTTTCCGAGCGGGTCTGCTGCTCGTAGTAGTAGCGCGACATGTTTGTCAGGAACGAGATGGATGTGGGCAGGTAATTCAGCTCCCAGTCTTTGATGAACTTGAGGTTCTTGTTCTTGGTGTCAATGAAGTTGAACGGTTTGAACGGTTTGAAATAGGGTGCGTAGGAATACTGGAACGAGCCGCGGTAGTCGTTGGTGTTCTCATATTCCGTTGTAGGATTGACTTTCGCCTGCTTGTTGAACGAGAAGTTGAAGGTGAAGTTGGCAGGGTCCCATGGCATCGGGTTCTTGCTCTGGACATCGAATTTGAGTCCGGAGATACTGAAGCTTTTCACCGTTGTCTGCTCCACGGCAAATGAGTTGATAGAGTCGCGGGCATGTTTGTCAGGTGCATCGTCAAGCGCATCCTTGAGCAGTACGTCCTGATCGAGCGGATTGTATTTGGGGGTGGTCTTTTCTTTTGAGTAAGAGAAATATATAGGTGCTTTGAGCTTGGCTTTCTCAGGGAGGAAGCGACCTAAATCACCCTGAACCCCCATGTTGTACTGCACATAGTCATCGAGTCGGCGTTCGTTGAGCGACTGGTCGACACCGCCGAATCCGGCTGTTTCGATGTGACCGCCAAGGTTTAGCTGCGCTATGTCAGACACTCCTAAGTTGATGTTAGCCTTGGCAGCCCAACCGCCTGACTCGTTGAAATCGGTCAGTCGGAGTTCGTTGACCCACACGGTTCCGTCCTTCACGGTGGCAGAGTTGTTTCGTACACCCACCAGCATCACGCGTATGTCGCTGAGCGAGGGGTTACCTTTCACCGAAATGGTGTTCCGCTCATTGTCGGGGTCACGGCCGGAGAACAGTGTGGCGAAGCCTATGCCGCTACCTTCCTCAGCCTTTGCGCGGTTGCGTTCCTTCTTGAGGTTGACAAGGTTCTGCAGCGGCACGTTCATGAAGTTTTCTTCGGGCCATACGATCAGACGGTCAGAGGTGAGGTCATTGTTATATTTTGAAGAGGGTGGTGTGAGAACCAATGGTATCTCATACTCATAGAAATTGTTCTTGACATCAGTTCCGAGGCGAATGAATAGCGAGAGATCGCCGCTTCGCAGGTTTGTGACGTCGTCAATGAGTCGTTCGGCATGGACAAACATCTGCAGGCGGTTGTAGTTGCGGATATCAAGCTGAGTGTTACGGTAGACACCACGACCGTCGCCGGGTTGAAGCCCTATGACTTTCATTGACATTGACTGCTCGTTGAGCTGGGTGATCTGTGACTGACCGGGGTCCACGATACGGGTCACGCCGGGAGGGAGCACATAGTTCACGGGCTCGCGCTTGGCGTTTTCCTCAATGTTGACCACCGACACGTCGAGCTGACCTTCGGCAGGTGCGTCGCCACGGCTGTTGAGGTTGAAGTCGTAGGTGCGCCATTCGCCGCGAACCAGTTCCAGTGTTGCGAATCGCAGGTGTGTGACCTGTTTGAATCCTGTCATGAAGATGCGGGCGAAGCGGATGGTGGAGAAGTCTGTGATGGAGCCTACGATGCGTTCATAATCGCTCAAAGGTATCTTGAACTGATACCACTCCACTTCGGTGTCGTTACCGTCGCGGGTGCGGACCAGCGACACCTGTTTGTCAGTGATGTAGTTTTTGCCTACGACCAAATCGTCAGGGCGTATCGACACCTTGTACTGGAAGTATCGCTCATATTCGTTGAGGGTGTTGTCCTGATTTATATCCTCCACATCGGGCACGGAACGAGCCGACTGATAGAGTGGATTGGAGGAGTCCTCGGGTGAAAGTGAGTTGCCTTCCACTCCGTTGTAGCGTTTGTAGCGGTCGAGGATGCCTACGCGCTCCTCATCGTAGTCATAGCCGCGGAAGAAATGATAGTTGTCGCCTGCGGGGTCGTTGAACGGTGAGAAGCGGTCGTTGAGCATGCGCTCCTGTGCCGTGGGCGAGAGCTTTGTACGGAGCTTGTTCAGATAGTCCTGATAGGAGCTGAAGTTGAACTCATCCTCGTTGGGCAGACCGTCCAGACCAACGTCCTGCACCAGACGTGAACCGGCATTATTATCAAATGAGTAGGTGAGTGAGTTCTGTTTCGACACTCGACCCCAGACGGTGTTGGTCAGCCACTGGTCATTGCCGTCGTAGGGGATACCGTTCTCGTAGGATTTCAACCCGTCTTTGAGAATATCCTCGCTGATCTCACCGAAGTTCAGATAGAGGTCGCCACCGTCAAGATTGGGGTTCTCCGGGTCAAGGAAGGGGTTCATCAGCCAGAACTGCACATATTCTATGTTGCTCTGCTCGAAGTTGGTGTTATCCATCTTGCGCATGATGCCGCCCCATCGTTTTTCGGGGAAGAGCAGGTCGCCCTCGTCACTGATATTCTCGGCATCGAGATTATAGGGACCGCGCTCCGTGGGGTAAAATGACAGGTTAAGCGTCTGTATGGTCGATGATTCGCCGTAGGTCAGTTCGCGTCCGGGGAAAATCTCGCGGTTGGTTACCTCACGGACGTAGGGGTTGGAGAGTTGCTTGAGGTCAGACTTGATGTAGCCGGGACAGAGCGATGAGTTGCGCTGTGTGAACATGCGGTCGATGTAGTACCAGTTCAGCAACGCGCGGTTCTTGCCATAGCTGACGTCGTTTGACAGGGCTGCTTCAGGGAAGAGCGCGTCAGGCGAGGGGTCGTATGGGGTGGAGGCAAGGAACCATGAATAGGGCGAGCGCAGGTCAATGCCGATCTGTGTCGCCTCAAAGTCGTCGACGTAGGAACTGCCTTTGTTCGATCCGGTTTTCTGCGAGTGGGGAATGAGTTTGGCAAACTCGGCGGTGACGTTGAATGTGGATGGCGCCGTGGCGTTGACCGTGGGTATTTTGTTCAGCAGGTTGGTGAGCCACATGAACTCGGAGTTGTAGTTGAGGTTCAGACCAACCATGGTGTTGTTGACAACTTCGTCGCCGATGTTGACTTTTTCGGTCAGCGCTTTTTCGGAGAAATGGAGCAGCGTACCGCCGATGTTGAAGTTTTTGTTGAAGGCATACTGCAGGTCCAGACCGAGCAGGGTCTTGCGCTGCGTGCTGAACATCGACTGGTTCTCAAGTGTCACCGAAATGCTCTGCCCGGAGTCGATGATGCTCTGATTGGTGATTGTGACAATACCCATGGAGTAATCGACCGTATAGTCGCTGTTCTCCGTGAGTTGAACGCCACCAGCGGTTACAATCACCGATCCGCGCGGTACGTTCATGGCGTTCAGACGTATCTGCGAGCCTGCCGATGCCTGATAGGAACCGGTGAGGATGAATTTATTTTTGTCGGCAAACTGGCGCGCTATCACCAGCGTGGAGTCGTAAAGTTCCTGATAGACATACTCTTTGGCAAGCGTGGGGTTATTGATTTTCCTTGCGAGGTGTTCGCCGAACGGTTCTACCACGGGGAAGATGATTTTGCCGTTCTGCGGCATTATTGTGTAGCCTTGGATGAAGTCGAAGAAACCGTCGGGGTTGCTCTGCTCGTTTGAGTCAATGCGGTCGAGGTTCATTACCTGCAGCAGCGAGATGTTGTTCAGCCCGGGGACGGGAAGATAGTTGATCTGGGTGCCGGTGGTGTCGCTCAGGTACTTGATGTTGAGTTTGAAGTTCTGTTTCTGCACCTGATATGCGCCTAATGAGTAGACGTTTTTCATCATCAGGTCCCACATGGGGAGTCGGGGTGCCACGGTGGTGCTTTTCAGCATCTTGACGTAAAGCGACATGTCGGTTGAAGTGATGTCACCGGAAAATTCGCCCACCTGATAGACCTGCCCGTTGTAGGTGTACTCGAAAGCCACACCTAACACCTCGTCGGCGTTAAGCTGGCTTTTAATGGAGATATAACCGAGGGTTGAGTTCAGCTCATATTCGTTGCTGTTGAGCAGTCGGGCGCTCTCAACTTTCTCATAGTCCTTACCGCCCTCGATTCCGTAGGCTGCCAACGGTGAGAGAGCCTGAGTTACGGTGTTGATGTTACGCGCCTCGGGATACTGTTCCTTGATGGTGGACAGCAGGTTGTTGGAGTTGTTTGAAGGAACAGGCAGATTCATGTTGCCTACCCAGTGATCCGATGCAAGCACTTGGTTCTCGCCCAAGTCCATGAAGGTGACTATGTTACGCGACTGGTTGTAGTTGTTGGTCTTGTTGGTGACCCACACCTCGATGCGTGTGATCTTGATGCCTGAGGTCACGAACGGCAGGTTGGCGCAGAAGCGGTCGTAGTTTTCGCGGAAGTAATGGCTCAGGAAATAGTGGCGGTTCTGGTCGTACTCATCGGCATTGATGGAGAACTCTGTCGCCTGAACACCACCTTTGGTGTTGACCGTTTTTGACTCTGAGTTTTGCTGTGAAACCAAGGCGGTGGCAGTCAATTTGCCGAACTGGAGTTGCGTTTTGATACCGAACAGAGCCGTTGACCCTCGGATAAGCGACGAACCGGTTGTCATGCTGACATTACCGGCTTCGATGCTCTTGACAATGTCATCCTCATGTCCCTCGTAGGCAAGGCGGAGGTTTTTCGAGTCGAAGTCGAATGTAGCATCGGTGTTGTAGGTCATGTTGAATTTCAGGCGGTCGCCGACAGAGGCGTTGATCGTAGCCTGAATTTTCTGGTCGAAGTCGAAGTAGGTCTTACGGCGTGAGTTGAGCGACAGCGCGGGGTTGTCGGTCTTGTTCGAGTTAATGCCGGTCTTGAGTTGAATTGAACCTTGAGTCTTTAACTGCACTCCGCCCGGACCGAAGATTTTCTCCAACGGACCAAGCGCGAAGTTCATGTCGAGGATGTTGAACGGCTCCTTCTCCTTGTCAGTGGCGAGTTTGCGGTTGCGTTCAGCCAGATAGCGCTGCATGGAACGGCGCAGCTGCCAGTTGTTATATTCCTGCTGGGAAAGCATGAACGGGGTGCCTATCTGCTGATCGCCGAGCATTGTGCGGATGGTGTAGAATCCGGTTTCTGGGTCGTACTCCACTTCGGTGCGGATGTTCGACGGGTTAGAGAGGTCGGCTGCAAATTCATCTTCCATCAGTTGCTCGTAGTTCTGCGGAACGGTCTGTTGAACCGGGAAGGGCATCATGATGGAATCGACCGCAGCAACATTCATCGGCGACTGAGGGGGTACGGGCGCGGGCGCGCGAAAAGAACCATTAGAGGGGGTCTGAGCCACGGACAACAGCGACGCGACAATGACGGCAAGCATCACTGTCAGTGCTGATATGATTGGTTTGCGATTCTTCAGTCCGTTACTCATTTAGTCGTTCAGGGTTAGCCTGAAAAAGAGAGGTGTTGGGTAGGGTCTACATCATAGCCAGTCCCTTCTTGATTGCGTCCTCCACCTTAAGGTCAGGGTTGGCGTCAAACAGCTTTTTCATAACTTTCTGAGCCTGCTGCTTGGGGAAACCGAGCATGACCATGGCGGCGAGAGCCTCCTCGAATACCTCACTTTTGAAGGTTACCTGTTGTAATAACGTATCACCTGCGGGTTTTATTTTGTCCTTGAGGTCAACAATTATTCTTTCGGCTGTTTTTGCCCCTATACCTTTCACCGATTTGAGTCGTGCCGAAGCTGCGGAGGTGATTACCTGCTCCAGTTCGGAGGGGGGTAACGATGACAGAATCATGCGGGCTATGGATGCGCCCACGCCTGACACACCTATGAGCAGACGGAACAGCTCGCGCTCCTGTTCGGTGAAGAACCCGTAGAGTTGCCACGCATCTTCGCGTATCACTTCATGCACCCATAACCGGCACTGTTTCTGACCGTTAAGCGGTGTGTAGGTGTTCAGTGAAATGTTCAGCAGATATGCCACGCCTGAGGGTGTTTCGATGGTGGCGTCGGTTGGAGTGAGGCGGGTAAGTTCCCCCTTGATGTATTCAATCATGACTGTTGACTGATGTTTAAAGTTCAACTCTGTGGGCAACGACTTTTTCACCTAAGAAAAGCGATGCCATTTCGGCGAATTTTTCAGGATTTTCTGTGGTGAGGTAGGTTCTGGCTCCGTTTTTCGCACAGACACTCTCTATTTCGGGATGCCGGCGGAGGTAGTCGTGCAGACTTTCTGCCACAATCTCACCCTGACAGACAATGCGGATATGCTCCGGGGTGTATTGCCTTATTTTTTTATAGAGGTGGGGGTAGTGGGTGCATGCCAGTACTATGGTGTCGATTTCGGGGTCGCGGTCAAGCAACCGGTCAATCTCCTGTTTGACAAAGTAGTCGGCTCCGGGTCGGTCAGCTTCATTGTTCTCAACTAACGGCACCCACATGGGGCAGCCTACACCGGTGGTGACAAAGTCAGGAAACAGTTTGGCTATTTCCATTTCGTAGGAGTGGCTCATGATGGTTCCCGGAGTGCCGAATATACCTATCCTTCCGTTGTTGCTGATGTCACCCAACCGCTCCACGGTGGGGCGGATAACGCCGAGAACACGCCTGTCAGGTGCAATCATGGGAAGATCGTGTTGCTGAATGGTGCGCAAAGCCTTGGCTGACGCGGTGTTACAAGCGAGAATGACCAGTCGGCAACCTTGGTCGAACAGATATCGGACTGCCTGCAGGGTGAACTCATAGACGATGTCGAACGAACGGTTGCCGTAAGGGGCGCGGGCGTTGTCGCCCAGATAGATGTAGTCGTACTGCGGCAGCTCCTTCATTATCTCCTTGAGGATGGTAAGACCGCCGTAGCCTGAATCGAATATTCCTATGGGCGCGTTCCGGTTACTCATTTAACCGGTATTTTGTCGATACGGCGCTGATGACGACCCCCTTCAAAGGGTGTTTTCAGGAAGATGTCGACAATTTCGAGCGCAACTTCAGGGGCAATGAAGCGGGCAGGCAGCACGAGCACATTGGCATCGTTGTGCTGACGTGCCAGACGTGCAATTTCAGGTGCCCAGCAGAGAGCCGCGCGTATGCCCTGATGTTTGTTGAGGGTGATGCTGATGCCTTCGCCGCTGCCACACATGGCGATACCGGGATAACACTCGCCGCGTTCGATGGCTTCAGCGCAGGGGTGGGCGAAATCGGGATAGTCGCAACTCTCGGCGCTGTAAGTGCCGAAGTCCTTGTACTCTAATCCGTTAGCTTCAAGATAGCCTTGAATGATGCTTTTCAATTCATATCCGGCATGGTCGCTGCACATGCCTATGGGGAGGGTGGTCATAGTTATTTAAGTTATAAGTCAGAGTTATGAATTATTAAGTCAGAGTTAAGTGTTATAAAGATGCGTTGCTTGGTGGAGCGTTCGCGTTTTAGTCTTTGAGTTTTATTTTCAGGCGACGCCATAGCCAACGGGGTATCAGGCGCCATCCGGCAACGAGCAGCTTCCACCGGAAATCGATGTATGCCACACGTTTTTTCTTTTCTATTGCACTGATAATCATGGGCAGAACATGCTCCACGGTCATGATGCCGGGATAGTTGGTGTCGGCATCGAGCAGGGGGGTGCGGATGAAACCGGGTCGGATGTCGGTTATGCTTATCCCGAGATTGTATTCACGGCTGAGCTGGTCAAGTGCATCCAGATAGCAGTTCTGGAACTGTTTAGTGGCACTGTATGCGGCTGCCACGCCTATTCCGCGCGTGCCTGCAACGGATGTAATTGCGGCAATATGCCCCGGTTTACGCTGACTGACAAAGTAGTTGAATGCGGTGTCGACCATGGCGGTGAACCCTACGGTATTGGTGCGCACGGTGGTCATTTCCTTGCCGATGTCGAGCGTGGGGTTATACCATCCTACGCCGGCACAGTTCAGCAGAATGTCCATGCCGCCCATGGCTTCAATGAGGCGGCTGAGTCGGGCGGGGGCATCATCGGCGGTGACATCTATTTCTGCAATCTTGACGTTCTGCGGATATTGGTTCTTGACCGTCTGCAACGGAGTGAGTCGGCGAGCAGCCATCCCCACGGTCCATCCTTTGGCAGCGAATGCCATAGCCGTTTTCAGTCCAAGCCCTGATGAGGCGCCGATGATGACAATCCGTGGTTTCATTGTTCAGCGGTGTTGATGTGTGACGGATTGCCTTCGTCAGTCTGACTGACTGTCTGTTCCGGGTCCTTTTCCGGTATTCCGTCAAGTTCAGATGTAGGAGGCGGTGTTTTCTTAGCGAGCGGCAGGGTGTAGTAGACTGAGAGTGATGCGTCTAATTTAGAACCGCGTACCCCCATGCCGGGAATGTACCATGCGTTGCCGTATTCCCCGGTGGTGCAGTGCATAAGATTGTGCAGGCGCACGGTCCAACCAACTGAAATCTGCTTCCAAATCATCACGCGGATGCCCAGCAGGAACTCGATGTAGGTGGCGTTTGCATGCTGGCGGGGGATGGTCATGGTATGTTCCGGATTCCAGTAGTTTCCGCCGATTCTGACGTCGGTTATTTCATAGTTGAACGAGGAGAATCCGAAGCGTAAGCCGCCGAAAAACAGGTAATCGGGGTTGGAGTTATAGAGGAAATTGTAGTCAGCACCGAGTTTGAAGTAGGGTGCCGGGGATGTTTTGTAGCGGTAATTGTTGTTCTCAGGGTTGTAGTCGGCATTACCCAGACCGATTTCCAGCGCCGGCAGATAGCGGTTGTGGAGGTTCAGATGCCCGGAAAAGCCTATCAGTCCGTAGGATGTGCCGAAGGCACGGGTTAGCGGTGCCCACAGGTCAACTCCAACGGTGACGGAGTTCAGCAGCGGATAAATCATCTTAGGAATCTGTTTCTCAATCTCCACGGAGTCGACAAATTCCTTGCCGGTAACGGTGTCGACGAGAACCACCTTGCCGTCGGCATCCTCCATTTTCACCAATCGGTTTCGGTCGACAGAATCGCGCTTGGACTCATTGATTGACTGCGTGACAGTGGCTGCGGTGTTGACCGGGGTAATCCGTCGCTGTGCCATGACCGTGACGGACTGCAACAGAAGCAACATCAGTATTATCAAACCTTTTTTCATTCTGTTTCAGGTGTTTCGGTGTGATAAAAGAGCTGAATGTTCACCTTCTCCACGTTTGTTATCAGTGAGTCGATAACTGCCACGGAGTCAAGCAGGTGAGTGGTGTAGCTGTATTCCGTGATGCGGTAGCGGTACATGGCTCCGCACTCCTCGCTCACGAAGAACGGGATGGTCTTGTAGCGGAACGTAATCATGTCGGGCTGCGGAGCATTTTTCCAGTCATAGAGAAAGGCGAATGTTACCCCCTCAGCTTCGCTTGAGAATGGTAGATAGACCTGATGTATCTTCATGCCGGTGTTGACAAGCAGCGAGTCGTCAGGTGCCCCGATGCCACCTATTGAAATGGAGTCGATTGCGATTTCCGCACCAGTTTCCATTGAGAAGAAGCCGGCGATGGGGAGCGATGAGCGGTTATCGGTGCAGCCGTTGGTGTTGCAACTGCCAGCCATCAGGGCAATCAGTGTTGCTACGGCTGCTACGGCGCAGAGAGTCAATGGATTATATCTCTTCATCAATCTCATATTCGTTGCGACTTGACGAGTTGCGTACGATAAGCTCACCCAGAAAACCGGTCAGGAACAGTTGTGTGCCTAACAGCATGGTTACCAGTGAGATGTAGAAATAGGGAGAGTCTGTGACGAGGGTGTAATGTAACCCGTGTGTGAGGTTATAGAGCTTGATGGCTCCCACGCAGATAACGGCAATGAAGCCGAGCATGAACATCAGCGAGCCGAGCAGCCCGAAAAAGTGCATGGGTTTTTTGCCGAACTTGTTAGTGAACCAGAGTGTAAGCAGGTCGAGATAGCCGTTGACAAAGCGGTCAAGTCCGAACTTCGACGAGCCGTATTTGCGCGCCTGATGATGCACAATTTTTTCACCTATCCGGTTGAAACCAAGGTTTTTGGCAAGGTAGGGGATATAGCGGTGCATGTCGCCGTAAACTTCCAGCCGTCGCACCACTTTCTGCTTGTAGGCTTTCAGACCGCAGTTGAAGTCGTGCAGGTTGTGTATGCCGCTCACACGTCGTGCCGTGGCATTGAAAAGCTTTGTGGGTATGGTTTTCGACAGCGGGTCATAGCGTTTCTGTTTCCAGCCCGACACCACGTCGTAGTTGTCCTCGGTGATCATGCGGTAAAGTTCCGGAATTTCATCGGGGCTGTCCTGAAGGTCGGCATCCATTGTTATGACGACATCGCCCTGCGCCCTACGGAAACCGGTGTTCAGCGCCGGTGACTTGCCGTAGTTGCGCCGGAACGAGATTCCTTTGACCGCGGGATTCTTTTTCTGAAGCTCACGGATAACCTCGAATGAATTGTCGGTAGACCCGTCGTTGACAAAGATGATTTCGTAGCTGAATTTGTTGGCTTCCATCACCCGGTGAATCCAAGCTTCAAGTTCCGGCAGCGACTCAGCCTCATTGTAAAGTGGTATGATTACTGATATATCCATGGTTTTGCTCATCTTTTGCGGTAACCGCGTATTTTCAGGAACGAGGCTGTCAATAGCGACAGAATTGATCCGGCAAAGGTAATGAAAAGTCCGAGCTGGAGGACAATCTGCTGCGGGGTGGGGTAGGCACGCGTTTTCTCAATCTGCTTGAGTACGGTGACAACCTCCTTAGCCTGTTCATCATCAACTTGGTCATACAGCTTGATTGCCTCGCTGACCTGCTCGACAATGAAATGGGGATTAATCCATCGCAGATAAGCGTAGGCGGCGAGTGCGAAAATCATGCTGCCGCAAATGAACGAAACAATGCCTTCAAGCCATAGACCTGAAAGCAATGATTGTCCTTGCTCCTGCACAAACGTACGGCGCAGCATGATAAAAATCATCACCGGCAACAAGCATAACATCACCAGTGACAGCAGGTTCATGAATCCGTATTCAATCCCTTGCAGCATCATCCACGACAGCAGGATAAGGTAGATGCCTACATATAATCCATGCTCCGCTCCTCTGTGAAATATGTTGTTCATTTCAGTTTCTGTATAACTCCTTGCAAAGTTAATAAACTATTTCAACATTGCCAACTCGTATCAGAGGAAAATCTGTTGCCGTGAACTTAATGCACCTGCCGGCGTTAATAAAATGTATAAATCAACTGATATGAAAAAGAATTTTTCGCCTAAGGCATGGCTGTTGCCGCAGCCTGTATTGATTATCGGCACTTACGATGCCGAGGGAACCCCTAATGCCATGAATGCGGCATGGGGCGGACAGTGGGACATGAAACAGATAATGATTTCATTAGGGGCACATGCAACCACTGAAAATATTAACCGCGACGGCGTTTTCACCGTGGCTTTCGCTACGGAAGAAACGCTTGTCGGAGCTGACTATGTAGGACTTGTCAGCGGAAAGAAACAGCATGACAAGGTGGCGCATGCCGGATGGAGTTCCGAAAGGGGTGAGCATGTCAATGCCCCTGTGTTCGACTGTTTTCCGATGACCTTCGAGTGCAAGGTTGCAGAGAAACTCTATGAATCGGAAACCGGATGCTATCTGATTGCCGACATAGTCAATATTGTGGCAGATGAGAAATATCTGGCATCAGACGGCAAGCCTGATGTGGAGAAAATGAATCTGATTACCTTTGACCCTATCCACAACGGCTACATTGCTTTAGGCAAACGTGTGGGTGACGCTTTCTCCGCCGGTAAAGCATTGAAATAACATAGATTACAAAAGTAATTTGAAGGCTGCACTGATTCTGAAGTGCAGCTTTTTTTGCAAACGCAGGTTATCTCAGTCAGGGCATTATGCGGAAAGGCAAGACTTTTGCATATACTTATAATATCGCTGCTATATTGCGGATAGAGGAGAGGCGTTTCATGAAAGAGATATCAGATTTAGCCATCTGCATATTATAAGCGCTTTGCAGATTCAGCAGTAAATCAGCAGGAATATCCATTGCAGCTTCAATCATAAGAGCCATTTCTGTGTTGACTCCCCTCTTCCCTTTTATTATTTCATTTAATAGCGAAGGACTGACCCCGATACGTTCCGCAAGTTTTGATTGTGAAACATGTCGTGCTTCGAGTTCATCTTTTATGAGTTCTCCGGGATGAGTAGGCTGAAATGGTGTCAAATTGTTGGCAATCATATCCGGAGAAACTCCTTGTAATGTAATCATATCAGTCATAATGGTTTGAAAGTTCAACAATATTACAGATAGTAAGAATTGGTTCTTCGTGAGTTTCCCTTATAGAAAATTCAATTCGATATTGGTTGTTTACTCTGATAGAGAATAGTCCGACTTTATTGCCCTTTAGGGCTTCGAAATTCAATGAGTTGATACGAAATAAATCTTCTTTGCAAGAAGCCCATTTAAAGTAATCAATCCCACGAATGTATCGCTTGACTACGTCAGATTTATAACGATGCCTTTTGTCGTTACACTCACCTTTGCTATAAAGGTCTCTAAGGTACTATTTTCCAAATTCGACTATCATATATACTTATTACGATTATACTTATTACGATGCAAATGTATAAAAAGTTTTTATATTCACAAATTTGTGAACGTTGTTCCGTGGATTTGTGAGTGTCATTCGGACACCAACACAACTTTAGACTTAATGGGTATGGGTCATGTTCGCACAAATGTTTCGGTGATGACAGAACGGCAAAAATGTGTTGGTTTGGCTTTTGTTGAAATTATTTGTATTTTTGTGCATCATAAATATCAACATTAAAAACATTGACTATGAAGATGCAGTTTTGGATCTATCTCCTGCCGATAGTCGCCGGAATCATCGGTGGTTATTTCGGGGGACGAGAATATAAGAAATATCAGGAAAGGAAAGCAAAGAAATGAAAAAGTGAAATGAAACATGGCGGTGTGTCATAATAAGCCATCTGCGGCGTTGCTTTCGGAAACGGCTTCGGTCACATACTTATGTATGCTCCCATCAGCCTTATCCTCAGCGCCTTGCATCTGACTCACTCTGACAAACCTAAAGAGGGTGCGCCAAAATTCATATTTTGACACACCCTCTTGTGGTTAGATATGTAGCTATTGTTACATTTCGGCTGATTCTGTTTCTGCTTCGAGAGTTTCTGTAGATTCCTTGATGTTGGGTTCTTCCAGACCGAGTTTCTTGACTTTGTTGATGCGCAGGAGGATAAGACCGAGTACGAGGGCTGCTGCTCCGAGTCCGGCAAGCATTACCAGCGGCGCGGTGTAGTTGTAGCTGATGGCAGCCTGTTCTTCTGTCATGGTGCCGTTGGCAAGACCTTCGGTAATCTGCGGATTTGTGTTGTCAAGCACCTTGCCGATGAGCAGCGGGAAGAGCCACAGACCTATGTTCTGAATCCAGAAAATGAGGGCGTAGGCTGAACCGATGATTTTCTTGTCGACAAGCTTCGGTACACTGGGCCAGAGCGATGCAGGCACAAGCGAGAACGATGCACCGAGGACAAGGATGGTGAGATAAGCTACGGTCACACCTGCCAGAGGACTCTGCTTGAACTGGGGCAGGATGAATGCGAAAGTAAGGTGGCATGCGATAAGGAGCAACGAACCGAGAACGAGCATGGAGGCTGCCTTACCTTTATTGTCGACATAGTTGCCGAGAATGGGTGTGATTCCGACTGCAAGAAGCGGGAACACGGCGAAGATGGTACTTGCCGACTGACGCATGTAACCCATGTAGCAGAAGGTAACGAGTGCCACTATTGCCAGTGCGAGCATCGGATATTTGATTGCTTTTTTCTTGGAGAAGTTGCTCGCGAATGAGGCTGCGGCAACCACAATCATGATCATGTACTGAATGACGGTGACTGTGTTCGAAGCCCAGAAGGAATCAGCCGGAACGTCAGTGAAGGAGAGGTTACACTGGAGCATGTTGACGGCGTATTTCTGGAAGGGGAAGATGGCTGAATAATAAAGCACACAAAGGAGTGCCACAAGCCAGAAGCCGCTGCTTGACAGAATTTTACCGAGATCCTTGAGCTGGAACGGTTCGTCGCCTTCTTCCTTAATGTTTGTCTGCTTGTCGAGCTTGCGGTCCATGAAGAAGTAGACGATGAACATCATCAGGGCTATCATCAACAGAACAACGCCGAATGCAACTGAGCGTGAAACGTCGATGACACCGCCGAGTTCCGCAAACATGGGTGAGAAAATCATACAGGTGGCTACGCCAAGGCGGGCAAGTGCCATTTCAGAGCCCAT
Organism: uncultured Porphyromonadaceae bacterium; assembly: GCA_947177685.1. Taxonomy (GTDB): domain Bacteria; phylum Bacteroidota; class Bacteroidia; order Bacteroidales; family Muribaculaceae; genus CAJUPY01. The sequence continues at coordinate 12,908 of CAMWVE010000006.1, read as the reverse complement.
GGCAAGCGCCATTTCACGACCCTGAAACCATTTGACGATACCGCGGCTGACGGTGATACCTGCCATTTCCACACCGCAACCGAAAATCATGAATCCTACGGCTGAGAATTTGGCTGATGCCGGCATCCCTTTGTAGAAAGGCGCTATGCCGAGTTCCTGAAATCCGGGTATGTAGTTGAGGTGGTTGGTGAACCACACGTCGAGCGGACTGTCTATGAAGCTGTCAGTCAGCGCATACCAGTTGATTACGGCACCGATCAGCATCACCGCTCCTGAAAGGACAGCTGTGAAGCGCACCCCCATCTTATCGAGGATGATGCCTGCGAAAATCAGGAAGAAAATAAACACATTGAGGAATGTTTCGGAACCTTGCATGGTACCGAAAGCTGTGGAATCCCACCCGCGGGTTGACTGTAGCAAGTCCTTGATGGGCGAGAGGATGTCCATGAAAATGTATGAACAGAACATGGCGAAAGCGAGCAGACCCAGTGCGGTCCAGCGTGCCCATGCTTTGTCATTCAAATTCTGGTGTACGGCAGTTGTTTGCATTATACGATATGGTTTAAAATGAGTGAATTCAAAAGTCAGTCAGTAATGAAATGCGATAATTTAATTTGCAAATTTAGTAAAAACGTTTTATATATTGAAATATTTATGTTAAATTTGTAGTTACTTTTAACTTCACGGATAATGTGGGTTCATGTTGCCGGATTTATGAACTGATTAAAGCGATTGAATTATGCTGATGTCGAAGCCGTTTACGTTTGACAAAGTCATACGCCTGCTGATAACGGGTGGTGTGATTGTGCTTGTCATAGTGCTGATCGATGTGCTGAAAGATGTGTTGCTGCCGTTTCTTGTGGGCTGGCTCATAGCTTACATCCTCGAGCCGGTTGTGCAATATAACCGTGCAATGCTGCATCTGCGCGGACGTGTTATTGCGGTGTTTGTCACGCTGTTCGAGATTACCACGATGCTTTGTATCATTTCCTACTTCATGGTACCTTCCCTGATAAAGGAGATGTCGCAGGTGGGCGTTTTGCTCAAGCAATATGCCACAAGCGATGTGTCAACGCCGTTTTTGCCGGCTGAAATCCACAGTCTGCTGCGTGACAATATAAATTTTGAGGAGATTGCTTCGCAATTCACCAATCAGGATTACATGAAACTGATAAACGGGTCGTGGCATGTGGTGTCAAGCTCGGTCAACATCGTGCTATATATTCTCGACTGGTTCCTCACATTAATATATGTGGTCTTTATCATGATTGACTACGACTATCTGGTGCGCGGATTCCGTTCGCTCGTGCCGGTTCTCTATCGCAAGCATGTGTTCTCGCTGGGAAACGCCGTTAAGGACTCCATGAACCATTATTTCCGCGGTCAGGCACTGATAGCCTTCATTGTGGCTATTCTTTACAGCATCGGCTTCTCCCTTGTGGGCATCCCGCTGGCAGTTTTGATAGGACTGACCATAGGGGTGCTGTTCATGATACCTTACATGCAGTTTATCACCATAGTTCCGGTGACATTGCTCTGCCTTGTCTACTCTGTTGACGAGCATATGGATTTCTGGACTATATGGTGGGAGTGTATGGCAGTATATGCTGTGGTTCAGGCAATCGCCGACCTTTTCCTGACACCGAAAATCATGGGAAAGGCAATGGGACTGAATCCTGCAATCATACTGCTTTCAATATCGGTGTGGGGAACGCTGCTCGGCATTATCGGGCTGATTATCGCGCTTCCTGCCACAACATTATTGATAGACTATTACGCCAAATTCCTGCAAAAACGCGAGCGGGAACGACTGAAACAGGCGAGAGAATGACCTATTTTTACTTATACTATGGCTGAAAGATTTTTCAAGGATGAGGAACGCCAGCCGTTTCTCCAACTATATAAGAAACTGAACAAGCTGACAGCACAGGTGGCTGAACCTGAGGATGCTGCCCGGCTTAAATCTCTGATAAAAAGTGGCATAGAACAGGGTTTCTATCAGCGTGACCGGTTCGGGCTAAACCAGTTGCTCCACAACATGGAAACTGCCGGAATCCTATCGGAACGGCTCTCGCCTGACCGGAACATGACTATTGCCATTTTGCTGGAACCTCTTGTTGCAAAGGCGTTCGTGTCGGAGAGCGAGATTGGTGAAGTGTGGGGCGAGGATGTCCTGAAGCTTTTGCGCGGACTCATAAAAGTGTCAACCCTTTATTCGCACCGTGCTGCCGTGGAAAGCGAAAACTTCCGCCGCTTGCTGATGACGTTTGCCGATGACATCCGTGTCATAATCATCATGATTGTTGACCGTCTGGCACTGATGCGACGCATAAATCATCACCCCAACGAATCGTTCGTGCAGGATGTGGCATACGAGTCGAATTATCTGTATGCTCCGCTGGCTCACCGACTGGGTCTTTACTCGATAAAATCGGAGCTTGAGGATATGTCGCTGAAATACACCAACCGTCAGGTCTACACTGACATAGCGCATAAACTCAACGAAACCAAGGTGGCGCGCGACGCATATATTGCCAAATTCATCGAGCCGCTGCGTGAAAAGCTTGAGCAATCAGGACTGAATTTTGAAATCAAAGGTAGAACCAAGTCGATTTATTCAATCTGGAACAAAATCCAGAAGCAGAAAATCGATGTAGACAAAATCTATGACCTTTTTGCCATACGCATCATCATTGACACTCCCCCTGAAAAGGAAAAAAGTGACTGTTGGCTTGCTTATTCCATAGTGACAGACATGTATGTGCCTAATACAAGCCGACTTAAAGACTGGATTTCCATACCCAAAAGTAACGGCTACGAGTCGTTGCACATCACGGTCAACGGACCTGAACAGAAATGGGTGGAGGTGCAGATTCGCACCCGACGCATGGACCTTGTGGCAGAGAAAGGTCTGGCTGCCCACTGGCGATACAAAGGAATAAAGAGTGAGGGGAACCTCGACACATGGATGAACAATGTCCGTGACATACTTGAGGCTGCCGAGTCAGGTCCGTTCGAGCTGATCCGCAACTTCAAGATGGATATATATTCAAAGGAGGTGTTCGTGTTCACCCCCAAGGGTGATCTTTACAAACTTCCTTTAGGCGCGTCGTTGCTCGATTTCGCATTCCACATTCATTCCAAGTTAGGTTGCAGCTGCACCGGCGGTCTGGTCAACGGCGTGAACAAGAAAATCAACTACAAGCTGCAGAGCGGCGACACCGTGGAGATTCTGACTTCACCGCAGCAATCGCCCAAGCTTGACTGGCTCAGTTTCGTGGTTACCTCGAAGGCGCGTAACAAAATTCGCCAGACCATCAACGAGCGTAACAAACAGAGTGCCGACCTTGCCAAGGAGATGCTTCAGCGACGCTTCAAAAACCGCAAGATCGAGATTGACGAGCCTTTGCTGATGAAGCTTATAAAGAAACTCGGCTACAAGACCGTAACAGACTTCTATCTCGCCATCTCCGACAATCAGCTCGATGTAAATCAGGTGATTGACAGCTACATGGAAATGTCGCAACAGGCATCGGCACAGGTGCAGGAAACCCGTTCTGCCGATGAATACACATTCCACACTCCGGCAGATGATGCCGAGGCGACATCGGATGTGCTTATTATTGGCAACAACGAGGTAAAAGGACTCAACTACAAGTTCTCGCGATGCTGCAATCCCGGCTATGGCGACAAAGTTTTCGGCTTCATCTCAGCTGACGGATCCATTAACATTCACCGCGAAAACTGCCCCAACGCGCAGCATATCAAAAACAAATATCCCTATCGACTCATCCCGGTCAAATGGTCGGGCAAAGGTGATCACAAAATCTCCATGATCACGATTGTAGGGCGTGACGATATTGGAATCGTAACAAACATCACATCAATCATAAACAAAGAAAAATCAATCACTCTGCGCAATATTTCCGTGGACTCGTGCGGCTCGCTGTTTCAGGGCTATGTGGTTGTATGCTCCACTGACGACGCGGCTCTAAAGCGCGTGATTGACAAACTGAAATCAATAAATGGAGTTAGCAATGTACAGAAAAGTAGTTAATCTTGTTGCAACCGCCGCCGGAGTGGCAGCAGTAGTGTTGAGCGGATGCGACAGTGCCGACACCAAAGCTGCCGGTGAACTTGTATCTCAGGCATCACAGGCTGTTGAAAACAGAAATTCCACACTGGCGCTTTCGCTTCTCGATTCCTTGCAGCATGCCTATCCCGCAGAAATAGAACAGCAGCGTGAGGGAATGAAACTGCGTCCCCGCGCCATGGAACTTTCGATCATGGCTCAGATTCAGACCGTTGACTCTGTGATAGCTGTGTTGGCTGACACTCACCACATGCTCAGCGATAAGATGAAAACCATCAGTTCGCCCGAATTGGTGGAGGCATATCAGACACCGGCAGCAGGATATAACGCCAATTTCATCAATACAACCGGAGTTCAGCCGCGTGTTGACCGTGCAGGGCAGTTCTATCTGGTTTCATCAATGAACCCCGGCGGCATCAGTCATGAGTCACTGACATTTATTTCAGGTTCGGACGAAGTTACCACCGAGCCTGTGCCATACGACGGCGAACTGAATTATCATCTGAACGGCTCGGAAACAGTCACTTTCATGCCTGCCAAATCTGACACCATAGGCAGTTTCATGGTGGCACACCGCGGCGCTCCGGTCAGTGTACGCTTCAATGGCGCCAAGGGTAAATCGCACACCATAAAGCTGACTCAGGCACAGACAGACGGCATGGCTGACGCATATCAGTATTCGCAGTCGGTCATTAAAGGACGTGACCTTACAGTGGAACGTGAACGACTCGACCGCCAGCTTCAGGTGGCGCGTGACCAGCAGGCTCGTCTAAACGAAGAATAATGATGAGATCAGCGCTGTTACGACAGAAAATCAAGCCGCTTATGCTCCCCATAGCCATGTTGCTCGGAGCTATACTCCACAACTATATAGGCTATGTAAAGTTTTTGGCTCCATGGCTGATTTTCGCTATGCTCTGCATCACGTTCTGTAAGGTTAAAGCCAAGGAATTCAGGATAACATCACTTTCGTGGGGTCTGCTATCGGTGCAGATTCTCGGCTCGCTTCTCGTCTATTTCGCCATCTTGCCCTTCAGCCACGATATTGCAATAGCCACATTCATCTGTGTTTTCTGCCCTACAGCAACGGCTGCTCCCGTAATCACCGGAATGTTGGGCGGAAGTGTGCCGCGACTTGCCACTTATTCCATAGTCAGCAACATCACTGTGGCAATACTTGCCCCTATTTTTTTCACACTGATGGGCTCCGACAGCTCCATGGGGTTCGTGGAGGCAACGACAACCATCTCGCTGAAGGTCGTGCCACTGATATTGCTTCCGTTAGTGCTCGCCTTTATGGCTCAGGCTTTTGCTCCAAAAGTCCACAGATTTGTTGCCGAGAAGCAGTCGGTGTCGTTCTATCTCTGGGCGGTTTCGCTGATTATTACCGTTGGTAATGCTGTCAGCTACATGATTCAGCACCATGAACATGTGTGGTCGATGGTGATAATGGCTCTGCTATCGCTTGTGGTCTGTTGCGCGCAATTTGTCATCGGTCGCATTATTGGGCGACGTTGCGGTGATAAAATAGCCGGGGCACAGGGACTGGGTCAGAAAAACACCGTACTTGCCATTTGGATGGCGTTCACCTTTTTCAACCCCATAACCTCAGTTGGAGCAGCCGCCTATGTGGCATGGCAGAACATCATCAACTCGGCGCAGCTTTATGTCAAGGCAAAAAGAGGAACAATTTAAGAAAAAAAGTGAAATTTAGTTAACTTTTTTCTACGGTAAAGCGTTATATAGTCAAAGATATCAACTCTATTAAGGACAGAATATGGACAGCGTTTACAATATATTAATGAATCTGCCTCTGCTGAATGGCGTCAGCCGTCAGAGGTTAATGGATATAGCCGGAAAAATCAAGTTTCATTTTCTGAAATATCTTGAGGGAGAGACCATTGTACGCGCCGGTGAGGAGTGTGATCACTTGAAGTTCATTCTATCCGGCGCGGTTCGTGCCACTATCACCAACCCTGACAACCGTTTCAAGGTGTCGCAGACGCTGAGAAATCCTGTAGCCATCTCACCGGAGTTCCTTTATGGGGCGCAGACGCGCTATCCTCATGATGTTGTGGCGCTTGAACCCACCGGAATCATGCAGATTTCAAAGTCGGACTACTTGAAACTGCTCGCCATGGACAAGGTGTTTCTGATCAACTATCTGAATTTGGTGTCATCGATATCGCAACGTGCAACCACCGGGCTGATTCCTCTAACCTCCGGTAATCTGGAGGAACGCATTGCCTACTGGATTGTGGCGCTCACTCAGCGTGGTGGTACTGACATTGAACTGGAGTGTAAGAAACGCGACCTCTACTCGCTGTTCGGCGTGCAACGTTCATCGTTCATTGCAACCCTTGACTCTATGAAACAGCGCGACATAATAGATTATGGCAACGGCTGGATAAAGGTTGTCTCACGTCCGGCTCTTATTGAAATCCTCAATAATCACATCGTTTCAGAGGAATAAATTACTCTGTCGTAGAACCCGCTACGGATGTCGGGAGAATCCTGATTGTACCCTCGTGGCGTAAATCGATCGGTTCCCTGCCTATTGCCCGCAGTTCGTCGGCATAGCGTTTTCGTAGCAGTTCGTTCAGGTCACGCGCCAGTATGATTTCCTTCGGGTTAAAAACACGCGCGGCTTCAGCTATGTCTCCCCTGAATCCTCCTGCAACTAACAGATAGTCAGTGGGGTAGGGCGAAGGATAAATAAGCTTTTCATCGTCAAGCAGTACGAACCGTATTCCCAAAAACATGATCAGTCTGCCCGCACGCGCCACATCGCCCCTGTTTATCGTGTCATCAACCGCAACTATTTCAGTTATATTTCTTTTGCCAATATAGTTACCATGTGTGGCTGCGAATTGTCGCGGCAGCAGAGGTGTCTGAACCTTGTCCGCGTTAGTGATAAGAAACAGTTTGTCGCCTGACTTAACAGCCATTGTCAAATAGTAGGGATTATCCAATATAAACATCTCTTTTTCAGGATAATGGGGTCGTAGAATATACTGCATCAAAAGTGTTATGGCAAGCACGGTCAGCGTCCCGACGGCTATCATCCGCTTCCTGTATTGAATCCATGCGGCAAGTGCGAAGGGAAGTGAAGTCAGAACTACGGCTGTAAATGCCGAAATGTAGATGTTGTCGACGGTGCTTTCAGGCAACGTTTCGGCAATTCCGAGGTAGTGGTGTGTTATGTCGAAAAGAGTGTCGGTAATGCCTGTAACCGGTGTACTTGGAATATTCGCTAATCCGCACGCAATCAGAATTATACCCCCTGCAAGTACCAATGTCAGCAACAGTGTTGCAACCGGAGATGTAATGATGAAATAAATTGGGAAAAGATGGAAATGATAGAGCATCGGTCCGAGTGTGCCCAACGTGGCAGCTACAGGGGTGATAATCCACATCAACGGTTTGCGCCATCTGCTTTTAGGCAGTGGGTTAAGCGGTTCTGAAAGCAATGCTATCGATGCCACGGCTATAAAAGACAGTTGGAATCCGGGCTGAAACAGTGCATCGGGAGTGAAAAGCAGAATCAGTATGGCTACCATGCACAGAGCGTTCATCCCACTGTAAGGGCGACCTATCATTCTGGCTCCCAATAGCATACTGCTCATAATGACGGCTCTCGTCACCGACGCCGCTCCGCCGGTCATGACTACATAGCACCAAAGCAAAACCATGATTATCAGGCTGCGTGTGCGATGAAGCCGCATGGCTGAGAATGGCACTAAAGCTATCATCAGCATACTCAGAATTATTGCCACATGTGCGCCACTCAGAGCCAAGATGTGCGACATGCCTGTGGCTGCATAAAGTTTCCTGTCGCTGTCGCTCACCCATTCTCCTTCACCTAATAGTGCCGCTAACAGAAAATTTGTGCAACCTTCGGACAACCCTGAAAGTATGATTTCATCGCCGAATTTGCGTCGCACTTCCTGCAACCGTCGCTTTATCCCAATCGCATTGCCGGCGATTTCCACTTCATTGCCGTTGACCCGGAATCGGGCATATCCTTTGCCGGAGTGGTTGGCAGCGTTGAACTCGTCAGGCAGATCGGGATTTCTGATAACTTCCTGATAGTCACCCTTGAAATAGACCGTATCACCGTACATTACATTCAGGCTTGCCCCCGGTATTGCAATTTTTGCCGGCGTTTTTCTGACGGAATACAAACAGCTGTCAACTGAGGAGATATATCCTGTAATCTTTCCCCGTATCTCATAACCTGACTCAGTGTCGATACCAGATTCTACCTCCGCTTGGTATATAACTCCTGACTGCCGGCACTCCTGTGGAATATCATCAGGAACATTCAGCGCAGCCACGCACCAGCCCATAGTGGAAGCGCAAAGAAGTGCTGCCGGATATTCCTTCTTGATGAACCACAGTGCGGTGGCGCTCGCGATAAGCAGCAGCGGAAATACCGCCGAGTCGGAAAAATGAAAAATCAGAACCCCTTCGGCTAACGAGGCAAGCACGGGCAGCAGGGGAACGTATGAGAGTGGCGGTTTCAAATTCAGATGGTGGCTTTCACCACAAAGAAGCCTGATACGCCAATGATAATCCAAAGCAGAATGGCAAGCACTAATGGCTTGAATCCTACGCTCTTAATCATTTTTATGGAAAGTGATGCACCGATGAAGAACAGTGTGACTACCAGCAGCTTTTTGGCAATATAGACAATTGTTTTCGATACTTCTTCGGGTATGCCGCAATAGGTGTTGACAAGCATGGCTACCACAAACAGAAGGATGAACCAAGGTATGCTGATTTTGCTTGTCTTGTCACGGAAAATTATCATTGTGGCGAATGCCAGAGGTATGATCCACAGTGCGCGCGTACATTTCACCAGTGTGGCTATCTCGCACGCCTCCGCTCCGTAAGCCTGACCTGCACCTACCACCGACGATGTGTCGTGGATAGCTATTGCTGCCCAGATGCCGAACTGCTGCTGTGACATGTCGAAGTAGCGCCCGATGGGAGGGAAGATGAACAGCGCAATGGCATTCAGAATGAAGATTACGCCCAGCGACACTGCCATCTCGTTCTCATTGGCTTTAAGCACGGGTCCCACGGCAGCAATGGCGCTTCCGCCACAGATTGCGGTGCCTGATGAAATCAGATATGCCGTCTTGCTCTGTATGTGCATCCAGTAGCCGAACAGCACGCCGAAGCACATGACGCCGATAACGCTCACTATGGTGAACATCATTCCTTCGCTGCCTGATTTCATGGCTGTGACAAAGTTCATGCCGAAACCAAGTCCGACCACTGATGCCTGAAGCAGATATTTCGATGATTTTTTGTTGAATTTAGGGTAGGGGAGAGTGCAGATGAATGCGAAGATGAGTCCTGCGAAAAGAGCTACTGCAGGACTGACGGCAAGTGCTTCATAACCGATTTTATCCCACGGAAAAAGAATGAAGATGATGGCGATGATGTAGATGAACTTGCTCGGAGTTGATTTGATGAAGTTCTCCGCAGATGCAGCCGGTGTGGATTTAGATTTCATATTTGCTTTCAGTTATTCCATATTTGATATGATTCAAATGCTTGAAGCAGAAGCATTTCCAGTCCGTTCTTAACCTCTGCCCCATGTTCAGCTGACTTGCGCATGAACAGAGTCACGTCGGGATTGTAGAGCAGATCGTAGCATATATGTTCGGGTGTAAGGCAGTCGTAGGGAATGTCAGGCGCCTCGTTGACATGCGGATACATTCCTAACGGTGTGGTGTTGACAATGACCTTGTATTCACTCATTATATCCGGAGTCAACTCGCTGTAGGTTAGGATATTGTCACGTTTGGTGCGTGACACCTTCTGAGTCAGCAGTCCAAGGTTGCGTAGTCCTAATTCCACCGCCTTCGATGCCCCTCCTGTGCCTAAGATGAGCGCCTTTTTATGGTAAGGTTTCAGCATGGGAGCTATGGAATCAGTGAACCCTACGATGTCGGAGTTGTAGCCCCGCAGGCTGATATCACCGCTCTTGTCACGCGTGATTTTGATGACGTTGACCGCACCTATTTCGGCTGCCGTCGGGTCCATTGAGTCCATGTAAGGGATGACCAGTTCCTTGTAAGGAATGGTGACGTTAAGACCTGACAGCGTGGGATTTTCGGCAAACACCTCCATCAGATCGCCTATGTCAGGCAACTCGAAATTGATATATTCGGCGTTGATGTTTTCCGCCTCGAATTTCTCATTGAAATAGGTCTGTGAAAATGAATGTCCTAAAGGAAAGCCTATCAGTCCGTAAATTTTTTTCTCTGAGCTCATCATTGTGTCAAACTTTTACACTCTTTTTTCTCTATATATTATTTCAGAATACCTTTCAGAACCTCCTCGGCATGCGTAATGCTCTCCGGTCGTCCTATGTCGAACCACCGGTAGCTCTCCGCGGGTGTGTAATTCCTGATGTCGAGCCGCTCGCGGTTGTCGATGTAAAACGGGAATATGCCGAATTTTTCCTCTCCGGGAGAATAACTGCGCAGCAACGGCAACACTGCCGACGGATTGAAGATCTGAACGCATCCGTAGGCGCGCCGTTTCAAGCCTGATTCTGTCATGTCGAATCCTTCCGGACGCACCTCGCCAGTGGCTAAGTTACCCCAGCCGCGCAGGCGGTCCGTTTCATCATAGAAAAGGTAACGTTTGGTTTCACGCTCCTCGCCCAATATGGTGACATCGGCACCCGATGCAGTGTGGTTAGCAATCATCTTGTGGAGGTCGAAGTCGGTGTAGATGTCGGCATTTTGCAAAACTACCGATTCCGTCCCTTCGAGAAATCTCGATGCATGCAGGATGCCGCCGCCGGTGTCACGAAGCAGGTCGGTTTCGTCGCTTACATGTATGGTTACCCCAAAATCGTTGTTCGCCTTGAGGAAATCCCTTATTTGATCGGCAAAATGATGCACATTGACCGTGATGTCGGTGATGCCGTAGCTTTTCAGACGCACTATCACCCGTTCCAGCATGGGAGTACCGCACAATTTCACCAGCGCCTTCGGATGCGAAAGCGTCAGTGGGCGCAAGCGTGTCCCAAGTCCGGCTGCCAGAATCATTCCTTTCATCTCTTATCTCGGTTGAAATTGCTGCTCAATATTCTGTTCACGGTGAATCAGCTCAATCTTTATGTCGAATTTCTCATGCAGATGTTCGGCTGTGTGTTGCGCGCAGTAAACCGATCGGTGTCTGCCACCGGTGCAGCCGTAGCATATCATCAGATTCGTAAAGCCGCGTTCAATGTAGCGCGCCACCGATGCATCGACAAGCTCATAGCAGTGGTCCAGAAAAGTCAGCACCTCGCCGTCCTCCTCCAGATATTCTATCACATTCTTGTCAAGTCCGGTGAATGGCTTGAATCGCTCATATTTTCCGGGGTTGTTAATGCCGCGGCAGTCAAACACATATCCGCCTCCGTTGCCCGAGGTGTCATCAGGAATACCTTTTTTATATGCGAAACTCATCACCTTCACCGTCAGGGTTTGTTTCTGAAGGGTGTCGGCAAACTGTTTCATCTCCACAAGTCTGTGCAGCAGTGAATTGAGATAGGGATACTCAAGATAGTCCTCTTTAAGCAACTCGCGCAGATTGGCTATGGCAAACGGCACGCTCTGCATGAAATGCGGCTTCTTCTCGAAATATCCGCGGAATCCGTAGGCGCCGAGTACCTGAAGCGTGCGGAACAGCACGAAGTGCCGCAGCTGCTGATGGAAATATTGCTCGTCAACCGGAGTGTAGCGCCGCATAGCCTCGATGTATTCATTGATCAGCTCATTACGCAACGAGTCCGGGTAATTAGCCTTCGCCTGCCACAGAAATGACGCCACATCGTAGAAATACGGACCCTTGCGCCCGCCCTGAAAATCTATAAACCATGGCTGACCTTCCTTTATCATCACATTCCGGCTCTGGAAATCACGATACATGAAGGTGCTTGATTTGCTGCGCATAAGCACCTCGGCAAGCGATTGGAAGTCATCCTCAAGCTTATCCTCCTGAAACTCCAGCCCGGTGGCTTTCAGAAAACAGTATTTGAAATAGTTCAGATCCCACAGAATCGATCGCACGTCAAATTCCTCCGACGGGTAACAATTCTTGAAATCCATACCCACGGCTCCTGCGAACTGAATGTCGGGCAACTGACGTATGGTCTTGACTAACAATTCTTTCTCATCCTGTCCGAACGAACGTGTCAGGCGCCCTTTCTCAATGGCATTGAAAAGCGAAAGGTCGCCCAAATCTTCCTGAAGGTATGACATACGGTCATCTGAAATCGCCACAACCTTAGGCGTAGGCAAACCCTTCTTGCCAAAATGGTCAGCCATATAGATGAATGCTTCGTTCTCTTCGCGGCATGTGCCTATTGCGCCTATCAGCGACTGAACTCCTGTAAGCCTGAAATAACGCCGGTTTGAACCGGACGCAGGCAGTTCCTGAACAGTCTCAGGCTGTTCTCCCGTATAGCTTTTATATAGTTCCTTTAATGGCTCTACTGTCATTGTATTTTTTTTATTTCGGAATTTATACCACAAAAGTACGCAAAAAATCTCATTTAACATCCATCACCAAAGAAAAATTACCACATATATTATATATGGCATTACTAATGCCGATATATTCATTAAAACACCCGCTTGGTTCATTGTATACTTGTGGGTAAATACCTCTATTCTGTACTCCGATTATAACTCGTTATAGATTAGGTCGTTTCTCTCCGGTGTGAAAATTTTAGTTGAAAAAGTGATTGAAAAATTTTGTCAGTATTGTAGAAATTCGTAACTTTGCACTCGCTTTTGGGGCA